>DVEB01000308.1 GCA_015295905.1 Synechococcales cyanobacterium M55_K2018_004
ATTAAGAGGCTTTTGGGGCACCGCGCCAAGCGCGGTGCCCCAAAAGCCTCAATGTTCCGTGCGCGCCGTGCACGGAACATTGAGGGCTTCAGCCTATCCCGAATTCATGTGGAACGAGGTCATACCAAGCAATGACTGGCACTTGGGGAGTGGCGATCGCCAAGGCTGCAACAAATCCCGCTTTGGGGACAAACTCCGCCATCCACCAAGAGCAGTCTACCGTTGGCTCAGACGTTGCCGCTGCCCCTATCCGGAACAGTCGTTGATGAGGGTTGGCCTCTTGGTTCACCTCCACCTCGTTTAAGCCACCGATGCCTCTGCCAGTGGCCTTTAGATAGGCTTCTTTGAGTGTCCAGTATTGCAAGAATGTAAGCGGTTGTTGGTCGGAGGGGAGCGATCGCAGCGACTCCAATTCTGCGGGGCGATAAAACCGCTGGGCCAGTTGCAGGACAGGGATAGGGCGGAGTTGTTCTAGGTCAACACCAATGGGATATCCAACAGTAAAGGCATAGAGTCCCAAATGGTGAGAGTGAGAGAGATTGAACTGGAGCGCGAGTGGTCGTGAGAATGGAGTGGGCGATGCTGCCAGGATGGGTTTGCCCTGGGGGGTGTAATGAAACGTAATGGCATCGGGGGCGATCGCACAATACTGGCCTAATAACTGCCGCAACACTCCCCGCGACACAATGAAACGCTGTTGATCAATCGCACGCACGAATCGATTGGCACGTTCTTGCTCATCCTTTGACAGTAGCGTGAATAGAGTCGCACATTTCTTTTGCCACAGGTCGAGATCAATCCGCCACACATGGGTAGTCAGTTGCGTGAACCACTCCCCCCGATCCACTCCGTTGAAGACAGGCACCCAGTCAGGCAAGAGTTGCACGATAGGAACAGTCACGACAGCACTAGAAGACACGACTCCCCCCTATTCATTCGGCCTCCCACACCAGACGTGCTAAGTTGCAACCCATAGCGCTACACGCATTGGTTAGGGCAACGCTTGTTGTAGCAAAATCGCGCAGCGGGGTTTCCACAAAACACGTTTGAGATCATGAGCGCGTAACGCCATATTGGGTGAGGGCAAAAGTGACATGCACCCATTTTAGAGTTTGGCTTGGCAATTTAAGAGCGTCGAAGTCTGACGGTGCAACGCATTCAATGGGCTAGCAGCCTCATCCTCCGATTTAGTTCGGATAAGATGGTGGTGTTGTGTCAATTTGTAAATGCGTGGAACCGTCATCTCCGCAAAGCCCAACCGTAATTAAACGTCGTTGTATTGCTGTGTGTCAGCATCGCTCTTGCGTGCGGAATGGAGCGATCGCAGTACTAGAGGCATTGCAAGCGCAAGTTCCGACCGGGGTGTTGGTGCAGAGTAGTGATTGCATGGGACAGTGTGCCTCTGGACCAACGGTCAGGGTTTCACCCGATGTCACCTGGTATTGTCGGGTCAAGCCGGAAGACGTGCCGCGCCTTGTTGAGCAACATTTATTGGGCGATCGCCCAGTAGAAGCACTGCTGCACCCTCGCATGCACCCTCGCCTAGATGCGTTTTCCTATGAATGAACTCATCCCTACTAAAGCCCCCCTCAAGGTCTGCAATCCCCAACACCCTTGATTTTCTAGGCACAGTAGAGTCACTCGGTGTTAGGGGCAATCTTCTGCCCCAGACAGATCGGGAGGATCGAGTCCGGGTTCTCCTTCACACAAAATTGCTTTCGTAGTGGCTGTGCCATCATCGGCAGTTCCTAGCCAAGCCCGCCCTGCATAGCCTTTCAGGTCATTTCCCCTGGGGCTAGCTGTGGAAAGGGCCTGGTTCGCATTCCCCATGCTGTCGTAGGTGTAATTGTCAGTCGTTGCAGGGATACCCAGTTCTAGGTCGTTGCGAGTTGGAGCAAATCTGCGGTGCTTCAGATAGTAGGTTTGCTGCCCCCGGTTCATGCTGCCGACATAGGTGGCGGCTTCAGCTTGACGGGCTTTGTTGGCTTGGTTGAGAAAAGAGGGCAGCGCAATGGCAGACAAAATGCCGATGATGATGATCACCACCAACAGTTCAATCAAAGTAAAGCCAACTTCATGGCTGGGACTAAACTTCTTTTCAGTTGGATGAGTTGCAGTTGGATAAGCAAGATAGTGCAGCAGTCTTGCCTTTAGCGCAGCCTTCATATGGTTGAAATTTCCTCTCGCCGCAGAACACAGGGTCGTTGCTAAACGCACTTACGAATTCGGGATGTAGGAATCCGGATGAACGATCGGGTTCGTACACCCCCTTAGCTGCACCTTGATTTCTTTGTGTTAAAAACAATCGGCCACCCTTCTAGAATGACATCATAGTTGAAGTTGACCTTCACGGGTAGCCTCAAGGCCAAGGGATAAGCCGCTGTTAACTAAACCAAGTTAACTAAACCAAAGAGACTGTCCTCAACCCCAGACTGGTTCACCTCATAAAAAATCACACTGCGAAACACCTCCTAGAAGTGCGCTTCGCAGTGTCGATTGCTTTCAGGTTAAAAAACCTGACATTCTTTTATTCCAAGTGCTGCAAGCTTTTTGACATAATCTAGTCCTAGCTTCAATTAGTCAAGTTCCCCAAGAGCGGCAGAGCAGATTGAGTACAACTCTGCTAAGCAAACGGCGAACTAGCGACTAGGCTTTAAGGACAGGCAGTTTTAGCAGCAAGGTCAGGAACTTTACCAGGAGTACCCTCACAGAGAATGGCAAGGGTTGTTGCGTTCCCATCACCACCAGTACCCACGTAAACGCGCCCTGCGTAACCTCTCAGGTCTTCACCGGTGGGATCTGCAGTAGAAATGGCATCAATCTTGCCATTGGGTGTTGTGTTATATGTGTAGTTGGGTGTTTTCGTAGCAATACCCAGTTCCAACTGTGCCAAAGTGCCAAAGACGCGCTTTTCCAAGTAGTAGGCTTGCTGGCCCCGGTTCATAGAACCAACGTAGGTG
>DVEB01000001.1 GCA_015295905.1 Synechococcales cyanobacterium M55_K2018_004
AAACTGGGGCGCTAGGATTCGAACCTAGGAATGGCGGGACCAAAACCCGCTGCCTTACCGCTTGGCGACGCCCCAACGCAACATCTTGCGTTACGGTTAATCATGTTAACAGATACTTGGGGGTAATTGTCAAGAAAAATCAACCCAAGCTATCTTGGGCAAACCAATCACCCTTGCAAACCCTTGCAAGGATGGGCCTTGCTTCCTGGTCACAGGGGCTATGGGTGCATAGATGAAATCTGCCCGTACCAAGCGGCTAATCCTTTGGGTGAGATTTTCTGAACCTGCTCGCTAGCAAATGGGGGCGAACTTGCTGATGAGCTACGGCTCTATGCTTAAAAAAATTTGCGGCAGCATTTGAATGAATCTAGATCCAATTGGGGGTCTGGCTGCGGTAAGCTTGTCTTTGGCTCAAAGCCAGGATTTGCTTAACATTCTGCCGTTTTTCTAAACATTCCTTTACCAATGATCGCCAGTCCTCCCCGTACCATTCGCATCGGTTCTCGCAAAAGTCAGCTTGCTCTTGTGCAAACTTACTGGGTGCAGGAACAATTGCAAAAAGCGTTCCCCGATCGCACGTTTGAAGTCCACACGATGAGTACCCAGGGTGACAAAATCCTAGACGTGGCACTGGCCAAGATCGGCGATAAAGGCCTCTTTACCAAAGAACTGGAAGTGGGGATGCTGAGTGGCGACATTGATTTTGCAGTTCACTCCCTGAAGGATCTACCTACCCGTCTGCCCGAGGGGTTAGTCTTGGGTTGTGTGACCGAGCGGGAAGACCCGGCAGATGCGCTGGTGGTTCACGAAAAGCATCAAGACAAGCAATTGGAAACGCTGCCTCCAGGGGCAGTGATTGGGACGTCTTCTTTGCGGCGCTTAGCGCAATTGCGGCACCACTATCCTCACCTAGCGTTTAAGGATGTGCGCGGCAACCTCAACACTCGCCTGGCCAAGCTGGATGCGGGGGAATACGATGCGCTGATCCTGGCCTATGCAGGTCTGCACCGTCTGGGCATGGGCGATCGCATCCACCAGGTGATTCCCGCCGAAGTTTCTCTCCATGCAGTCGGTCAGGGGGCGTTGGGCATTGAATGCCGTGCCGATGACCCCGAGATTCTCAACATCCTGAAGGCACTGGAGCATACCCCTACGGCTCAACGCTGCTACGCAGAACGTGCCTTCCTGCGCGAGTTAGAAGGGGGGTGTCAGGTTCCTATTGGTGTCCACACGGTGTTGGCAGACAATACGCTAACCTTGACCGGATTGGTGGCTTCTCTGGATGGTCAAAAACTGGCGAAGGACACGGTTAGTGGTGCACCGGAAGCAGCAGAACAATTGGGCGTTGACTTGGCGCACCGACTGAAGCAGCAGGGCGCTCAGGCCATTTTGGATGAAATCTTCGCCACCATTCAGCGCAGTTAATCTTGCATACGAATTGGGACGAATTTTTCTAACAGGGCTGTGCCATGCGATCGCATTAATCGTTTGACAGCGCCGATGATGTGTGGTGCAGACAAAACCAAACTTTGCTTGTTATCGCACTAGCCAATCTTGTGCTGATAATCCCTCTACTTGAGGGGGGACACTCGAAACAATACCCCTCATAAAATCTCATAAAAAAATCAATGTGAGCCACTCATGGAGTGTGGCTCACATTGAGATCAAGATGCAGTTCACCATGAAACCGCTACAGTCTAAAATTGCAAATCCAAAATCTAAAACGACATGAGAATGATTTGCCTAACTCTCAAACAGTCACCAAGCAATGATGAACAATAGCTTAGATTAGGAGATCAACAATTAATGCAGCAACTGTGGCAAAGGCAGTAATGCCTAGCGCAAGGAAAGGGTTTTGCCCCTGGCTAACGGCAAATGTTGTCACAATTCCAGCACCGAGAGCAGCAGTCACCGCTGCAACAGCCCAATCCCTATCTTTATATTTATTGAACATACGGGTGATTTAAAAGAAGAGTTTTACAACAGACACTGAGTGTCGTTAATCACTCCCTAACTTATCATCCTGAAAAAAGTTGAACACTAATCCTGGTCTGTTTTGTAACCAAGATTCAAACTTGGTTACGCAGTGTCAAAATTGCTCACAAAACTTAAACTTAAAAGCTTAAACAACTTATACGTATGTGATGTGGCGCTACGCACTCATGATGTAATACCGACTCCGTCGGCTATTGAGTTGGTTTGCCGTGGTGTCAAACTGCTGCTTTACAGACGGATTCTGTATAAAAAGCCTTTTGAGGGAAACTCTGTTGCGCGGCGTTTCCCTCAAAAGGCTTCGTCCTAACTTATACGTGTGGTGCTATGAATCCATCAGTTGATTCGATCGGTGTTTCCACCCCTGACCCATCCTTCGGTGCCATCCGCCAAGCGTACCCGTTGCCAGCCTCCGTCGGGCGAGGTCTCCAAAACGGTCAAGGTCTGGTCGTAGGCGACGCCTCCCAACTCGGCTGAGTCGCGGCTGGGTTTCTCCCGCACGATCAGGCCGATCGGTTCATTCACACGGGCGGTGTATCCCTCCGTTGGGCTAGGAGTCGTAGCGGGCGTCGCGGCGGGGGGAGGGGTAGGATTAGCTGCTGCCGGAGTAGGGGGTGTGACAGCAGGTGACGTGGTAGTTGCAGGCGTGGGAGTTGGATTTGTTGCTTTGGGTTTGGGGTCGTTGGCAAAGACCGGACGGGGTGGTAATTCGCTGAGGCGACTCATGACGTAACGGGCCGTTGCAGCCCCTGCTAGAAAGAGGAGGGCGATCGCCAGCAAAAAACCCGTGACAAATTTCGCAAGTCCATACCAACTCATAACCGTTGCTGCTTTTTCGCGATAACATCGTCACCTAAGCATACTTGCGGGCACGCTGTCAAGCGATGGCGATTTTGGCCAGTTAGTAGTTCTCATTTTGGACGTCTAGTGTGGTTTTAGCCCGCCACGGGCAGACTAAAACC
>DVEB01000019.1 GCA_015295905.1 Synechococcales cyanobacterium M55_K2018_004
GGCATTGCACACCGCGCAGTGTGCAATGCCCCAAACTCTTTTAGCTCTGAACTGACGTTAGTCTAAGCTGTCGTGGTCAGCGTTGGCGACCTTAAGAGAGCTACTTCGTTTCAGAAAACTCAGCATCAATCACGTCGTCTTCGCCACTGGCAGCAGAGCCACCACTGCCAGCGTCACCACCGGGAGGAGTTGCACCACCGTCACCGCCCTGATACAGATTGCTGCTGATGGTGTAGAGGGCTTGTTGCAGCTCGGTCATGAGGGACTTGATCTTGTCAAAGTCTTCCTGGGCGATCGCATCTCGCAGATCTTTAGTCAGACCTTCCACCTTCGTCTTCTCAGCCGCAGGGATCTTGTCACCCAATTCATTAACTTGCTTCTCAGCTTGGTAGGCTAGCGAGTCAGCCTGGTTTTTCAAGTCAATCCGCTCACGCCGTTCCTTATCGGCAGCCGCATTGCGCTCAGCTTCGCTGACCATGCGCTCCACTTCTTCCTTCGGCAGTGTAGAAGCACCGGTAATACTGATGGATTGCTCCTTACCAGTGCCTTTGTCCTTCGCCCGCACGTTCAGGATGCCGTTTGCGTCGATGTCAAAGGTCACTTCGATCTGAGGAACGCCACGCGGTGCAGGAGGAATGCCATCGAGACGGAAGGTGCCGAGGCTCTTGTTATCGCTCGCCATCTCGCGCTCGCCCTGCAAGACGTGGATTTCCACATTAGTCTGGCCATCAGCAGCCGTCGAGAAGACTTCAGACTTCTTGGTAGGAATAGTGGTGTTGCGAGGGATGATCTTAGTCATCACGCCACCCAGGGTTTCCACACCCAGCGAGAGCGGAGTCACGTCGAGCAGCAAGATATCCTTCACTTCACCAGCCAAGACGCCGCCTTGAATGGCAGCCCCAACAGCCACCACCTCGTCGGGGTTGACGGTTTGGTTAGGTTCTTTACCCAAGAGACGCTTCACCAGCTCTTGGATGGCCGGAATTCGGGTGGAACCACCCACCATCACCACTTCGTCGATATCGTCCCGACTGAGTTTGGAGTCACGCAGTGCAGTCTCCACAGGAACACGGCAGCGATCAATCAGGTCAGCACAGAGTTCTTCAAATTTTGCACGGGTGAGGGTGATATCTAAGTGCTTCGGCCCATCTTGAGTCGCGGTGATGAAGGGCAGGTTGATTTCTGCTTGCGTCACGCTCGACAGTTCAATCTTGGCCTTTTCAGCCGCCTCCGTCAGGCGTTGCAGGGCTTGCTTGTCCTTACGGAGATCAATGCCTTCATTGCGCTTGAACTCTTCTGCCAGGTAATCCACGATTTTCTTGTCGAAGTCGTCGCCCCCCAAGTGAGTGTCGCCAGAGGTTGCCAGCACTTCGAAGACGCCATCGCCCACCTCTAGGATAGACACGTCGAAGGTTCCACCCCCCAAGTCGAAGACGAGGACAGTCTCGTTGCTCTTCTTATCGAGACCGTAGGCCAAAGAGGCTGCCGTCGGCTCGTTGATAATCCGCAGGACTTCGAGACCGGCGATCTTACCAGCATCTTTCGTGGCCTGACGTTGAGAGTCGTTGAAGTAGGCAGGAACAGTGATCACAGCCTGCGTTACTTCTTCGCCTAAGTACTTACTGGCATCTTCTTTGAGCTTGCGCAATACCTGAGCAGAAATCTCCTCAGGGGCAAACTGCTTGCCTTCGGCAGGGCAATCGATCTTAACGTTGCCGTTGACGTTGAGCACTTTATAGGGGACTTCAGTGGCTTCGTGGGTCACTTCGTCGAAGCGACGGCCAATGAAACGCTTGACAGAATAAAAAGTATTTTCGGGGTTCATCACAGCCTGCCGCTTAGCGATTTGGCCGACCCGACGTTCTTTCGTTTTGGGATCGAAGGCAACCACCGAGGGCGTTGTTCTAAAGCCCTCTGCGTTGGCAATGACGGTGGGCTTTCCCCCCTCCATAACTGCCACGCATGAGTTGGTAGTACCCAAGTCAATTCCAACAACTTTTGCCATAACTTGCTCCGGTGATAAGTTCCAGGTTTTGCTGAACCCAAAAATGGTGTCAAATTGCTTCTCCAGTTTGGCCAGGGAGAAGTCTGGCATCAACGCCAATCTCTGGAGTGATTCGCGCCGATCGACTCGCCAACTCTTGCTGTGGCACACACCCTATATCGTGCATAGTTTTGCCCACTTGCATGAAGTCGTGGTTACCGAACCTGAGATTGGACGGTTTACTGTCTGGGCTATAGAAAAGGATGGCGCGATCGCCATCAACGTCTCTCAACCCCAGAACCCTAAACGTTCGACATAAATCCAGTGTAAGGGTGTCCTTTCGTTTGCCTGGGAGTGCGAACCGTAAGGATGGGGGAGTATTTACCGTCGCTGAGGCAGACTTCTTGACTGCGGCCCTAGCATTTCGGATTAAGCAACGCGACCAGCACTGGGTGAAGGAGAACTGGAAGGTCTAGTGGTCAGTTGGTAGGCGATCGCCATCCATACTCCCGTTTGCGCCACATCAATGCGCCTGAAACCAGCAGCCTCTAGGGCGGCGGTTAAGTCGGGTTCGTAGTCTTCGGTAAACCCAGCCGTGAGCAAAATGCCACCTAGTCTAAGCGCGTGTTGATAGTCGGGGGCGATCGCAATGTGAACACGAGCTAGGATATTGGCGGCAATTAGGTCAAACTGTTGAGTTAGGTCAAACTGGTAAGTGACATCGGCAGCATCTGCACCGTGGACTACATCGCCCCCCATCCAGTGACCCAGAGTATTGCCCGCACCGAGGCTGCCTGCCCGGGCTGTGACTTGGGTGGTTACGTGGTTCAGGGCGATCGCCTCTTCAGTGGCTGCCACAGAAACCACATCGTTATCGAGCGCAAGCACCTGCGACCCCAGCTTTGCCATTGCCACACTCAGAATTCCTGAACCCGAACCGAGGTCAAGGACCTGCATACCAGAGGTAGTGTAATGTTCGATGAGCTGAAGGATCAAATTTGTCGCGGGGTGCAAGCCACTGCCAAAGGCCAGACTTGATCTGAGATAAATCGCAATCTGGTTTTCGGTTGGCTGGTAGGGTGAATTCGGTTTCAGGATGATGAACCGTTGACCAACATGATGAACACTCGTGGAGTCTGTAGGAGTCGTGAGAACGGGAATTTGATCCACGATTGCCATTTGCAAGTCGCTGGTCTGTCCAGTGCGATGGAGAGCAGAGAGTTGCTTCTGGATGGATTCAACCTGAGCGGCCACGCCACCGTCATTGGGCAGGTACAGCCTGACCGTAAACGACC
Organism: Synechococcales cyanobacterium M55_K2018_004; assembly: GCA_015295905.1. GTDB lineage: Bacteria > Cyanobacteriota > Cyanobacteriia > Elainellales > Elainellaceae > DVEB01. The sequence goes on from DVEB01000019.1 coordinate 3,280, forward strand.
ACTCCGATGCCGCTTTCCCTGCCTGAGGGACATAGGAGATCACATTGACATCACCTTGATAGGTCGTGGCTGCCAATAGGGTGCGAATCCAGTCCACGGCCTCATCAGTTACGTCGAGACTTAATTCGATGTGAGTTTGATGATGGTCGGCTCTCACCCCCTCACCCCCATGGTTTGAGGGGACTTAAGCCTCTGCATAAGCAGACTGTCTGTCTTGAAACTGCTGTTGTCAGAAAGCATGAACGCGCCCCAGGATATAGCCCTGATGGGAGGTGAAGACGATAGTGGCTGTTGAAGGGGTGCAGCACAAGGCGCAACTGCTCTTGAACAGCAGTGTGTTGTAACCATTTCTGAAAAAGGGAGAGAGGACTAGACCAGCGCTTGCATTGCCCGTCAAGCCCTCGTTAGCGGATTCATTATAGAGTACAGCGCTCGATGGACTGACTAGGACAGGGGTGTGGGCTGGCCGCTGTCCGCACTAAAAGGGCTGAGGTGCGGACATGGCGAATATTTCAGACGTTTGGCACGATGGAGTCCAACCTCAGGGTTGCACTCAAGCATCCTCTTGGGAGGATGCAAGGCCCAACGGGTGCATGTCACCTTTGTCCTCTCCCTAAATCCCTCTCCCAAGCTGGAAGAGGGACTTTGAGATGCTCGGCTCCCCTTCTCCCAACTTGGGAGAAGGGGCTGGGGGATGAGAGCCTGCAAAGGTGACATGCTCTCATGCCCAATTTGCTCAAGCCAATGGATTAGTGGCTTTGCCAGTGTTCTCTCCGTAATAGAGGGTTGATGAATTCATTCAGGCCTTCCCCAATCAGAGACAGCCCAACAACGAGCAGCGTCAACGCCAGGCCAGGGAACAAGGCCGTCCACCAGATCCCGGTGGGCAGCGCGTCGAGCGCTTGTCGCAAGTCTGCCCCCCATTCTGGCGTTTGGTCCGGCAATCCCAACCCTAGGAAACCCAAACCGCCAAGGGTTAGAGCGGCATCGGCGGCATTGAGCGTGAACAGAACGGGGACACTCTGAATGACGTTAGCAAAGAGATAGCGCGTCAACACCCGCCAGGGAGATGCTCCCATCGACTGAGCTGCTTCCACAAACAGTTCCGTTTTAACGCTGACGGTGTGGTTGCGCACAACGCGGTAGTATTGGGGAATGTAGGCAATGCTGAGGGCGATCGCCGCATTCAACACCCCCCGGCCCACCACAAACGCTAGTGTGACGGAGAGCAGCAGTCCCGGCAGTGTATAAATGGTGTCCATAAAGAACAGCATGGCCCGGTCAAGTTTACCCCCCAGGTAACCACTCAGCATCCCCAATGGCACTCCAACAAAGACACTCAGGGCCGTTGCCAACACAACGACTTGCAGGGCGGCCTGTGCCCCAAACAGAGTGCGGGAGAAAACATCGTAGCCCTGGCGTGTGGTTCCAAACCAGTGTTCAAGGGAGGGGGGGTGGTGAATCGGGTTGGACAGCGACTCCATCGGATTTTGCAGCCACCCCCAAGCTTGCATCAGTGGGGCCAAAAGCGCGATCGCCACGAACATGAGCGTGATGACCAGCCCCACTCTCATCATCTGGACGGAAAGGCTAGGTGCTTTGGCAAGGTTTAACCAGGGGAGCGATCGCGCTTTAGTCGAGGTCATGAATTTGCGGCAATTGGAGTGAAGGGCAACGAGTGCGTCTCCTATTCTGCCACGGCAGCAGGAGCGGCACGAGTCCGCTGCCCCTATCGCGCAAGCAAATATTCTTCCTGGAGCAACGTGAATTCGGGATAAGCTGAACCCCTCGATTTTGAGTGCGTGTTGCGTATGGAAATATGGGAGTTTGGGGGCACTGCACACCATGCGGTGCCCCCAACCAATCATGATGAGTTTAGGGCTACCCAATTAAGAAATATGGGGATTCAGACGCCAGTAGCGAAGGACAACCGCTAGGGTAAAGGAGGGCAGAAAAAAGATTGATGAAACTCACCAGCGGCGTTCCCCGTGTCCTCCGTACGAAGAACGCCTTGCGTTGCAACTTATGCCTACCCTGTTGCCTTTTGTATCGCTGTTTCTATGACTCAAGCACCAATTTCTGGAGATGCTCAGCCCGCCGCTGAGCGGATTATCATTTACGATACGACGCTGCGAGACGGTGCCCAGCGAGAGGGACTGTCGCTATCCACTGAAGATAAATTGCGGATCACGCGCGAGCTTGACCGCCTAGGGGTGCCGTTCATTGAGGGGGGGTGGCCCGGGGCAAACCCGAAGGATGTGCAGTTTTTCTGGCAAGTTAAGGAAGAGGTTTTAACTCAAGCAGAAGTCGTTGCCTTTTGCGCCACACGACGACCAGGACGAACTGCTGAAAGCGACCCCATGCTACAACCAATTCTCTCAGCAGGCACGCGCTGGGTGACGGTCTTTGGCAAGTCGTGGGATTTGCATGTGACTGAGGGACTGCAAACCACTCTGGAAGAAAATCTAGCAATGATTCGCGATACCCTGACGTTTCTGCGGAGTCAAGGACGGCGCGTGATCTACGATGCGGAACATTGGTTTGATGGATACAAATGCAATCCACACTATGCCCTGCAAACGCTAGAGGCTGCGATCGCCAGTGGAGCCGAGTGGCTTGTCCTGTGTGACACCAACGGCGGCACCCTGCCCCACGAAGTCGGGCAAATTGTCCGGGCGGTGCGTCAGTTTGTTAGCCAGCAGCAGGCACAACGAGATCTCCCCTATCCATTGCAAATTGGCATTCACACCCACAACGATGCGGGCACTGCCGTTGCCAATGCACTGGCAGCGGTGCTGGAAGGGGCGCGCATGGTGCAGGGCACGATCAATGGCTACGGCGAACGCTGTGGCAACGCCGACCTCTGTGCAGTGATCCCCAATTTGCAACTGAAATTGGGGTTTCAATGTGTGCAGGAGGACCAGCTTGCCAGACTGACCCAGACCAGTCGCATGATTAGTGAAACCGTCAACTTGGCTCCTGATGACCACGCACCTTTTGTGGGGCTCTCGGCTTTTGCCCACAAGGGAGGCATCCATGTGTCGGCAGTGGAACGCAACCCAATCACCTACGAACACGTTCAGCCAGAGCGCATTGGCAATCGGCGACGGATTGTGATTTCCGACCAAGCTGGACTCAGTAATGTGCTGGCCAAGGCCCGTAGCTTCGGAATTGATCTGCATAAGGATGACCCCGCTTGCCGACACATCCTCTCCCATCTGAAATCGTTAGAAAACCAAGGCTATCAGTTTGAGGCGGCAGAGGCCAGCTTTGAACTACTGATGCGAGAAGCCCTAGGACAGCGGCCCTCTTTCTTTCAGATCAAAGGGTTTCAGGTGCATTGCGAAGTGGTTTCAGCCGGCCATGAAGGTGGGGATGCCCTAGCGACAATTAAGGTGGCGATCGCCGACAAAGACTACTTGGAAGCGGCTGAAGGCAATGGCCCCGTTGCGGCTCTCGATGCCGCTCTCCGCAAAGCCCTGATCAATGCCTATCCAGCGATCGCCCACTTCCACCTGACCGACTACAAAGTCCGGATCCTCGACAGCACCTCCGGCACCTCTGCCAGGACGCGTGTCCTGGTGGAATCGAGCAATGGTCAACAACGCTGGACCACGGTCGGCGTTTCCACCAATATTCTTGAAGCGTCCTACAAAGCGGTTGTTGAAGGACTGGAATACGGTCTGATGCTACAGCAACCGACGGCAGTAGAGTCGCTGCAGATACCTCGTTAATGGGAGTTCGAGATACCCAAAACCCTTGCTATTCCCTGCGGGACGCGCAGGGAATAGCAAGGGTTTCAGCGTATCCGGAATTCACGTTCATGCTATGGCACTAGGCGCTCATGATAGACAAACCGCTGTGTCCTAACCTATGCGTGTAGCGCTAACTGCTGATTTTCAGACTGAGAGTGGCTGCCATCTTGTCAAAGACCTTGCCTTCACATCAACCAGAGCTTGGGCAGCAGAGGCTTGGTGAGGTTGCGGAGGGTACGATTGAGCGATCGCAACCCCTGAATGTGCGGCTCATCTGGCTCCACAGGCAGAATCGTCGCAGGTTGGCCCAACGCCAGTCGCGCAATCACCAGGTTTGCCGCTTCTAACCCCGTCACATACGCCTTTTCCTGCGACCAAGAGCCGTGCCGCGTGATGACCCAATCACCGCTCATAAAAACATTGCGGATTGGCGTTTGGGCCGGCAGCATTGACTGATAGCTCCCCGGCGCAAAGTGGGTCACAGCGCGAGGCAGGCGAAGGACGCTACTATCGACAACCTTTGCCTGACCCAATTCAGGAATGCAGGTGGCCAAATCGCGCTGCAACTTCTCGACAATCTGTGCGTCTGTTCTGGGGAGGAGCTGATTAGCGTGGTAAAAATCGGCTTCGAGCACAGTTCCCGGTTCATCGTGAAACTCATCATGCAGAGCGTTTAGGTTGAAGAAGGTCCACCCCGTTGTATTATCGAACCCAAAACAGGCGTTAGACGCATAGGGGATCGTCACTTTGCGATCGAACCACAACCGAGTGGCCAACACATCCACTGCACCGAGGTTCATCAGGCTGCAAAACTCCGGAAATTGCCGCAATGACTCACTGCCACCGACAATTTTCTGGATGCCTGTCACCCCCACCGCAAAAATGACGGCATCGGCTGCAAACACGTCATCGCCACACACCACCGCCTTAGCAACAGGACCACTGGTGGACGACTCCAGCACCACATCCGTCACCCGCCGCTGGGTCAGCACCTTTCCCCCCGCCTGTTCGATGCGCTCCACCCAGGGGCGAAAGATCATCTCCCCCACAGTGCCGCGACACCAAACCACATCAAAATCTGGCTGGTGTGCCAGGATGAAGTAGTACAGCATTCCCAACGCTGCCGCCGCCGAGCACTGTTCCCCCGGTGCAAACAGGCCCACCAGCAACATCGGCTCAAAGCTCTCCTTGTAGAGGCGAGCGGAAACGCCAAACTGGCGAAACAGCTCGCGGGCCGTGACGAGATCGTAGCGCTGCCAAGCATCGTCGGAGTTGTCGAAGTCCACCACGGCGTAGAGCAGGGGCAAGGCTGAGAGGCGATCGCCCAACGGCATGCGCCTGAACCGTGTGTAGAGAAACGTTCCCAACGGCGTTGGCAAAGGTAGCTCGTCTTGAAAAATGGGTGACTCCACCTCCAGACCTGCGGGGGAGTACTGAGCCGATCGTGTCCAGGGTGTGAAGGGACTTAACCCCAACTCCTTCACCAAGCTGAAGATATTGCGGTAGGGATACCAGAACCCGTGGATCCCCGCTTCGACCGATCGCCCTGCGGCAGTTTTCCAACCAGCCACCAGACCACCGGGGTAAGCGCCAGCCTCCAGTAGCGTCACATCGTATCCCTGTTGTGCCAGATGGTAGGTTGCGCCTAGACCCGCCCAACCTGCTCCGACAACAACAACGTTTGGTTTCTTTTCCATCGGGTGATCCCTGGTGACTTATCAGCCCTGGTTACTTATCAAAGCGTCGCATCAAGTAGGCCACGCCGAAGTCCCCATTCGGATGACGTTCGAGCATCTCGGCTAGCTCAAACACTCGGTTTGCCAACTCATCGCCCAATTTTTCGACGGTGGCCCGGCGTTCTCGGTCGGCATACTCCAGTTCCTTCACCTTGGTCTGCCACTCGCTGGTAAATAGTTGCTCCAGTGAGCCGTGCAGGTTGAGTGTCACCAGGGCATCCCACTCACCCCGATCGCACCACACCCCATTGCAACGACCACAACGCTCTAGGTAGAAGGGAGTTTTGGTGCCAATTCTCGCTCGCGACATATAGGCGTTGCAATCGGGACACAGACCCGCCTTAGCATCTGCCTCGGCTGGCGTGAAGTCTAGGTCGAACCTGGGAGGCGCAATCTTAAAGGGGTGTTGCTGCTGCTGTTGCCAGTGGTAGTAGTCCTCTGGTGGGATCCAATCACCCTCACAGGTGGGGCAGTGTTTCCCGACCAACCCCCCTGCCAACTCCCGATCCAACAGTTCCGTCTTGTCCTTTGGGCAGCGCACAACTTCGTCTCCGTTCAGCACTTTTCATTAAACCATCTGGGGTGGAGGGGTGGGTGCAGGGGATGGGGTAAGTGTGTTCAACATTACTTCACTCTTCCAAGACCACTGCACAATACTGTTGCAACAACGCGATTCGCTCGCAAACTTGCTGCTGGCGTTGTTGCAGGGTTATGGGCTGGCGAGCAGTTTGCCAAAACGTCACATCCATGCCGAGCAGGCGCAGTTGTTTGCCGATTTCTGTCTGGATGGATTGCAGACGAGGGGCGATCGCCCCGTCTACTAACTCAAGATCGAGTGGCAGGACACACGTTTGAAACAGTTGCTGACTCTCCAAAACCGCCGCCTGCACTGCGCGGATATCTGGGTTTGCAAGTGTGGCTAGGCCTTGCAAGGACTGGAGCGATCGCTGAAATATTTTGTATTCGTGGCGAAAAATTTCTGGCAGCATGAGCCGTTAAAAAAGATACGCAAGATTAAAACGAATGTAAAGAAGTCTGTATATAGTAGTAGAACAAGAAGTTTTTAATCCTTAACCTTAAGGTAAGTGGTGTATTCCGCTCAGACTTTGACAAGTCTGGGACTATCGTTTCATAAGGTGTTTTTATTTCATTGCTCAAGCCAGTTCAGGGCATCTTAAATAGAACATTTGAACTGATTTTGAGCGTTTTTAAGGCATTTTCGGATTCGCTTCGACGCGATCGCACTCTAGCGAATTCCGAACCAATTAGCCCCCTCCAATCTCTTCGAGAAGTAGACTTTTCTACTTCTACAAATTTGATATTTCTACCCCCGCTGAATCTTCTAAAATCAGCACTCATATCTCTATCATTTACAAATTCTCCCAGCGGCAAGGAGCAATTGTATGAACGTCCTGGCACCCACTCTCCCTACCGATGTTGAACTGCCCGACTGGCTAAAAGAGTGTCTTGTTTCCGAGCGATCCCCAGTCACTGGAACAGTGACGAACAATCCCCGCTCTGATGCCACGCTCGTCTGTGATGCCTTCAACTTCGCCTACGAGCTGCACGCAGGCCAACGCCGCGCCTCTGGTGAGCCTTACATTGCCCATCCCATTGCCGTCGCTGGGCTGCTGCGAGACCTGGGGGGCAGCAGTGCCATGATTGCCGCTGGTTTTCTACACGATATCGTTGAGGACACCGATGTCACGGTTGAAGATTTAGAAAATCGCTTTGGGAAAGAGGTGGCTCACTTGGTCGAAGGGGTCACCAAACTCTCAAAATACAGCTTCGCTAGCAAGACTGACCGGCAGGCCGAAAATATTCGACGTATGTTTCTGGCGATGGCCCAGGATATTCGGGTGATTGTGGTAAAGCTGGCCGATCGCCTCCACAATATGCGAACGCTGGAGCATTTGCCGGACGATAAACGCCGCCGCATTGCCCAAGAGACCCGCGAGATTTTTGCCCCCCTCGCCAATCGACTGGGGATCGGACGGTTCAAGTGGGAACTGGAGGATCTGGCCTTTAAATATCTAGAGCCGGAAGCCTACCGCGAGATGCAGCAGTTGGTGTCTGATAAGCGGGCAGACCGGGAGGCCTATTTGGAAAAAGCGATCGCCCAGATCCGCAAAGAACTTCAGAAAATTGGCATCCACTTTGCCGATATCAGTGGCCGCCCCAAGCATCTTTACGGCATTTATCAGAAGATGCAACGACAACAAAAGGAATTCCATGAGATCTTCGATATTGCCGCCGTCCGCATCATTGTGGAAACAAAAGACGAGTGCTACCGCAGTCTGGCGATCGTCCACGACCTGTTCCGCCCCATTCCCGGTCGCTTTAAGGACTACATCGGTCTGCCGAAGCCCAACCGCTACCAATCGCTGCACACTGTGGTGATCGGCAACAGCGGCAGGCCCATCGAAGTGCAAATCCGCACCCAAGAAATGCATCACATTGCAGAATACGGCATCGCCGCCCACTGGAAGTACAAAGAGGTAGGCAGTTCCGTTGCTAAGCTCTCAACCGAGGACGAGAAATTTACCTGGTTGCGTCAACTGCTGGACTGGCAGAACGACATGAAAGATTCCCAGGAATATCTCGATAACGTGAAGACTAATCTGTTTGACGATGATGTCTATGTCTTCACGCCCCAGGGGGATGTGATTTCACTGGCTCAAGGCGCAACAACGGTGGACTTTGCCTATCGCATTCACACAGAGGTCGGTAACCACTGTGCTGGGGCCAAGGTGAATGGTCGCATTGTGCCGCTCGATACCCCGCTCAAAAACGGTGACATCGTAGAAATCATCACCCAGAAAAACTCCCATCCCAGCCTTGACTGGCTCAACTTTACTGTCACGGCAGGGGCCAAAAACCGGATTCGCCAATGGTATAAGCGCTCAAACCGAGAGCAAAATATCCAGCGTGGGCGCGATATGCTGGAGCGCGAGATGGGCAAGAAGGGCTTTGATGCGCTGTTGAAGTCTGAACCAATGCAACTGACAGCAGAACGGTGTAACTACCACAGCCCTGATGATCTCCTGGCGGCGTTGGGCTATGGTGAGGTGACCCTCAACCAGGTGATTAACCGCTTACGCGAAGCTATCAAGGCCTCTCAGGCGATCGCGACTGCTCCTGCTCAAACTCCCCAAGATGCCCAGCAAGAAGCAGCCATGCTGCTACCCTCTGTGCCCTCCAGCCTGCCCACACGCCCCAGTCATGGCAGCGATTCTCCCATCTCTGGAGTAGAAGGACTGGTCTATAACCTAGCGGGCTGCTGCAACCCTATTCCCGGTGAAGCCATTATTGGAGTGGTGACGATGGGCAGCCGAGGCATCTCGATTCATCGGCAAGGTTGTCCCAACACCGATGGCATTCCAGGCGATCGCCTGATCCCCGTCTGCTGGAATGACCCCAGCCATGAAACCACAAGCCGTCCGCAAACCTATCCTGTTCAGATTCAGATCGAAGTGATGGACCGTGTGGGCGTTCTGAAAGACATCCTCTCTCGCCTCACCGACTATAACATCAACGTCCGTTCTGCCCAGGTAAAAACCTTTCCTGGAAAACCGGCATTGATCAATCTGGGGATCGATATTCGCGACCACGAACAACTGGAGCGCACCTTCACCAAGATCCGCAAGATGAGCGACGTGATCAACCTGCGGCGCGTTAGCCAGGTTGAGGAAGCCTAGGTCGAGGGCAATATCGCAATTTGCAGGCCGCTGACGTGACTCCTCAGCCTGCCCACCCTGCGGCAGGTGAGCGATACTCGTCAGTATATAGGCTAAAGTCTTGATACGGAATCCGTTGCTTATAGGGTCGGTTAGTTTTTGGTAGAACGCCCGCGCAGCGGGCGTTCTACCAAAAACTAACTGCTACTTTATAGGCGGATTCCGTATGAGTTGCCATGCACAACGCACATAGTAACTCAAGGGCATTTGAGGTATCGCGCGGTGCCTAAAAGTCCTCTTAACCTGCACTGACGTGTATGCACACCAGAGATCTGATAGTAGAGATCTGATAGCCGCAACGCACTGATGTCGCCTAGGCGGCTGAAGGAATGGAGTGATTACTCAGCACCGAGCGATAGAAGCGCTGGAGTTGCTGCGTCGCTGCAGCCCAACCCCATCGCTCCGCTTCCTGACGGGCATTTTGCCGCAGAGTTTCGCGCTCCTGGGTGTTGTTGAGTAGGCGTTGCGTAGCGGCGATCGCCCCGTAGTCATCCGCTGGGTCAAACAAATACCCGTTCACCCCATCGGTCACGATATCGGGAATGCCACCCGCATTGGCAGCGATTACCGGACAGCCCGCTGCCATTGCTTCTAACAACACTAGCCCCAGAGTTTCAGTGCGTGAGGGAAAGATGAAAGCATCGGCGGAGGCAAAGGCCGTGGCGAGGGTTTGACCAGTCATATAGCCTGCGAAGAAGGCAGGAGTGTCGGCAAAAATCTTTTCCAGGTCGGCCCGGTAGGGCCCATCGCCGACGAGAGCCAGTCTGGCACTAGGGATGGCTTGCAGCACCGGTTTGATGCGGTCGATCTCCTTTTCAGCCGAAAGCCGACCGACGTAGAGCAGTAGGGGTGAGTCAGGGTGGCCCTGGGTGAGGTGCGATCGCATCTCAGCACTAGCCAGCGACGGATCAAACAGTTCTGTATCTACGCCCTTCTGCCACACCGCCACCCGCTCAATCCCTTGAGACGTCAGGGCATCCTGCATCGCAGTCGAAGTCACCAGGTTAATCACGGCCTGGTTGTGCATTGCCTTGAGGATTTCCCAGAGCACCCCTTCCAGCATTCCCAGACCGTAGTGTTCCAGATACTTCGGCAAGTGGGTGTGATAGGAGGCAACCAACGGCAGCCCCAGCGATTTTGCGTAATAGAGTCCTCCAACTCCCAACACCGCCGGATTCACGATGTGGATCAGGTCAGGCTTGAATAACTCCAATTCTTTGCGAATCGAAGGACGGGGTAAAGCCACCTTCAATTCGGGATACAGCGGCAAGGGGAAACCGGGAATGCCGGTAATGCGCGCTCCCTTGTATTCTGATAAGCCCCCTTCTGGGGAAAACACCAACACTTGGTCGCCCATTCGCTGCAAATGATCAACCGTATGACTCAGGCGAGTCACAATGCCGTCAACTTTGGGCAAAAATGTTTCGGTGAAGAGGGCAATACGCATAGCGGGAGAACCGAGTCAATGAGATGAAGGAATCGAAAAACGCATTTATGCAAAAGGATAAGGGATAGAGGTGACATTTTTCCTCTATCCCCTGCCGCTTGCCTCAAAATTCTTGGACCGCCCTCAAGAAACGGGCAATTTTTGCCACTGATGAGCAGACAGGGGCGATCGCCCCAGTGCTTCCCCTAGTGCTGCCAATGTTGCGCGTACCAATTCCAGCAACTAGGGCGACCGATGGCGGTTCAGGCGGGTTGAGCGATCGCCAAGTCTTCCAACCGCCTTAACCCTTCCACTTCACCTTGGGCAGAATTTCCTTCGTATCCACTCGCTCCTTGTACTTGATGGCAAAATTGAGCAGCGAGTCGAGCAACGAATCAGAGAGATAGTGGGGTTGCAACCCCAGATCTAGGAGTTTGGTATTCTTCGCATTGAAGTAGTGTTCTTCCTTCTCAATGCGGGGGTTCTCGATGTGGTCAACTTCCACCTTTAACCCCATTGCAGAGCCGGCCTTCTGTACCATTAGTGCCAGATCGCCCACGCTAAAGAGTTCAGTGAACTGGTTAAAGACGCGGAATTCGCCTCGCTCTGCTGGATTGTTAATCGCAATCTCAATACAGCGAACGGTGTCCCGAATATCGAGGAAGCCACGAGTTTGGCCCCCTTTGCCATAAACCGTCAGCGGATGGCCGATCGCCGCCTGAATGCAGAACCGGTTTAGCGCCGTGCCAAACACCCCATCGTAGTCTAGCCGGTTAATCAGCAACTCATCCATGCCAGTCTCTTCGGTCAACACGCCGTAAACCACACCCTGGTTGAGGTCGGTTGCCCTCAGCCCCCAGATGCGACAGGCAAAGTGGATGTTGTGAGAATCATGCACTTTACTGAGGTGATAGAAGGAACCAGGCTGCTTGGGATAGGGCAGCGTATCCTTGCGGCCATTGTGTTCAATCGTGATATAGCCTTCTTCAATGTCAATATTGGGCGTACCGTATTCACCCATCGTGCCCAACTTTACCAGGTGACAGTCGGGGAAATGGTCATGCATGGCGTAGAGCAAATTGAGGTTGCCCACCACGTTGTTGACCTGGGTCAGGACTGCGTGCTCCCGGTCAATCATAGAAAACGGAGCCGAGCGCTGTTCACCAAAGTGCACCACCGCATCTGGCTGAAATTGGAGCATCGCCTTTTTGAGGAATTCATAGTTGCAGATATCTCCCACAAACAGATCGATGCGCTTGCCCGTGAGATCGTTCCACCGTTGCAGGCGAGTTTGAATGGGTGCAATAGGGGTCAGGGTCTCAATGCAAAGTTCGTTATCCCAGTGCCGTCGAATCAGGCTGTCCAGGATAGCGACCTCGTGACCCCGATTGGAAAGGTGAAGCGCTGTTGCCCACCCGCAGTAACCGTCGCCGCCAATGACTAGGACTCTCATGATGCTCAATCTTTCATGCCGATACTCTCGGTTAATCTATCAGGTTTAGGGGCACTATTTACCATCGAGGGAGAGAGTTCCTGCTGAGAAGGGTTCTGGAAGCCAAGCGCAACGACCCGCAAACCGCAGTGATCGAATTTCTCCAGCCGAGAGCCTAATAGAGTCTAATAACGTCAGTGTGGGTGAAGCGGGTGTTGGGTCACTGCGCCCGGCGCGGTGCCCCAACACCCCTGCTGTTCCCCGCAGACGCGCACGGAACAGCAAGGGGTTCAGCGTATCCCGAATTCACGTTTAATAGAGTAAGGGAATCAGTTTTTTGGTTTGTTGTTGGTAGCTAGGATAGTCAGGATATTTTTCAGTGAGCCAGCGTTCTTCGCGGCTGGCTTTGGCGTTGAAGAACAGGAAAAAGACCAGAGTTGCCAGAAAATGGGGCCAACTGAGGTGAGCGATCGCCCAGGCTAGAATCGCCAAAATGACTCCACTGTAGATGGGATGGCGGACAATGCCGTAGACTCCCGTTTGCACCAGTTGGCCATCTTCGCGGGGGTAGGGCAGGGGGGTGAGGCTCTTGCCTAACGCCAGTAATCCATTCAAGACAAGCATGACCGCAAACCCACCCAGCAATCCTGCCAGCGTCCACAAGCCCCATTGCAGCGAGAGCGTGAGGGGAATGCCAGGGAGGGGTTGGATAGGCAAAAAAGGGAGGATGAGTAGCAGTATCGCCTGAGCGAGTACCCAGTACTCTCCCCGCTCTCCCTGTTGCCAGGTTTCACGACGGAAGCCCCAATCGGTCAAGAGCTTCATGGCGGTAAACCAAACTCTACTCCTTCAGCCTAACGCGAATTGAGGCAGCCTTTTTCTTGCCAGATACCGCCCTTACCACGGTTCTGCAGGAGTAGGCGATGGGTGCAGAGTGATGTAAAGGGTGCCGAGGGGAGTGGTGACCTGGATCAGCGCTGGAGCATTGGCCAGGGGCGGCGCTGCAGGAGAGGGAGAGGTGAGTGAATCGGGCGATCGCTTGACAACCACATGAGGCGATCGTAGGTGGGGGAGGATGGGTTCCGCAGACACTAAACCATAGCTGCCCAACGCGATCAGCGGAATCGAGATGAGACTCAGAATGCGAAACGACTGCTTCATACCCGACCTTTCTGAGGAGTCTTCATTACCCAGAGGTATCACTACTTCCAGCAGTATCACTGCTTCCAGAAGTACCACTACTTAAAGTCAGTATGCCCATTAGTTACAGCCATCCTATGTCATTCCGCTCGCTTTGAAAATGCAGACAGATGATTTACACCGAAAATTCATCTTTCTTGCGGTTGATTTCTTGCGGTTGAGGTTGAACTGTTGAGGTTGAACTGTTGAGGTTGAACT
>DVEB01000054.1 GCA_015295905.1 Synechococcales cyanobacterium M55_K2018_004
AGGGTTTTGGGGCACCGCGCCCGGCGCGGTGCCCCAAAACCCGCTTAACCCGAACAGATGTTCCTTAATCTCCTCCCCCCTTGGACGTTGGACTCATTTCCCTACTTGCACCGCGAAACGCGCTCTGGGAGTATGTTTTGCAGCGCTTACTGTTCCAGCGCTAACCAATTGGACGTGTTTGCCATGCAAGCGCGTCCGATTGGTTCAGGTCTCTTGGCGGGGCTCAGTTCAAATGCACGCCCCAGTACGTCCCAATTGATGGGCATTTTGGGGGTGGAGTCTCGGTATTTACGGAGGGAGAGACACGATCTTTAAAGCAATGATGAAGTGAAATTCGACTATGTCGCCTTCAATGAAGTTCTTACAAACTTTCGAGTTTGACAGATTACACAGAACCTTGGGAAAGCGTTTAATAACAACCAAAAGCCCCCGATAAATCTACGTCCGCATGCTGAAGCTCCGGCTTCCTACGGCAATCGATAAAGTGGTGAATATCCTGAGCCGTCACCCTTTGAACCCCCTTAATAATGCACTTTTTTCAGCATGGCAGATTCTCCATCCTTACAGACGCGATCGCTCATTTCCCCTCTGTTAACGGAACACTCTTCTGACCAGCTCACCCCCTTAACCGACAGTGCGCTACCGGGAGAAGGTTTCGATGAAGTTGCAACTACTCTGGAAGCGCTAGTTCAGGCCCCCGAGCGCTGTCAAGCCGCCCCATTCTACATCCAAGCTGTGGTTTCCCAGCGGCGGGCTTTTTTGGCTACCAACCTCAACGCTAAGCGCGAGATTCGTGTAACCCGCTTGGCGACTGTGTGGAGTGTGGGACGCAACTTGGCCTGTGCGATCGCCATTCCCCATACCTCGATTTCCCGTTGTCACGCCGTTCTTGGCTACTGCATTGGCCAGGGCTTCTACATCACCGATACTGCCAGCAAAAATGGCACTTGGCTCAATCAGCGCCGACTGGAACCCACTGTCCGTCATCAGCTTAGAGACGGAGATCTGCTGCGCTTGGGTATTCTGGACGTTGAGTTCTTCGTGACAGCACCCAGCGCCTAAAACATAGCAGCATAGGAAGATAATCAGGAACGATTAAATCACGTGAGTTCCGGATAAGCGGAGATCCTTGCTGTTCCGTGCGCGATGCGCACGGAACAGCAAGGGTTTTGGGACATTGCGCCGTGTGCGGTGTCCCAAAACTCTCTCAACCAGACCTGACATTAAAACAAATTTAGGCATTGCTGATTGAACCAATGATTGTTTGAGTGAGGGGCGCCCCTCACTCAAACAACCATATTTGGATTAAGCAACGCCCAAATTCAAACATTAACTATGTTTGCTTCGCAGATGACCCGGGCTTTGTCTGAGTCATTGCCAAAAACGGGACATCTCCCTGGGAGACTCGATGCAGTCGTCAGCAATGGATCCTGTAGGATAGGGGGCATAGGCTCAATCAGTCAGACTGGTCTAGATGGCTTGAACGGCTCAGACCTATTGCCATCCCTCAGGCCCACCCTGCACCATAGAGACTGTCTATTCTTTCACAGCACGAGCGATCGCAAACGTGTGAACGATTCTCTTCAAGCGCCCGAACTAGATCTCGACCGTATATTTCCCTTCCCCCTGGACGGGTTCCAGCGGCAGGCGATTGCCGCCCTCAATGCCAATAAATCGGTGGTCGTCTGTGCGCCCACAGGCTCGGGGAAAACATTGATTGGCGAATATGCCATTATTCGAGCGTTGGCCCGCAATCAGTGGCTGGCAAAACAAGGCCGCAGTGAAAAGCGACGGGTCTTCTACACCACACCATTGAAGGCTCTGTCTAACCAGAAGTTGCGCGATTTTCGCGATCGCTTTGGCGAAGATCAGGTGGGTCTGCTGACGGGTGATGTTTCCATCAACCGCGATGCTCCCATCCTGGTGATGACTACCGAAATTTTCCGCAATATGCTCTACGGCACTGCCATCGGTCAGGTGGGCACTTCTCTGGAGGGCGTAGAAGCCGTGGTGCTGGACGAGTGCCACTATATGAACGACCGGCAGCGGGGCACCGTCTGGGAAGAGTCCATCATCTACTGTCCTAGAGATATCCAACTGGTTGCCCTCTCTGCCACCGTCGCCAACAGTGATCAACTAACGGACTGGATCGACAAAGTCCATGGCCCTACAGAGCTAATCTATTCCGATTTTCGTCCTGTGCCCCTCCAGTTCCATTTCTGCACAGCCAAGGGCATGTTTCCCCTGCTCACTTCTAATCAAAAGGCAATCAACCCGCGTCTGAAGCCGAAAGCAGGGAAGCCGCAGAAGGGCAAGCAGCAGGAAGTCCCCAGTATTGCTTACATCGTCAGCCAGTTGCGACAGCGGGAGATGCTGCCCGCTATCTACTTCATTTTTAGCCGTCGGGGATGCGATGCGGCGGTAAAAGAGTTAGGCAACTTCTCCTTGGTCAGTGAGGCCGAGGCAGCCCAACTCAAGCAGCAAATAGACGCATTTTTGGATCGCAACCCGGAAGCCGGACGGGCGGGGCAGGTGGAAGCGCTGTACCGGGGGGTGGCAGCCCACCACGCTGGCATTCTCCCTGCCTGGAAGGTATTAGTCGAGGAACTGTTCCAGCAAGGCATGATTAAGGTGGTGTTTGCTACGGAAACACTGGCCGCTGGGATTAATATGCCAGCCCGGACTACGGTGATCTCCAGTCTCTCAAAGCGGACAGACCGGGGGCATCGCCTGCTCACCGCGTCCGAGTTTCTGCAAATGGCTGGTCGGGCTGGTCGGCGGGGCATGGACGAACTAGGGCATGTGGTCACTGTTCAGAACAAATTTGAAGGCGCATCGGAGGCGGCATTCCTGGCAACGCAGGGAGCCGATCCGCTGGTCAGTCAGTTTACCCCCAGCTATGGGATGGTGCTCAACCTGTTGCAAAACCATTCCCTGGAGGAAGCGCGCGAACTGGTGGAGCGCAGTTTT
Source organism: Synechococcales cyanobacterium M55_K2018_004 (assembly GCA_015295905.1). Classification (GTDB taxonomy): domain Bacteria; phylum Cyanobacteriota; class Cyanobacteriia; order Elainellales; family Elainellaceae; genus DVEB01. The sequence continues at coordinate 2,971 of DVEB01000054.1, forward strand.
GGACAGTACCTCTCCACGCTCTACCTGAAACCCCAACGGCAGGCGATCGAGGACTTGGAAGCAGAACTAGAGCATCACCAAGCTCAAATCGCCCACGTCCACCTGCCAGACTTGGCGAGCTATGAGAAGCTAAACGAACGCCTGCGGGAAGAACGGCGACTGCTCAAGATCCTCCAGCAGCAGTCTCACGAAATGCAGGTACATGACCTGCACACTGCCCTGCCTTTTGCGATCGCTGGCACCCTGCTCTCTCTCAAGGGCAAACACATCCCTGTCAGCACGCCTATTGCGGCCACCCTCGTCGCCAAAGTTCCTGGGGCGGGCAAAGCGCCTTATCTAGTCTGTCTGGGGCGAGACAACCGCTGGTATGTGGCCACTACCCAGGATGTGGTTGGTCTCCATGCTGAGTTTCCCCGCATCGCCAGCGTCGATTTTCTGGTGCCACCGCCAGAATTGCCGCTCAAACCGGGGCAGTCTCGCAGTGGGGGTGAGGAAACAGGTGCGATCGCCCAGCAGATTCCCTATCTTTCCCCCGAAGCAGAAGTGGCTCCAGAGGTGCAGGAACAGCAGCGACGCGTGGCAGCAGTTGAAGCGCAACTGGCAACCCATCCCGCCCACCAGTACGGCAACCCTGCCCACCTGCTGAAGCGGCTGCACCGGATTGAGCGGCTGCAGGAAGACATTCGCGATCGCCAGGAAAAACTCGCCAAACATTCCCAGCGCTACTGGCAGGAATTTCTCAATCTGATTGAGATCCTGCGGCACTTCGGTTGCTTGCAGGGCACAACGCCTACCGAGATGGGACAGATTGCGGCGGCCATTCGGGGCGACAATGAACTCTGGCTAGGGATGGCTTTAGCTTCCGGCGAACTAGATGACCTAGATCCTCACTGCCTTGCGGCTTCCTGTGCTGCCCTCGTGACCGAAGTTTCTCGTCCGGATACCTGGACTCGCTTTGAGGTTTCTGGCGAAGTGGAGGAAGCCCTGAGCGGCCTGCGCCACACGCGCCGTCAATTGTTTCAATTGCAACGCCGCTATCAAGTAGATCTCCCCATTTGGTTAGAGTACGACTTTATTGCCTTGGTGGAGCAGTGGGCACTGGGGGTGGCCTGGGTGGATTTGTGTGACAGCACCAGCCTAGATGAGGGCGATATTGTCCGTATTCTGCGGCGCACCTTAGATTTTCTCGCCCAGATCCCCTACGTCCCTCACCTCCCCGCTGAACTGCATCAGAATGCACGCCGAGCCATCCAACTGATCGATCGGTTCCCGGTGAACGAAGGCATTGAGTAACGTCAGTTCTGGTTAAGCGGATTTTGGGGCACCGCGCCCGGAACAGCAAAGGTTTCAGCTTATCTGGAATTCAGGCTTGATACGGAATCCGCCTATAAAGTAGCAGTTAGTTTTTGGTAGAACGCCCGCGGCGCGGGCGTTCTACCAAAAACTAACCGACCCTATAAGCAACGGATTCCGTATGACGTAACGTTACAGACAAATTGAGGGGCGCTGTGTGCACCCCCCAATCTATAGAACTGTGCAACTCAGCAACATTCTATTGCGTTTGTTCAGGCATCATGCACTTGTCGCTGTCGCAACCAGCAGGGCCTGCTTCAATCAGTTCGCCAGAGTCATAGCGTGCAAGAGCGGCATAAAAGTCACTGGTCTTTTGGCGTTCGCGCACACCGCGTTGCAGTTCCACAAAGGTCTCCCGGTTGATTTTCTCAAAGGGGAGTCGGGGGAAGGGAGCATTGAACCGAGCCAACAAGGCGGCGCTCATATAGCCTTCGTCGTGGGCGATCGCCTCATAAATTGCCCTCGCCAACGGTTCAATTTCATCTTCATTGAGTTCGATAGTTGCACTGGTGTTATGGGCGGTATAGTACTTCTGCACCTGCATATAGAAGTCGAACTGGGCCAGGGCTGAGAACTTCTCAATCTCGATCTCATCGGCTCCCGGCAGGTTAGCCCAGGGCACTTCTACAGGAATTTCCACTAGCCATTCCGTACAGCGAGGATCAAAGGGGTCATTCAACAGGTGACCGTTCTCATCTTTATCAGACTGAGACGGCACAATGTTGTAACCGTAGTCCATACACGCCAGTGCCACTGCATCATTTTTGCGGAAGGTGATGCGACGGATAAAACGTTGTGCCTTCGGTGGATGCCACCCAGGGGATGCATTAGTCAACAGCGATTTGGTGCCTGCAGGTTGCACAGTGGTGCAGCGGTTGGGACGCTTGAGACCGTGGCGATCGCAATAGTCCCACACCACACGATGAACCACCTCTTTCCAAAAAGTCAGATACTGTCGCTCCTTCTCCCTAAACTCCAAACCTTTCATCGTGTTGGGCCGACCTTCCGCCCACCAGCGCAACCATTCCACCCCAAAGGCATTGACGAAGAAGTCAAACAACCCAGTGAAGGAAACCCCCACAATCGGATCAAGCTCGCGGGAGTAGCGGTAGCGCGGTTCCACAAAGCGATGGTTGAGCAAGGCTGCCACAGAAAGCGCACCAGCCGTGAAGGCCTCCTCCTGTTCGCGGAAATTGTGGGGGTCAAGCTGGTTGAGATGAATTTCTGCCAAGTTGCAGTGAAAATCGGCTCCAATGATCTCGCCGCAGGGGTTGAGGCCGTAACGCCCCAAACGGTGATGCAGTTCCTGCTCATCCATCTCAGGCTGGAGCGATCGCAAGAAAGCCTCTCCTTCTCCGTTCTGATAGGCAGCAAGGAACGCTGTCTTGAGTTCGGGGGTGCTCAGCAAATCGCAATTGGCCCGGGCGATCGCCTCTCCTGCCCACTGAATCGCCCCTTCGCCTGAATAGAACTGCTTGCGAACGGCCTCAGTCGTTTCTGCCAGCGTTGGCTTGCGGTGAAAGACGCGCGTGTGGTTAGCCATCCGCAGAGCGTCCCGCTGGGGATCAATGCGCCAGTTGCCATTCTCATCTTGCTGCCAGAGGTTGTCTTTAGCAGCAGCAAAGGCAGCGTCTTCGCTCGCCCCCTGACGCATCCCTGCGCTACGACGGATGTTTCCGGCCACAACACAGGCGGCGGCTTCGTCGATCAGCAAACACGCTTCAACGGAGGTGAGTTGTCGTCCCAAAGCTTGGTTCAGCAGGTTGGCGCAGCGCTCGTAGAGTCCAGGCAGCTTGATGGGATTGGCAACACCCCCAAAGCCCTTCAGTCGCTCGCCCGCAGGCCGCACATTGCTGAGATCCACAATAACGGTGACATCCCCCGTGAAGCGGGGCGCGGTGGAGAGTTCGAGCAAGGTCTGGTAGGAACTCACCCATCCTTGACGGCTATCACCCACTGTTATCCGAACAGTATTGCCGTCTACCTGCACATCCGTTGTTTCGCTGCGTTGGGCAATAGGAGCTGCACCAATCTCGCCTTCCAGTGTCACGTTGAGGCGGTTGCGAATAGCCGGGAGTTGGTTGATGTAGCGGGGTTCGAGGACTGCACCAGTGCCACAGCCCATCATGGCAAGATCCATCATCAGGCCAAAGGCTCGCCAGTCAATCACGTTGGTGCTGGTGCAGTTATAGGCGCCAGAAAAGTTTTCCTGACGGGCGGCCCACTCGGTTCCACCCACCCAGAGCCAGCGGCCTGAAGGCAGGGATTTCATCTCGTGCTGCATCCGACTCAACAATTCAGCTTCAGCAGGGCTAAGGTTTCCCAACTTTGTGATGCCTCGGATGGTGCGATCGCACACTTCCTGCCAAGTCTCGCGCCGTCCTTCGGCCTTTTCTCCACGACGGCTATAGGTGCGATAGAAAACGGGATTGGCAGTAGGAGCAGATTCGGGAAACGGGCTAGTCTGACTCAGACGCTCAATGTTTTGAACCATAGGAAATCTGGTGGGTTATGGGACAGTCGGGCTTGTGGCTGGCACCCTCAGATGTAGCGCTTAACCTCTAGACATCACACTATATACGCGCCGTCTGGAAAGATCAAGGTGGCAGTATGCCAGATATAGAGGCGATCGCCAAGTAGTGACTCTGAATATAGTGATAACGTCAGTACCCCAAAATGCCAGTGCCTCAGAATTGGGAGCGCGATCGCGCTCCCAATCCCAGATCTTTAGACGGCTAGGCGTTGAGCCACAGTTGCACTAGACCCACGACAACAGCAGGCACTTCCAGGTGGGGGAGTACGCCTGCATCGGGAATGGAGATCAACGCCTGGACGGCGGTTGGATTGAGACTGGCCAATCGCTTCCCAGTTTCCAGCGTTGAAAACCAGGCTTTTTCACCCCAGAGCAAAACGGTGGGAACAGTGAGTTGAGGAAAAAAGTAGGCTAGGTCGAAGCAGAGATCGCCCTTGAGGGCAGAGAGCGCGGCATATTGGGCATTCATTTGGGTGGCGGAAGCCAAGTAAGCAGCCACAATTTCGGGGGAGATGCGATCGCGCCGAGCAAACAGAAACTGCTCCAGAAAATTGCGAACAGCTAGCTCATTCGCGGCCCCCAGCGCGTAGATGAGTTGGTTCAAACCAGGAACACCAGCCAATTGGGCCGAGAGACTTTGAGCATAGTTGTTGCCAAAGTCGCCATAGCCAGAAGGGGCAACCAAAATCAATTGACGAAATAGGTCAGGCCGTTGGATGGCAAGCCGAATCACAATTCCAGCCGTCAGCGAGGCAGCGAACACGACTGTGGGGGGATGGCATACTTGTTCCAAAAATTCCGTCAGCATTTGCAGGTAGTCTTCCACCCGATAGTCGCGCACTGGATGCGCAGATTGTCCCCATCCCACCAAATCCGGCGCTATGACCGAGTATTGGTTGGCAAATGCGGCATAGACCTTGGACCACTCGTAGGCTGAGGAACCGCCTCCCAAACTGTGCAGGAAAACTAGCGTCGGGGCGTCACTTGGGGGCTGCCACGGTGGAGCGGCTGGAGTGTAGTAGGCCACCACGCCCAGGCTAGTGGCGATCGCCCGTTGTTGAAAACCAGGAGGCTGAAAGTTGAGCATAGTGGCGGTGATGTTGGCAAAACGCCTAACTTCTACTACTGACTTCTACTAAAGGTGCAACAGTTTGCGGAGTCGGGGTTCTAGGTCAGGCGTAATGGGGCGATCGCCTCTTTCCAGCTTGCCGACATAATCGGCACTCAGCCCCAGAAAACCGCCGAGTTCTTTACGATTCCAGCCAAGTTTGAGACGGCCCTCCTTCACTTGATCACCCGTCAGTTCCTCGGCCACTTTTGCCGGAGCGATCGCCCTCGACTTCTTCAGGTTTCGCATCTGCGACAACAGGCCAGGAATGGGATGGGGCGGTTTGATCGTCAATTTGGCCTGCAACAGCCGCTCAATAATCTTAATTTTGCGCCAGTCACTTGGCTTTTCGGCCTTACTGTTGGGTTGCAACCAATCGGGGTAGGTTTCTGGATCAAATTCGATCTGCCACCCCAATTTTGTCAACAGTTGCAACGCATTATTCCAGCGGTTTTTCAGGTCACGCGCTCTATGTTTGTCTAATAATGCCTTGTCAATCTCTGCCTTCGGTAGCACCTCTTCTAACAACGTCCCAACCCGATAATCATAGGGATTGTCGTTGCGTGCCCGGACGCGCGCATCCAGCGTTAGTTGAATCGCCAGTCGGAGGGCAATTTCGTGGTGATAGGGGTCAATCCGTAAAATATTACTAGCCAGATACCCAAACTGATGTAGGGCTTCCTTGGCTTTACTCCCTGCCCGATTCAAAAAATGTTTCGTCCATAGCCCTGGACTGACGGTGATATAAACTTCCTCAGGGCGTTCAATTTTTCCAGTCACCCAGTCAATTTGCCCGTGTGGATCAATTAGCACGTCCCACATTCGTCCAATTGGGGTGCTGGCATCTACCTTGCGAGGCCCACGTCCTTCTATCCACACCGATTTCACGAGTAAACAGGAAAGCGCATAGGCAGCACTAGCAACCGAATTGCGTTTTTCGGGTGTACTGATGCTGTGGTTGCGATCCCATCCTAATAACGGAATGATGTCTGTGGCTCGCAGCGTAAACGTTGTGTTCCAAGGTTCATCTTCTTCCATAGTGCGGGCTGCAAAGATCATCTGCAGTTTGACTGTATCAAACCCAAATTTATCGATGATCTGACCTGCGGCTTCCCACGGCAATAGATCAATATCGCCAGGGTTGGTGATGTAATGTTCGATGTAGTTATTTGGATTAGTGCGGCTCCGATAGCGAAAAACCGCTAATTCGTCCGAGTTGCGTTGCCACAGATCGGGTCGCAGTTGAGCGCGAATGCTACTGGCGATCGGGATGGCCGTTGGGATCACCGCCACCGTATCCAGCATAAAACTGGCCTCCGCACTTGCTGGGGGAGGCTGTTTCAATCCCAAAATCTTCTCAATGTCTTGCAGCGAGCAGGTGGGCAAGCGGAAACCATCGATGATTTTTTGGGTGATGTCTTGACAATAGATTTGGCCGTAGAAGCTAATTTTTTCCTGTAGTTTGGGAGTGGTGGCGTTTTGCAGGAGTTGTTGGACAGCCAGCGGTATGTCTTCCGTGGGTGTCGTTTTCTCAACCTGGTCGATCGCCCAGACGACCAAATTCGTGCCAATCACATTGGCAAATTCTTCCCAGAATTCTGCCTGGCTAAATAAATTAGACAGGGAGCGTTTGAGGTAAGCCCGAATTCTCTCTTCATCAAGGTTTAGTTCAAGGGTCTTGGTATGGGTCTTGCGATCGCTCACCACTTTAAAGTGGGGCAAGCGGGTGTCAATCGAGTCCACCCCCTGCCGACGAATCGCTTGTTCTAGTTTGAAGCGGTAGACCTTGAGCAGGTGACGAAATAGTTGCTCGGTAATCAGATCGGGCAGCGGGGAAAAGTCGCGCAGTGTTGCAATCAACTGCAGCCGGTAGTCGGCTGTCAGGACTTGTTTCACAAGCTGTGTCCAGGGTGGGCTGCTGTCTGCTAGGTCTAGAGTCGTGGGTTCCTCTGGGGGCGTGGGCGATCGCTGCTCTGCCGCCTCAGGTGCTGCCAGCACAATCGACCACGGCTGTTGCTCAACCTCCGTGGTGGGGTCGAAGACGTAGACCAAATCGCTAGAGCCATCAACCTGAGACATGAATGCAGGGGACGATCGTCAGAGAGTGCTAAAAAACGTCCTCCTGATCCTACTACCTCATCTCGGCATTACCGAATGCCAGTCTAATTTTTTGCAGCAATGCTCATTTTGCCCTGCCAGGGTTGTTTTATGGCGCTAGGCGCTCATGCGGTAAAACGCGGTTTGTGGGCATGTGCGGGGGTGCCCACACACTGGGCATTGCTGAATTATTTGCGTGAGGGACGTACACTGTGTACCCCTGGCTCAAACAATCATGGGTTCAATCAGCACCGCCCTTCGTGGCTTTATTCCGACAGGATTGTCCCCCCCTCAGCCGCATGGTTCAGCACTCGGTAGACTTGCACCATCTGCTGTTTCCCTTTCAGCGCCATTGGCCCCCAGGACTCTACTTCAAATAAATCCTTGACGTATTGCAGCGTGTCCTGGGCGATCAAGATGCGGCAGAGGTCTGGTTGTCGTTCCTTCACACAACTCTCTAAGCGGGCAGCCGTATTCACACTGTCGCCAATCAAACCGTACTCCATCCGGTCTTTGCCCCCCAGACTCCCGGCCACCACTGGTCCCGTAAAAATGCCAACCCGCATTTGCACAGGTGGTAGGTTGCGCTGCTGCCATGCCTGGTTGAGTTGCGCCAGTCGTTGTCCCGTTGCCAGGGCACAGGCGATCGCCCGATAGGCATCTAGGGCAATTTCCTGGCGGGTGGTGCGCGGGACTGGCACTCCAAACACCGCCAGCAGCCCATCTCCCGTGAATTTATTAATAATGCCGTGGTGGTTCTGGACTTCCTGGGTCATGGCGGCCAGATAGTCGTTTAACCACTCCAGCAGCACCTCCGGGGGATATTGCTCAGCGATGGCGCTGAACCCTCGGATATCCGTAAACATCATCGTGGCAGTTAACCGCTGACCAGGCAGCTTGCCAGATTGCAGCAGGCGATCGCGACAGTTCCACAGGGCATCGGCAATTTCGGGAGAGGTATTTTGGCCCAACAGCGTCATCACCATCTGCTGCTGACGGTGGGCTTGCTGGGCGCGGTAGGTCACGACGGTGCCGAGGGAGGCAATAGTGGCGATCGCCGGAGCCATCACCGGCACCCAGCCTCGTTGCAGGAAAAGGCCAAAGGAAACAACCGCCACCCCCATCACCAGCGCCATCCCAGTCATCCCCAAAACAACGGGACGCCGTACCAACCAGGCGATCGCCCCACCCAGCACTGACCAGGCAAACACCCACAGCCACTCCTGCTCCTCAGTCCAGAACCAGAACATGGGGCGACCATCCAGCACCGCGCTCAAGACTTGGCTCACCATGTGGGCGTGGAGTTCCACCCCCGGCATCTGGTGACGCACCTGTTCCCCAGCGCTGAAGGGGGTATAGAACAGATCCTTCAAGCTGGGAGCCGTGTAGCCCATCAGCACCACTTTATCCTTCACCCAGGCGGGATCAATCTGGTTGCTCAACACATCACTCAAGGTCACCATGCGTGCCACCTGGGCAGTCGAGCGGTAGTCCAACAAAATTTGGTAGCCCCGGTCATCACTCACCTGGTATGCACCTGAATTGGAGCGCAGCGGGACAAACTCTACAGGCCCCAGTTGCAGGTAGTCGGGATTAGCAGAGCTGGCCGATGGGGTTACACCAGCCCTGGCCAGAGATTGCAACGCAAGCTGGAGCGCAAATGAGGTATAGCCTGCTTCCTCGGTGGCCGCAAACAACAGATTGCGACGGACAATGCCATCGCTGTCCACCAGTACGTCATTGAACCCCACTCGCTCAGGTGGCACATTGGCGGGCGGGGGAATGCGGTCGATGCTGCTGCTGCCTAGGTTTGTGATCACCACAATGCGGGGCGATCGCAACTGTTGCTGCAATTCCTGTCGCCCCGGAGCCAGCGGCACATCCCGGTAAATATCTAGCCCAATCACCTGGGGTTGATGACGTTCCAGATTCTGCAACGCCTTTGCTAGGGTCTGGTCAGAGGGACGCAGTTGCCCTAGAGCACGAATATCCGACTCTGCAATGCCGACGATCAGCAGGCGGGGGTCAGTGCCTTCATCGGGCCGTAGCCGCATCATCCGGTCAAACACCTTCAGTTCCAGCGCCTGCAACCCGTCAAACTGCCGCAGAGTCAGCACCAGAGCAGTCACACTCAGACTGGCGATCGCCACTAGCAGCACCCCCACGGGAAGCCGTGAGGTGGTGCGTTGCCAGACCTGTTGAAGCCAATGCGGGTGCTTGGAAGTCAATGGATTTTGGATGTTAGATTGTGGCCACCTGACCTGTGCTTGTGCTGACGGAATCGCACCTGGGGAATTTTGAGACCTGGATAGAGTAGGGCGATCGCCCATTCCCAGGCGGTCGCCAGACTAGGTTGACACCCCTCTATATCAAGATTGGCACGTTCCTGTCAAAATACCCACTGCCAAAGCAGCAATTCTCCGAATGCCTCAAATACTCACTGCACAATAGGGAATGGGCAATTCCCCGACCTGTTCTTTTCCAAGGGTGCTATGGCTCTCTTTTGGCTCAACCGCGATCGCGATGACTTCACAACTTCTTTTTTCCGCCTGTCAATTTTCAACATTCTCTCAAACCTGATGGTGCCGCTGGCAGGTCTGCTGGATGTGGCGTTTTTAGGACATTTGGACAGCATTCACTACCTGGCAGGGGTGGCGCTTGCCAGTGTCTTGTTCAATTACATTTACTGGACATTTGGTTTTCTCCGGATGGGCACCACAGGCATGACGGCGCAGGCAGTGGGACGGGGCGATGCCCAGGGGGTGTTGCGGGTGGCCGTCCGCAATGGGGCGATCGCCCTCCTCGTGGGACTCTCGATCTTGGTGCTACAGCACCCCCTGCGCGAACTGGGATTTGCCCTCTTGAGTGCGACCGACGCCGTGAAGGACTCCGGGCGTGCCTACTACAACAGCCTAATCTGGGGTGCACCTGCGGCTCTGCTGAACTTTGTGGTGATGGGCTGGTTTTTGGGCCGGGGGCAAGGCCACAACGTGCTGATCCTGTCGGTCGTGAGCAATGGGGTAAACTCGCTGCTCAACTACTGCTTCATCCTGCAATGGGGCTGGGCAAGCGCGGGCGCAGGCGCAGCCACCGCCCTCAGTCAGTACGCCATGCTGGGTGTGGGGCTGGGGCTGGTGCGTCGAGAGATGCAGCGGTGGAACGACAAACCTCAGCGCGTTTCCTGGTCCGTCCTGACGGATCTCTGGGATGCCAGCGACCTCAAAGCAACGTTCCTCCTCAATGGCAATATCATCATCCGGACATTTGCTCTGGTCTCGGTGTTTGCCGTGTTCACGAACCTGAGTGCTGCGATGGGAACCGTGGTGCTGGCAACCAACACCCTGCTGCTGCAAGTAGTCATGCTGGCGGCTCATTTTGTCGATGGGGTGGCCTTTGCGACCGAAAGCTATGCCGGGCTGTTTCAGGGCAGGGGACAGAGCGATAAGTTACGGGCACTGGTGAAATTAGCAGCAATGGTGAGTCTGGTCATGGGTGTGGCGATCGCCCTCCTGTTTACTATCTTTCCCACCCCGCTGTTTAGCCTGCTGACCCGTCATGTCAACGTGGTAGACACTGCGAGGCAATCTGTCTGGTGGCTTGTACCAGTCCTAGCCCTTGGCTCCCAAGCGTATATGCTGGACGGCTACTTTTTGGGATTAACAGCGGGTAAGGCGTTGCAGCAGGCGGCAGTCGTCTCGGCGCTGTTGGGCTTTGCCCCGGTCGGGGCGATCGCCTGGTGGCAACAGAGTCCTCACCTGCTGTGGCTGGCCCTAACGCTGTTCATGGGAGCACGCACGCTCACCCTCGCCCTCCGGTTGGCTCCTACTTTTGTAGACACCCCCGCCCATGGGGATAAGCCAGCCAACACGGCGAGGCATTCGTCATGATGGTACGTGTCGTGCTGGCAAGATTTGGCAAATTTACCTAGAGAATCTTCTATAAAGAAGCGTAATAATTTACGCTAATGCCTATGGTTTTTCGAGATAATGCAAAAGGCATGAAAGAAACAGCGCTGCCTCACTGAAAGGGCGATCGGAATAAGCCTGTACGTAACTGGCTACTCCAGCACTGGGAATTCAGGTGCTTCCTGAAGGCGATCGCCATTTAAGCCAAGCAGCGCTAGTGGAAGGGAACTTATTTTGTTGCCATTGACTGCTACTATAACCTCGATTTTTTATAGATAAAAGTTACGTATTTTGATATTTGTGATAGATTTTTATCTATACCTTCGATTTCAGGAGAATTCCCGTTGATCCACGCGACCCTTCATCAACTCAAAGTCTTTGAAGCAACTGCCCGTCACGGCAGTTTTACCCGCGCCGCAGAGGAACTGTTTCTAACTCAGCCCACCGTTTCCATGCAGGTGAAGCAGCTCACCAAAGCCATCGGATTGCCCCTGTTTGAGCAGGTCGGGAAACGTCTTTATTTGACGGACGCAGGACGTGAATTATTCTCCACATGCCAGGAAATTTTCAACAAGCTTGACCAGCTTGAGATGACCGTTGCCGACCTGAAGGGGATGAAGCAAGGCAAACTGCGGTTGGCAGTGATCACAACAACCAAGTATTTCATGCCCCGGTTGTTAGGGCCTTTCTGTCAAAAATATCCCGGCATTGATGTATCGCTGACGGTGACCAATCACGAGCGCGTCATCGACCGGCTAGCCAACAACCAGGATGACCTCTACGTGATGAGCCAGTTGCCGGAACATCTAGACATTGTGGCCCACCCTTTTCTCGACAACCCGCTGGTGGTGGTCGCTCCGGCTACCCATCCCCTCGCTCATGAAAAGCACATTTCCCTCAAGCGCCTCGCCGAGGAAACGTTTATCATGCGAGAGCCAGGATCGGGGACTCGCCGCGCCTTCCAAAAACTGCTGGACTCGCAAGGACTATCGGTCAAGGTGCGGCTTGAACTGGGCAGCAATGAGGCAATTAAGCATGCGATCGCCGGTGGACTTGGGCTTTCGGTTCTTTCTCGCCACACACTGATCACCGACTCTAGTGAACTCACCATCCTCGACGTGGAAGGGTTTCCGATCCAACGTGAGTGGTACGTTGTGCACTTGGCGGGCAAACAACTCTCGGTCGTGGCTAATACTTTCTTCGAGTACCTCCAGTCTGCTGCTAAGGAGTTTTCGGAAACCTACGCCGTTTCTGCTTAACCCAACGCTCGCGCCATTTCACAGCCTGAGCAGGGGGGCAAAGGGCTGAGCCAGTGGCTCCCCAATAAAAATTCCTTGTCCAGGTTGCAGCACGCTTTTCCAGTATGCTTGCAGCAGCGTATCACCATTCAGGTAGTGCAGCATCAGGATGCCAGGGTGGGGAAACTTCTGGGGAAAGTTACACGGTTCTACCACAGTGCCATAACTACCAGTTGCCCCTGCTTCCAGCCAGCGGAGGCTGCTCATTTGGTGGCTGTCGGTCAGCATTCCCCCTAGGGAGGTGAGGTGGTCGGCGATCGCCCCCGGCAAAAACAGATTGCTCTCAATCTGCCTGACCTGGGCACTGCCTGTAAAGTAAAACATGACATCTAATCGATCTCTTAGGATATTGCTGTGGACTACTTTGATGGAGAAGTAAGGCGAGAGCGCCTGCTCGATATCGAGGTAGAACTGAGCGCGCACATTGCGGGCGCGATCGCTCGTACTCAGCAGGTAGGCTGTCCCAGCAGGGTGAGTGAAATCGGCAGCAATGCCTCGATCAATTAATGCCTTTGCCTGGGCAAAGTTCAACGCTGCTAGTGCCATTGTGGGGCGCACTTGAAAATCCTGATAGGGAGTCTGAGAAAACTGGTTAAAGTAGGGGTTTTCGGCTGTGGGTTGGCAGCCTTCAGCACAAAATTTTTCATCAAACCCAAATGCAAAGGCAGATGTAATCGACATACCATCCACCCGGTAGGGAGCAACCCAAGTGAGGGCATAGCCCTGGATATGCGGCGGTGTGCTGGCATCGACTTGGCGTTTAAGCCGCTCAAATTCCTGGGCAGGCATCGTCTTGCGGTTGGGGTCAAACTCGAGGCGGATGAGATTTGCTTCAGGAATAGCACGGCGCTGCTGATAGTAACGGGCGATCGTCACACTCAGGGGATCAGCCTGGTTGACAACCACCGCCAGCGCTTTGGCCTTTGCCGACGGCAGCAGCGATCGCTCAGACACATCCGCCCCACAGCTTTGCAGCCCCATGGCAGCGGCTACTCCCCCCGCAAACCCTGTTAAAATATGACGACGCTTCACAACCGCCCCAACCCAACTACGCAAGAGCACTGTACCTTTGGCCCCAATTCCCGGTGCCCAGTTCATTTCTGCCTGGTTCCCACCCCTTTCTCCGGTGACGAATGCACCTCATCCGGAACAGGGCGACACCTCAAGTCCAGCATTCCCATTTTTGGCGTTGCTGATTTAATACCGACTCCGTCGGTTATTGAGTCG
>DVEB01000349.1 GCA_015295905.1 Synechococcales cyanobacterium M55_K2018_004
TGTAAAACGCGCGCACAGCGCGCGTTTTACATCACAACCAACCGACTCAATAACCAATGGAGTCGGTATGACGTGGCAAGTAGGGGTGAATTGGAATTCCATCATCGCATGTTGCCGGTTTGTGACACTTAGGCACCAGGCAATTGACAGGATGTCGGCGCCTCTGGCAAACCCGTGGCAGCAAGCCGACCCCGCTGTAGCATCTCAATCACCCGGTCTGGGTCTGCTGGGCGGGAAAAAAAGTAGCCCTGTCCGTACTCACAGCCCATCTCGTAAAGGAGCCGCCATTGCTCAGCCGTTTCAATCCCTTCTGCCACACTAGCCAGCCCTAGGGTGTGGGCTAGGGCAATAATGGCTTTCACCACATCTCGGTGTTTCTGGTCGTTTTCTAGACCGTTGACAAAGGAGCGATCGATTTTCAACAGATCAATTGGCAGGGTGGTCAGGTAGCTCAGGGAAGAATAGCCCGTGCCAAAATCATCAATTCCAATCTGGATGGGCAGGGTCTTCAGTTGTTCCAGCAACGTTTTAGTGGCGGCGGCATTTTCCATCAGAGCCGTTTCCGTAATTTCCAGACGCAGAGCAATGCTGTCGGTCGCAGATGCAGTCAAAACTTGCTCAATTTGCTCGAAAAGCCCCGGTTGGATCAGTTGCTTGACCGACAGGTTGACGCTCATCGCCAAGTGACGGTACTGCGGAAACTGGTGCTTCCAGGTCTGGAGCCGCTGGCAGGCTTCCTGAAGCACCCACTGGCCGAGGGCACTGATCAGTCCCATTTCCTCAGCAATCGGGATAAACGTACTGGGGGGAATCGCCCCCCGCCGGGAGTGTTGCCATCGTGCCAGGGCTTCAAATCCAATCAGTTCCGCGTCGCGCAATCGCACGATCGGTTGGTACTGTACACTCAGTTGGTGAAACTTGATGGCCTGTTGCAGGCTAAACTCCAAGTCGAGCCGCTCCAGTGCCTGAGTCTGCATCTTCTGGTCAAACACCGCCCAACCTCCGCCCCCTTGCTGGCGGGCGCAGTGCTTGGCCGTATCTGCGGCGCGTAAAATTTCCTCGGCCTGCTGGGTGCCAATGTCGCTCAGGGCAATCCCAATACTACCCGTGGTCAGCAGACAGTGATCGCCGATCACAAAGGGACGACCAAGGGCCTGCTGTAGTTCGTGGCTGATGGCCTCAACCTGAGCCAAGTTGGGAGCATCGTACAAGAGCAGTGCAAATTCATCCGTACTCACTCGAGCCATCACATCCTGGGGGCTGAGGTAGGTTTCTAGTCGGCGGGCGATCGCCACGAGCAGTTGTTCCCCCAGGGTGTGCCCCAGGCTGTACTTGATCGTCTGGTAGCGATCAACGTCTAGGTAAAGCACTGCAAAGGGAGAACTGGTAGCCTGGATGCGGCGTTGCAGCAGACTCAGGAAGCGGTTGCGGTTAGGTAGCCCCGTCAGGGTGTCATAGAATGCTTGGTATTGTAGAGCCTCGTTGATTTGCCGCCGCTCAGCACGGATCTCAGCCTCCCGCAGTTCTCGGTCGATCGCCGGCAGCAGACGGGCAAGATTGTCCTTCATCAGGTAATCGTGGGCTCCCGCTTTCATCGCTGCAACGGCAATTTCTTCCCCAATACTGCCCGACACGATGATAAACGGCACATCCAAATTGTAGGACTGGATAATTTTGAGGGCGTCAATGGCACTAAACCCCGGCAAACGGTAGTCTGCCAGAATCACATCCCAGGTTTCCTGTGCGATCGCCTCTCTGAAAGCGTCTGAAGTCTCAACCCGGCGGTAGACCAATTCGTAATGGCCCCGCTGCAATTCCAGGAGGAGAAGTTCTGCATCTGCTTCCAGGTCTTCAAGGATCAAAACGTGCAATAGTTGCCTCATGAACTATCCGGTGGAATTGCACGAACTTACTGTTCCCCCAATCTCAAGATACATAACAATGGCTCACTGAACGGGCAGGGAGCCAACCAAGCGACAAAATTTGGTCAACTACCTTTGACTAGAGTGTAGATGAAATTGTCCCTAGACACCTAAGACAACGCGAATTCTAGATAAGCCGCAATTCTTGATGGCCCGGGCGCGTCGCGCAAGACCATCAAGGGTTTGGGGACACTGTGCCTAGCGCAATGCCCCCAAACCATCTTAACCAAACCTGACGTTAAGACATGTTGTGCAAGGCACTCGCACAGTGCCTTTTGTGGTCGGCTCAGCCCAATTCGTTCAAAGCCGAATTTTCACAGTGATTCTCATTTTGGGCTTCCAATTTTTATGCTGAGAATTGCTGGAATTTCTATCGTGCTCAGTGGCAATTTGGGGGAATACTGCCATGATGGAGCAGGAGTCTACCTTGTCATGCCGTCATTTGAATCGGATGCAGAATGTTATGAGAGAAGCCATCGAGCGTTTGACCGAGAACCTGGGCCGCACCATTGTTGGGAAAGCTGAGTCAATTCGGTTGGTGTTGGTGGCGCTGTTTTCGGGAGGCCATGCCCTGCTAGAAGATGTGCCCGGTGTTGGCAAAACGCTCCTGGCGAAATCCCTCGCCCGCTCGATTGACGGCAAATTTCAACGCATCCAGTGCACCCCCGACTTGCTGCCCACTGATGTGACGGGCACCAACATCTGGAACCCCCGCAGTGGTGAGTTTGAGTTTATGCCAGGGCCTGTTTTCTCCAACGTTTTGCTGGCCGATGAGATCAATCGGGCTACCCCCCGCACCCAGTCGGCCCTGCTGGAGGTGATGGAGGAACAACAGGTGACCACCGATGGCGTCTCACGCCACGTACCCAATCCCTTTTTTGTGATTGCCACCCAAAATCCGGTGGAATATCAGGGCACCTTTCCCCTGCCGGAGGCCCAAATGGATCGCTTCACCCTAGCACTGAGTCTAGGGTATCCTACAGAGATTGAGGAGTTGCAGATGCTCCAACGCTTAGGCCAAAACACCCCGCCAGAAGACTTGCAGCCCTGTCTATCGTTACTGGAGGTGCAACAACTCCGTCAACGCTGTGCTCAGGTGCGGGTAGAAGCCTCACTACAGCAGTACATTTTAGAATTGGTGCGAGCAACCCGACAGGACGAAGAGATTGTGCTGGGAGTCAGTCCTCGCGGCACGGTGGCACTCCACAAGGCGGTGCAGGCGATCGCCTTCCTAGAAGGGCGGGACTTTGCCATCCCCGATGATGTGAAATATCTGGCCCCCTACGTGCTTTCCCACCGGCTCATCCCGGCGGGCGGGCGGAAGGCTCGCAACATCGTGGAGCGCATCCTCTGGACAGTTGCGATTCCTTAGGAGAGTTGTGGGTGCGTCTAACCCTAGCTGTGGCGTGGCTGCCACCACAGGGCGATCGCCCACGTTTCGCGGTTTCGCGTTTGCGTTGGAGTCGTGTGCATTGAAGACAATTAACCGTGGCGCTATCAGGAGGACTTCCCTCCAGTTGTTCGCAACTTGCTGCTGACTATGTCGATCACCCAGGTACCGATACTGAAACAACTCTGGCAGCGGATCGAGTCTGCGCCCCCACTAGAGCCAGAAGACTCCCTCTTGCTGAGAGTGTTGGTGCAAGGCTTAGTTACGCTGGGGATTATTGCCGTGGATGTTGCCGCTGTGGATACGGTTGACCCGCTGGGAATTAGTTTTTGGGCGGTGCCCGTGAGCGTTGTCGGAGCCGGGTGGAGTTGGGTAAATCGGCGCAAGCGCAATATCGCAGTCAAGTTCTGTATTGCGATCGCCATGCTGGTAGCCTTGGGCCTATTCTTTGTTCGGCTAATTGCCGAGCGCAACGATACCCGTCTGGCCCTGGCCGAATTGCTGATCCAACTGCAAGTCTTCCACAGCTTTGACCTGCCCCGCCGTAAAGATCTGGGCTACTCCATTGTGATTGGGCTAATCCTCATGGGAGTGGCTGCCACCCTCAGCCAAACTCTAATGTTTGCCCCCTTTTTAATAGTTTTCCTAGCGCTGGCAATTCCTGTGCTAATCCTGGACTACCGCTCCCGGCTGGGGCTGTTGCCACAGGGCTTCCAAAACATGGGTGCAGACCTCTCGCCTCGCAGGCTTAGCCTGATCCTGCTGGCCATCCTGGCGGTGGGGCTGACCATCTTTGCCGTCTTACCACGTCTGCCGGGCTACCAACTGCGGACATTTCCAGTCAGCGCCCCCATTGAATTTGAGGGACAGTTTGATGGCGATCAGATCATTAACCCAGGCTATGTGCAGTTTGGCCGTGGTGATGGGGAAGATGCAGTAGGTTTTGGGGTAAATGGCACCTTGCCTGGACAACCAGGACGGGTAGACCCCAATCAGTACTACGGCTTTAACCTGCAAATGAACCAAAATTTGCGGGGGGAGATGCAGCCTAGGGTAGTGATGCGGGTGCGATCGCAGGCAGAGGGATTCTGGCGGGTGATGGCGTTTGACCGCTATACCGGGCAGGGATGGGAGGTGACGCGCAACCAGGAGGATGACCTGATGAAGCTAGACCGGCCCCGCTGGTCGCTCCGGTTTAACTTACCCTGGTCGGTAACGCTCAACCGCACCCGGGAAGTGGTGCAGTCTTACACGATTGTGTCAGACTTGCCGAACCTGCTGCCAGCCCTCTACGAACCGAAGGATGTCTATTTTCCGACTCGACAGATCGTGCTGGATAAGGAAGGTGCTCTGCGATCGCCCGTCCCCCTAGCGGAGGGGATGACGTATACCGTAGTATCGGAGGTTCCCTACCGCGATCGCACCCGCCTGCGCAGTGCGCCGACAACCTATCCTCGCTACATTACGGACTACTACCTCCAAATCCCCCAGAGGACCCTAGGACGCGTGCGGCAGAAAACGGAAGCGATCCTGGCTGGCTCACCAAAGGTTTTGACTGACTTCTACGAACAGTCTCTCTACTTGGCACAATACCTCAAACAAAATTACTCGATCCAACCCAACTTGCCCTACCTAGAACCCGGTGAAGACTTGGTAGAAGCATTTTTATTTAAGTATCAGGGGGGATATCCCGACCATTTCTCAACTGTGCTGACCGTGATGCTGCGTTCAATTGGCATCCCTGCAAGACTGGTGGTGGGCTATCGGTCGGGTGAGTTTAACCCGTTTACGGGCTACTATGTAGTCCGCAATACCGATGCCGTTGCCCTAACGGAGGTGTGCTTCCATAAGTATGGCTGGTTTATGTTCAACCCGATTCCGGGGGATGAGGTGGTTCCGACTTCTGTGGAGGAATCTCAGGTGTTTGGCGTGTTACGGGCGTTTTGGGCATGGCTAGCAGGATGGCTGCCTTCGCCGATGGTGGGTTGGTTGAATGGCGTGTTTGATCTCCTCACCTCGGCCTTTGGGTGGCTAGTGAGTCGCTTGGTCAGTGTGTTTAACTGGGGATGGGTGGGCGTGTTGCTGGGGATTGTCCTGGTCACTGCGCTTGTCTTTTTGGGGTGGCTGCTGTGGCGTGGCTGGCAGGCATGGCGCTTTCAGCGCTGGCTAGCCCGACAACACCCAATGGAAGCCCTTTACCAGCGCATGTTGCGCCAGTTATCAGCACAGGGGATGCACAAAGCTAAGGCGCAAACCCCGCTGGAATTTGCCGCACAATGCCGTGGACAACACCCTCCGACTCAGGCTGAACTGATTGAACAGATTTGCAGTGCCTATGTTCGCTGGCGCTATGGTGGTCAAGCCGAAGACTGGGCAGCGCTGTGGCAACAGTGGCGATCGCTCCAGCGTCGCTCGTGGCCACGTTAACGGCAACGTGAATTCGGGATCATCTGAAACCCTCGATGTTCAGAGCGCAGTGTGCTCGGAACATCGCTGGTGGTGGGGCACGGCGCGGTGTTTCCACAACCCTCTTACCCCAGACTGACATTAAAATATTTGCTAGAGAAAAATTTTTCAAATCTTTATTCAAAATCTTGCTGAGAAAGAGACTCGCTAAACGTGGTAGTATCCCTTTTGCTTATTCTCAAAACAATTGCTAAACAGAGAACAGATTAATTAGCCAAAGAACACCTTAATTCAACCTGATTTCTCCTTTTCGTGAGTGGCTCATCTGTCTTGTAGAGCTCATAGCGCACAATTTGTTTTTCTTGACTTCTGGAACTTCCATGCATTCGCCACATCCTCTGCGCCGAACTAAAATCGTTGCAACCATTGGCCCCGCCACCAGCAGCCCAGAAGTCCTACGGAGGCTAATTGAGGCCGGGGCAACCACCCTGCGATTGAACTTCAGCCACGGCACTCACGAGGATCACCAGCGTAGTATTCGGATGATTCGCCAAGTCTCCTTTGAGCTAAACCAGCCGGTCGGCATCCTACAAGACCTCCAGGGCCCCAAAATTCGCCTGGGGCGGTTTGAAGAGGGTTCGATTACCCTCAAAAAGGGTGATCCCTTTATTCTGACTAGTCGTCCGGTGTTGGGGACAAACGAGATCAGCTCCGTTACTTACGAGCCACTGGCGGAAGAAGTCCCCGAAGGAGCCACCATTCTACTGGATGATGGGCGGATGGAGATGCTAGTGGAGAAGGTTGATCAGCAAAACCGCGAACTCCACTGTCGCGTCATGCTGGACGGGGTGTTGTCGAACAACAAGGGCGTGAATTTTCCCGGTGTCTACCTTTCGATTAAAGCACTGACCGAAAAAGACCGGGCTGATCTGATGTTTGGCCTCGATCAAGGGGTAGATTGGATTGCCCTTAGTTTTGTCCGCAATCCCCAGGATATTTTGGAAGTCAAGGAATTGATCTCCAGCGCTGGCAAGCATGTCCCTGTGATTGCCAAGATTGAAAAACACGAGGCGATCGAGCAGATGGACGCCGTGCTATCGATTTGCGACGGGGTGATGGTGGCACGGGGCGACCTAGGAGTCGAACTCCCGGCTGAAGATGTCCCTGTGCTGCAAAAACGCCTAATCGCCACTGCCAACCGCTTGGGAATTCCTGTTATCACTGCCACCCAGATGCTCGATAGCATGGTGAGCAACCCTCGCCCCACTCGTGCTGAAATCTCCGACGTGGCAAATGCCATTCTTGATGGTACGGACGCAGTAATGCTTTCGAACGAGACTGCTGTAGGCAAGTACCCGGTGCAGGCCGTCGAGACAATGGCAAGAATTGCTGTCCGGATTGAGCAGGAAGAAGTGACTCGCAATGTCAGCAGCAGTGGTCGTTCGATCCCCAATGCCATCAGTCAGGCCGTCGGCAAGATTGCTGAGCAACTGAATGCTGCCGCGATTATGACGCTGACTAAATCGGGAGCGACGGCCCGGAATGTCTCGAAGTTTCGTCCTAGCACACCAATCCTGGCGATTACGCCCCACGTCGATGTGGCTCGTCAGTTGCAGCTTGTTTGGGGAGTCAAGCCGTTGCTAGTGCTTGACCTGCCTTCCACGGGGCAAACCTTTCAGGCGGCGCTGAACGTTGCCCAAGAAAAGCATTTGCTGTCGGAAGGAGACCTCGTGGTGATGACGGCAGGGACGTTGCAGGGGGTCTCTGGTTCGACTGACCTCATCAAGGTGGAAGTAGTGAATGCTGTGTTGGGACGCGGGATTGGGATCGGTCAGGGGTCGGTGAGCGGACGCGCGCGCGTTGCTCATTCCTGTAAGGATCTCAGCAACTTCAATGCAGGCGACATCCTGGTGGCGACCAAGACCACAGCAGATTTTATTGAAGCGATCCGTAAGGCATCGGGAATTGTCACAGAAGACGATAGCCTGACGAGCCATGCCGCTGTGATTGGTCTGCGGCTAGGGGTGCCTGTCATCGTTGGAGTCCAGAGTGCGACCGAGGTGATCCGCGATGGCACCCTACTGACGTTGGATATGCAGCGCGGATTGGTCTATTCTGGCTCGGCAGCCAGTAATAGTGCGATGCAACTCTAGCGCAGGCTACTGGTTAAGGGAATTGCGTAGGTAAGTAATGCGATCGCGCCATGCCTGTACCACTGCGTCCGTTTCGGGGTTACCCCCCTGGCTTTTCACCTCGTACTTGCGGAAGGCCAGTTTGTTCTGAGCATCCACAATGGCGTTCGAGAGGTCTTTGGGCAGGCCGGGAATGCTGCGCACGCCCAAGGCACCCTCTTGCCCAACCTGCCGATACTCTGCTGCAGTGATTAGGCTACTGTTTTCGTCCGCTAATTCCTGCTGGAGGATGTGGCGTTCCCACTGATCACTCTGGGCAATGCCGATCAACAGCAACGCCATGTAGGGGGAGAGCAGCACAATATCCTTAATGAGATTGCTGACCCAAGCCATGCCAGCCGAGACCTGAACCATGTCGGTGTTGGCGGGGAGCGATCGCAAGCTCAGATCGGCCAGCCCCACCACCACTAGCCCCAGCACACCGTTGGTCGCGTTTGCCAAGATAGCCAGAAACAGGCCAGCCAAGGCGTAGATCACCTGCCGCCAGCGATCGCCCGTCCGCACCGCCAGCCCCAACCCAGCCCCTGTCAGCGCTGTAAACAGAAAGTGGCGTGTGAACCCCAGCAAGGTAAAGCTGGTGATGAACTGGCTAATCGCTCCAGGCAGGCCAAATTGCAGGAAATAGTCTGTGGCGTGGAGGGCCGCCTCTGTCAGGTTGAAGCCCAACCCAATCAGCCCGCCGTAAATGATGCCGTCCCGCACGCCATTAAATTCTGACCGCATCAACCAGGCTAACAGCAACAGCCCTAGACCTTTGATGACTTCCTGGGCGATCGCCCCCGTCAGTAGGAAGCCACCCAGAAACGGCACCACCCGTTGCAGCAAGTCATAGAGCAGGTCAACGGTCAAGCCGCCTTGAGGATTAGGCGGCGGTGAGAGATAGGTCTGGTTCCAGATGGACTGGGTGAGAGTCATCTCGCTGGTCATTAGGACACTCAGCCCCAGGGAGATCACTGCCCCCCACAAGAGTGCCGTGAGCAACAGCCACAGGGGTTCACGTTCGCGGCGATCGAGATACCAAAGAAAAACCAAGGCAGGGATTGTTAGCACTGCTGCCACCAACAACATTGCTAGGTAGATCAGCGGGGCAGACTGGAAAAGCCGCAGGACAAATCCAATCCCACCAAACAGCGTCAATGCAAACAATAACAACAAGACAAATTGGTTCACCTTCGGACGCACCAAAGGGGATTCGGTGCGCTGGAGAATGTCGCGCGATCGCACCTCTGGTTTTGGGGTTTCGGCTGGAGTACTCATATCCGTTGCACCACGAATGAAAGGTGAGGGTGAGCCAGGGGTGAGAAAATTGCTCTCAATTACTGATTACGCTTTTCTTTCGCAGATGTAAATCCACTAAAAAAACTATTTTCAGTTTGGCAGACTTCTATTTCCACGTCAGTTGGGGTTAAGGGCCTTACAAGAAGGTTGGTCAAGTTTTTTTACGCCACGACAAACTGCTACTTTACAAACGGATTCTGTATGACATTACAGTCGGGCAAGAGAATCAGGCTAGAGGCAGAGGTCAGGCCCGTTCAAAGTAGCGGGCGCGTTCCCAACTGGTAACGACCTCATCGAATTTGCGCTGTTCTGTTCTAAAAAAGTGTAGGTAGTGGTCAATCACGTCGTCGCCAAAGACAGTCCTAGCCCAGGTGCTTTGCTCTAGTTCGTGAATCGCTTCATTGAGGCTGTGGGGGACTTGCGGTAGTCCTTGCGCAGCATAGACATCGCCCTCAAACATGGGAGGTGGTTCGATCTGGTTTTTAATGCCGTCTAGTCCGGCGGCGAGAGTGGCTGCAAAGGCTAGGTAGGGGTTGGCGTCGGCGCCGGGGGCGCGGCACTCCAGCCGCAGCGCCGGGCCATGACCGAGGATGCGGAACCCAGCAGTGCGGTTGTCGTAGGACCAAGCGATGCCGGTGGGCGCAAAGGAGCCAGCGACATAGCGCTTGTAGGACGTGGGATAGGGAGCATAGAAGGCGAAAAGTTCTCGAATGTGGGCCATCCACCCCCCCAGAAACCAGCGAAACAGAGGAGAACTGTGCACCGGGCCAAAGGCTTCGTCACCGGGGAACAGGGGCTTACCCTCCAGATCCCACAGGCTGGCGTGTAGGTGCATACTAGACCCGGCATACCGTTCATCCCACTTTGCCATAAAGGTGACGGCAACGTTGTTCTGCCAAGCAACCTCCTTCGCCAGATGTTTGTAGAGGGTGTGGCGATCGCTCATCTCCAGAAAATCTGCATAGCGCAGGTTAATCTCCTGCTGCCCCGGCCCCCACTCGCCCTTCGAGAACTCGACTGGAATTCCAGAGTGGTTGAGGTGCTTGCGGATTGCGCCAATGATAAATTCCTCCTTTGTGCCCTGAAAGATGTGGTAGTCCTCAATGTAACTACCGATCGGTTCCAGGTCATGGTAGTTCTTCTGGCGAGCCGTCTCAAAGGAGTCTTTGAACAGGTAGAGTTCCAGTTCCGAAGCGCCCATCGCCTGATAGCCGAGAGATTGGGCGATCGCCACCTGTCGCTTCAGGATGTTACGGGGTGCAATGCTAACGGGGCTGTCCTCTTCCTCATTGACTACATCACAGAGGACGATCGCTGTTTTGTCGAGCCAGGAAGCCACTCGCAGTGTAGTCAGATCGGGCACCAACCGGAAATCGCCATAGCCCGTCGCCCAACTTGTGAACTGGTAGCCAGGGATGGGATCCATCTCCATGTCGCAGGCTAGTAGATAGTCGCAGGCGTGAACAGCATGGTTCAGCACGTCTTTGAGGAAGTAATCTCCCGTGATGCGTTTACCCAGCAAGCGCCCATACAGGTCGGGGAAGACGGTTAAAACCGTTTCAATCGCTTCGGTTTGAATCAGGTGAGTCAACGCATCAACGGTCAATAGGCCACGAACTGAACTTGTCATGCATACTCCTTATTCAGGCGTTACTCAGATACTATTCAGGCAATATAGCGGTTTTCTTATGCCTCAAGTAGCAAAGTAATACGGAATCCGCCTGTAAAGTAGCAGTTGGTTATGATGTAAAACGTGCGCACAGCGCGCGTTTTACATCACAACCAACCGACTCAATAACCGATGGAGTCGGCATAAGTATCAAAAGTAAGTAACGTGAATTCGAGATAAGCTGAAACCCTTGCTGTTCCGCGCGCGTCGCGCACGGAACAGCAAGGGTTTTGGGGCACCGCGCCCGGCGCGGTGCCCCAAAACCCTCTTAACCCGAACTGACGTTAAGTATCAAAGTTGGGTTTCAGCGTCAGGTGTTAACAGCGATCGCCCAGCAGGGTTGCATCTGACAGAGCGATCCTGTTTAACGCGATCGCACAACCCAAATCACCAAAACTGCTAGTATCCCAACCACGACCCAATTTCCCCAACGCACTCGGAATTCTTGAAATCTACTAGCTTGGGGGCGTAACTTGTTCGTGCTGCCCAGCACTTTGATCCATGCTGCTTCTCGTTTGGCTAAAACGGATGGGGGACATTTTTCCAAGATTTCAAAGCGAAAATAGGACTCGTTGTACTGATCCCAGAGCCACTGCAAGCGCTTGTTGTGATGACGTCCTTGTCTTAAATCCCGCCGATGCTTGGCCCAGCGAATATTGATGTTGACAGCTTTACCAACATAGCAATCACCTGTGGCTGTGCAGGTAATTTTGTAGATGCCTGAAATAGCCTGCGTTTTCCTTCGCTTACCCATGCGATCGCCCCAACTCCTAGCAACCCTCACCCCATTTCATCGGCTCGGCATTGCTTAATCCAAATATGATTTTTTGAGTGAGCGGTGCGCTCCGTGCGCCCCTCACTCAAAAAATTATTGGTTAAATCAGCAACGAAGCGGCACACCACTATCAAGCATCGGTTTACACACAACGTCTGAGAGAGCCACGCCCTCAGTTCCTAACAAACGTCAGTTCTGGTTAAGAGGGTTTCAGCTTATCCCAAATTCACGTTAACAATATTCAATTTCGACCTCTTTTTGTTTGCTGCGGAGGTATTGTACTAGTTCTTCAATCAGGCTTCTGCGGATGGAAATATTTTTAGGCAACAATGGATTTTGGTAAAACTCATTGATGCTCTGGCCAACTAGGAAGAGAATGGAATCGGCTTGTAGGATCTCTCTGGCTAGCAAATAAGCCCCATTGTTATCAAAGCGGAGCTTAGAAATGTCACCGCCACAATTGCGGATGTATTCAGTAGCCTTAGAAATAGTAAGAATTCCTTCGGTGACAAGATCAATACAACTGAGATTTCCGATCGGGGGAAGCTCTTTCCGGATTGTCGAGAGATCCATCTCTATAGTTTCACCTAGATAGTTGGCAACAATATTTCCAGTAGTGCCTCCGCAAACAACCTTTCTGCCTTCAAAATTGAGGACTCGTTCAATATAGAGTTCATCTTTTTCTTTGTCTAATGGCGGCCCTGTAAAGATAATCAAAGGATTGCGTCTGCGAACATAGATGCCCACAAAAGTTGCATCATCTCCAACCTCACCCTGATAGAGGGAATAGGTCTTGCGGAGGACTTCTTGGACGATCGTGCGGGCAGTTTGCGATCGCCTCTCTAGCACGCCTTCAATGTGCTGGGCAATGTTGTCCCAACCCCAGCCAAAGTTAAGGGTGACGCCCATCCCAGCGTAGAGGACGCCATCGCTGATGGCACCCAGGAAATCGCCACGTTCTAGCGTACCATGGGCGATCGCGATCTTACGGTCAAGAATTTCCTCTGTCTTCACTGCAAGTTTTATTATTTTCCCCTGGTGGAAGTAGAGAAAAGGAGGATTGTCAAAGTTAATTACCGTAAATTGATTGGTTTCACAATTCACTCGAATGATGGTGAATGTCGAGTAAGCAATTTTACGAACTTGGCAGATGGGCAATGTTCCAATCACCGTCTTTAAGACTTCCTCTAGGGGAAGCTCGGCGTTGAGCATGGTGATTAAAATTTCTGTGGTCAGGCTGGCCAAGATATTTGCTTTGACACCACTGCCCAAACCATCAGAGAGCACAACAATTGCAGACTTATCAGTCTTGAGGAACTTGACTTTATCGCCACACAGTTCCTCACCTTTTTTGTTTAAGCTTGACTCGTAGATGTCGAGAAAATTATCAACAGCCATGGGGGGTTGGGCTAAATGGAATCCTTCTCGAAGGTTTGGACAATTTCCCAGAGGCTCACTTTTGTTTCTGCAGTAGTTTCACCCAGAAGGCCAGCAATTTCCTGAACCACTTTCATTTGCTTGTTGACCACTTCATTCACTTTACGAACAGCCTCTCGCTTGAGTTTGTCCAGTTCGCGTTTGCGTTCTAGGTCATGACTCAGATCTACCATGATGCAAGCGATTACACCTTCGTCTGCGATCGCAAAGATCACTTCATTGACGTATAAATTATGTTGTGGGTATTCCTTTAACTTGCCACGAATGACACTATCTTGTTGCCATACTTTCTTGAAATCACTGACATCATCCAGCACTACAGAAACCGGCTGTCCAATCACATCCTCCTGCCTGACCTGAAACATAGTGCAGAATGCTGGGTTGACTAATTTAATGTAAAGGTCGGCATCCACCACAATCAAGCCGTTGGGATCATATTCCCAGAGGCGCTGCCACAAATGATTTGGTGTATCCATCGTCATACGTTGGCCCAGGAAGATTGAATCATTGGCAAGATTTCTTGCAGAAATTTTTCCTCAATATTTTGAGGGCTGATATTGAGAAAATGTTGGTCGTGAAATTTCATCACAATGCCGTGACTACAGGTCTCCAAACAGAAAGACCCCTTTAGCTCGATTGTGTCTTCTAGGTGATGTGCTTGAAGCAATGCTTGCAGTTTAGGCAGCACTTCATAGACACCTAGTTGGTGACAGGCGGAACCCATGCAGAGGAATAGGTTTTCTTTTGGCATAACAGGATTTTGGATTTTAGATTTTGAATTTAATTTGCGTTATATTGCTGCTTGCAGGTGTGGTCTGTGAACTACACCCCTCAACTCCTGAACCAGCAGGATCTTGTGCTGCGTGACTGGCGTGCATGTCACGTTTGCCCTCACCCTAAATCTCTCTCCCAACTTGGGAGAGGGACTTTGAGATGCTCGGCTCCCCTTCTCCCAATTTGGGAGAAGGAGCTGGGGGATGAGGGCTTGCAAAGGTGACATGTTCTCGCGTGACTGTCTCTCATCAATTCGAAAACCGCTACACTTATTGATATTGATGTTATTGATGAACGATTGATGAACGTCAGTTCTGGTTAAGCGGATTTTGGGGAACCGTGTACGGAACATCAAGGGTTTCAGCTGATCCGAAATTTACGTTTGATGAATAGGATTTATACATTCTACGCTTCTACACATTCAATCTCCCATTAAATTGGTCTGAAGTTTGGACGACTGATGGCGTTGAAAAACTCGCAGATCAACAACCGGCAAGTTAACCTGAGCGACATCCTGCACAATAGAAAATAATGCTGGGACAGGAGAAAGCAGGATGGTACGACTAAGGCTTTGGCAGTGGCTCGTTCTGGGGTTTCCGTTGGTCAGCGTTGTGGGGTTTATTTTGATCGCAGCGGGGAGCCAGATCCATGCGTGGCATCTGAATTGGATTTGGGCGGTGTTCACGCTCGTATTTGTAGCGTGGCGCTGGCTGTTAGTGGCATGGACGAAACCAGCGATCGCCCAACTGAATGACACCATTGCGGAGGTCAACCAAGAACTCGAAGCCTCGAACCAGTCAACACCGCTGTCCACAACTGGCGATGCCGGTCAACGGGCCGAGATGGTTTTGCAGGAGTTATTGAAAGCAGCAGAGAGCGATCGCCCCCTATGGGAAGACTGGGCCACTTTCTGGCAACGGTGCAGAGAGTTGGTCGGACAAATTGCCTACATCTACCATCCTGAAGTCAAATATCCGTTGCTCAATATCTATATTCCGCAAGCCTATGGATTGATTCGGGGGACGGTGGATGATGTGGATCAGTGGATGCAAAAGTTATCGCCGGTGTTGAATCAGGTGACGATCGGGCAAGCATATCAGACCTATGAAGTGTATCGAAAATTAGAACCGTCAGGACGGAAATTATTGCAAGTCTGGAACTGGGCACAGTGGATTTTGAATCCGGCAGCAGCGATCGCCCGGCAGGCCAGTCAGAGTTCGAGCAATCAGGCGAACCAGCAGTTGTTGTGGAACCTGAGTCAGTTATTGCGGGAGGTGACGCTGCGGAACTTAGCAAAACAGGCGATCGCCCTCTATGGTGGCACGAATTTGCCTGCAACCTTTGCTGCTGCAGCGCCAACGTTACCGGCTGCCAAAACGGAAACCTTACGCAGCATTCTAGAACAGGCAGAACCCGCCACAGATGTTGATCAAAGACCCGTGAATCTGCTGTTGGTCGGGCGGACTGGTGCTGGAAAGAGTAGCCTGATCAACACCATTTTCCAGGCGGAATTGGCAGCCGTGGATCTGTTGCCCAGCACCGACCAAGTGAAGAATTACCACTGGCAACAACGCTCTGGTGAAGCCCTCAATCTATGGGATTCTCCTGGATACGAGCAGGTGAATCGCCGCGATTTTCGCGAACAGGTATTGGATTACGCCACAACCGCAGATTTGTTGATCTTGGCGAACCCAGCCCTCGATCCAGCGTTGCAGATGGATGCAGACTTTCTGAAGGATATCAAAACAGCGATTCCTGATCTGCCGGTGATTGTGGTGGTGACGCAAGTGGATAAATTGCGCCCTGTGCGCGAGTGGAGTCCGCCCTATGACTGGCAGTGGGGCGATCGCCCGAAGGAAATTGCAATTCGAGAGGCCACCAGTTATCGTGCCGAAAAATTGGGAGAATGGTGCGATCGCGTCCTTCCTATCGTCACGCAGGACCAGGCGAGTGGACGCCAAGCCTGGAATGCAGATGTGCTTTCGGTTGCTCTGATGGAGGCGATCGCCCCTGCCAAACAAATCCGCCTCGCCCGATTTCTGCGAGATCTAGAAGCCCGTGCCCTCGCGGCAGCCCAAATTATCGATCGCCTCTCTTTTCAGATGACCACTACCCAGGGACTTACCGCACTGCTGAAAAGTCCTGTGTTGCAATTCATCTCCACGCTGGCCACAGGGTCGCCTGCCCTAGCGCGAATACTGGCGGACCAAATTCCTGTAGAGCAAGCTCCCGTTGTCATCGGCAAATTACAGATGGCCTACGAGCTATACCAGCTTCTGGGCAGCGGGGTTTCTCTGTCAGACGGTGAGCCGCACGGAAAACAATCACTCACCTTCGATCTGCTGGCACTTTGGCCCTCGCTGCTCCATAACCCCAGCCCACCCGACCACAACGCTTGGGCGTTTGGTCATGCCCTGGTCGAGTATTGGGCAAACTCCCTCACACCAGAACAATTGCAACAACGGTTCCAATT
Source organism: Synechococcales cyanobacterium M55_K2018_004 (assembly GCA_015295905.1). Classification (GTDB taxonomy): domain Bacteria; phylum Cyanobacteriota; class Cyanobacteriia; order Elainellales; family Elainellaceae; genus DVEB01. The sequence goes on from DVEB01000349.1 coordinate 16,317, forward strand.
CTACTTTGAACAATCCCAAAAGCGTCTGTAGGGGTGTACCCTATGCGTGGGGGAACGCCCCAACTGCCTGTAACCAGCACTTCAGGTGCTATGCTCATACCGACTCCGTCGGTTATTGAGCCGGTTTGTCGTG
>DVEB01000032.1 GCA_015295905.1 Synechococcales cyanobacterium M55_K2018_004
TTTTACACCACGACAACCTGCTACTTTGCAGACGAATTCTGTATCAGATGCAATACATCAGATGCAGTACATCAGATGCAATACCAGTTTCAACACTGCCAAACACTAGAGTGAAAGACGAAGGAGCAAGGAGGCGCAGTCCCCTAGCTTCTCTGTTATAAAATCTCTTGTGAGAGTTTGAAGAACTGAGTGTAAAGCTTACAAAAGCGTGACACCTTACAAAAACCTTATAAGGAGCGTTGTATAGTAATTCCGATTTTAGTTAGTTCCGCTTCGGCGCCACTCCTGTAAGGGTTCAACCCATGACTGCCACAGTTTTCTCTTCTCCAGTACGCTCAGCCTCTCCCTCAACCCCTATTCAAATTCGGGGCTTGACCAAAACCTATCCCAACGGCTTCCAGGCCTTGAAGGGGGTGAACCTGGACATTCCCATGGGCATGTTTGGCCTGCTAGGCCCCAATGGAGCCGGCAAATCCAGCCTAATGCGCACCATTGCCACCCTCCAGGAAGCCAGCGAGGGCACCATCCAATGGGGCGATATCAACGTTCTGGAAGAAAAGGTGAAAGTGCGTCAGGTGCTGGGCTATCTGCCCCAAAGCTTTGGCGTGTATCCCGGCGTGTCTGCCGAGAAGCTGTTGGATCACTTCGCGGCGCTGAAGGGCATTACCAACAGCAAGGAGCGGAAGGAATTGGTGAAGCACCTGCTGCAGCAGGTGAATTTGTACGATGCCCGCGATCGCGCCGTCAGCGGTTTTTCGGGCGGTATGCGGCAGCGGTTTGGCATTGCCCAGGCCCTGATAGGCGACCCCCGGCTGGTGATTGTGGATGAACCCACCGCGGGCCTCGACCCCGCCGAACGGGTGCGCTTTCTCAACCTGCTCAGCGAAATCTCAGAACGGGCAGCGATCATTCTTTCCACTCACATTGTGGAGGATGTGAGTGAACTCTGTCCCCAGATGGCGGTGCTGATTGCCGGGCAGATCCGCGCCACCGGGCAACCCATGGGCCTGATGCAACAACTGGCGGGTAAGGTCTGGCGCATTAAGCTACGCCGGGATGAACTGCCCACCTACGAAGAGAAGTGCCGGGTGCTCTCTACCCGCTTTTTCATGGGCGACATCATTGCCCGGATTTATAGCGAGTCCGATCCTGGTGCTGGGTTTGAGGCGGTCGAACCAGACCTAGAGGATGTCTACTTCTGTGTGATGAAGGAGATCCCGGCGTTGCAGTCTAGCAACGGGGCCATCCCCTAAGTCCCCAAGGTCTGAATCCATTCAGCCGACACAACTGGTCAGCGGACTATGAAAGTAAGCAGGCTATGCAAAGAAAGTAAGCAGGCTATGCAAAAATCTCGGCGGGGGTTAACCCAAACTCAGGCACTACCGTGGACTCAATCCTTTCCTCACCGCTGTAGACTTGGTCTTCGTACTGGCCGCTGACCCAGCGGCAGAGGGTTACCTGGCGCGTTTCGGGGTCCACAATCCAGTATTCGGCAGTGCCCCGTGCCGCGTACTCGGTGTGTTTATAGCGGTAGTCCTGTTCCCGGTTGGTCTGTCCAGGGCCGACCACTTCCACCACCAGGGCCGGAGGGGGCATATCGCGGGTCAGGGTAGCACGGGGGGCACCCGCAAGGGCCGCTTTAGACTCTTCGGTATGCACCAGCAAATCAGGAATCCGCCCAGTGGCCCGTCTGCCGGTGACTTCTATCTCAGTTCCCCAGACCACACGATCCGCAGGTATATGTTTGATCAACTCTAACAGCAACTTTCTGGCAATCCCAAGATTTTCATCACTTTCGGGCGGCATTTCCACCAGCACTCCATCCACCAGTTCATAGCGCGTGTCGGTGCCGTCGTCGTAGACCAGATAGTCCTCGAAGGTCATATAGGGGGAGGAGGATGAGACAGCTTGACCCATGATCAAAGCGCTCCATGCATCGACGTTGATGTTTCTTATTCTACTGATTCCGATAATCCAGCCATGATCGCAGTAGCCCATTCAGCTTAGGAATGATTCACCATGCAAGTTGAATTGATGTATCAGCCCGCCTTTACCCTTGGTCGCCTCCAGCTACGAGGCGGCGAACAGGTGCGGGTGGAAGCCGCATCGATGGTGGGAATGTCTACCGGGACAACGCTAGAGACCAAAACAGGGGGCTTTATGCAAGCCCTGAAGCGATCTTTCTTGGGCGGCGAAAGCTTTTTTCAGAACATCTACACCGCACCTGCCCAGGGCGGTGAGGTGTGGGTGGCCCCTTCCCTGCCGGGGGATTTGAACGTGCTGACCCTTTCCGAGCTGATGCTGATCCAGTCGGGGGCTTACGTGGCCTCGGACATGGGCATTACCCTGGATACCAAATGGGGCGGCTCCAAGTCCTTCTTTGGCACGGGGGGCGGGTTATTTATGCTGCGAGCCGAGGGGCAGGGGCAGGTGGTAGTGTCCTCCGATGCCACCAGATCCCCGGGTTCTTGAAGAACCCGGGGATCTCAAGCCCCTTTACCCTTCTCTCTTCCCCATGACCACCCACCCATCCACCCATCCACCCACCACCTCTTCCCCCTGGCAACCCGTCTGGGAAATCGTCCGGTTTGAGCTGCAAGACAGCCTGCGAACCCGGAGTTTGCTGCTGGGCTTTGGCTTTTTCTTCGTGCTTGGCCTGGTGATTATGCACGGCTTGGGTAGCGATGTATGGTTCTTTCCAACCATTCGGCAGGCGATGGGCCAAAACCCGCGACCGGGAGAACTGGTGCCCTACGCCAATGCGCCGCTGCGGATCATGCGAGTTTTTATGACTGCCAATCTATTTTTTATCCTGCTGACCGTGGGCATTTTCACCGAACGGGCCACCAAGGATTTCACCAGCAGCATGGATGGCCTCTTGTTCACCAGTCCGCTGAAGGAATGGCAGTTTGGGGCGGGGCGGTTCATCGCCAGTGCGGTGATGGTCGTGGTTATGTCCTTAGGGTTAGGGCTGGGGATGCTGGTGGCCGAGAGATTGCCCTGGATGGCACCCGCCCGCATTGGCCCCTTTAACCTGCTGGCCTACCTTCAGCCCTACCTGTATTTGATCCTGCCCAACCTTTTGATTTTTGGCCTGCTCAGCTTTGGGCTGGGTTTGCTGACTCGGCGTTCCCTGGCGGGCTATCTGGGTCTAGTGGCGGTGCTGCTGCTTCAGGTTGTGCTAGAAGGCATCCTGGGGCTGTTGCGGGCGGGGCCGTTTTTTGTAGCGTTGATCAATCCCCTAGGGTCAACCCCGATTGACTATACGGTGCGGTTTTGGACAAAGATCGAGCAAAACACCCTGAACGTGCCCTTTGCTCCGGTGATTTGGCTGTCTCGCTTGCTCTATCTGGCCCTGAGCATAGTGTTCTTTGTCTGGGTGTGGCGGCAGTTTAGTTTTTCAGGCGGAGCGTCCGAATCCCAAGGCCGTTTAGAGAAGCTGCTGGACTGGGCGGAAGATCGGCTGATCTTTTGGAAGAAAGCCAAACCCCAGGCCGAAACGGCCTCAGCGGCTCCCCTGGTGCGGGATCTCGCCCCAGCCCCCGCTACCCAGCCCCACTACGGCCTCGGTGCCCAGGTGAACCACGTCTGGCGCATTGCCAAGCTTGATCTCAAGCGCCTAATCTGGAATCCGCTCACCCTGGCCATCCTCACCATCAGCCTGATCACCACCGGATTTTTGCTGGTGCTGATGTTTGCCAGTGGCGGCAGTCCTGTCCTGTTGCCCACTACAAGCCGAATTGTCGATGGCATGAGCCTGGTGTTGGGGCTAGTTGCGCCCCTGCTGATCGTGTTTTTGGCCGGAGATTTGGTCTGGCGGGAGCGGGAGGTGAAGGTCGATCCTCTAGTCGATTCCCTGCCGACCCGCAGTTGGAGCTTTGTGGTGGGCAAGCTGCTGGTGCTGGCGGTGATGCTCTGCCTGGCCCTGGTGTTGATGGTGGTCGGTGTCCTCCTAGCTCAGACCTTCAGTGGCTATACCCAGTACAACCTGGGGGTCTATGGCGTTGGCCTGTTTACCATCACCCTGGTGGATCTGCTGCTGGTCGCCGTGCTGGCCATGACAGTGCAGGTGCTGGTAAACCAGAAGTTTTTGGGCTACGTGCTGTCGGCTCTGCTGGTGGTGCTGTTTACGGCGGGGGGGAACTTTGTCTTTAGAAACGCCCGCCTGCTTCAGTATGGCTTTCGGCCCAAGTCCTACTACAGCGACCTCAGCGGCTATGGATCGATGCTGGAGCCGGTGCGCTGGTACCAGGGCTATTGGCTGGCGATCGCCCTGTTGTTAATCTGCGTCACTGCCCTATTTTGGGTGCGCGGTGTAGATACCCAACCCAAACAGCGCTGGCGCATTGCCCGTCAGCGGTTTACCTGCCCCATGCAAATGGTGATGGCCCTCAGTGCAGTAGCGGCCCTACTGTTGGGCGGCTGGATTTACTACAACACGGCGATGCTCAGTGCCGGAACCAACCGGGCTGAGGGGGTGGCCCAACTGGTAGCCTACGAACAAGCCTACGGCCAACTGCGGGATGCCCAGCCCAAAATTACGGCCATCAACCTCCAAGGCGATCTCTACCCCGATGAAGACGCCCGCTTTGCGGTGAAGGGCACCTACACCCTGGAAAACCAAACCCAGCAGCCCATCGACACCGTCTTAATCCAGGTGCCCAAGGCCATCCAGGTGAACCAAATCACCCTGGCCGGGGCACCGGAAGGCCAGCCCATCGAACATCCGGCCCTACAGGGCTATGCCTTTACCCTGCCCACCCCGCTCCCCCCAGGGGGCACCGTCGAGGCCAGCTTTGACCTGGTGCGCCAATCGCCAGAGGGTTTTGCCAACGATCCGGGCAGGGACTTTAGCGACTATCTCACCAATGGGCCCAACTTTGGCAGCAACACGTTTCTACCCCAGGTGGGCTTTAATGATCGGCTGCGGTTTTTGATTAGCCCCGAAATGCGGGAACAGGCGGGGTTGTCCCCCATCGACCCCGAGGCCGAACGAGCCAGGGCCGCCCAGGTCAACGCCAACCACCCCGATACCCATCTGGCCCAGTTTTCCGCCATCCTCAGCACCGCCCCCGACCAGATCATCTTTACCTCTGGCGAACAGGTGCGGGAATGGACAGAGGGCAACCGCCGCTATTTTGAGTACCAAAGTCAAGTGCCTATCCAAAAACAGGTGCCCTTTATCTCCGGGCGCTACGAGGTACGGCGGGACGCCTGGAAGGGCATCCCCATTGAGGTGTACTATCACCCCGGCCACGATCGCAACATCGATCGCATCCTCGCCGGAGCCAAGCAGGGCTTAGACTATGCCTCGCAACAGTTTGGCCCCTATCCTCACAAATCTCTCTGCATTGTGGAAACCCCCTACGTCAGCGAAGCGATTAGCTACCCCGCTGGACAGATTTTGATGGGCGAAAACCAGGTCTTTCTGGCCAACATCAAAGGCGATGGTACCCAAACCCTCGATTCCGCCTTCCACATCGCCGCCCACGAGGTCGCCCACCAGTGGTGGGGGCATCAAATCCACATTTCCAACCAGCGTCCCGGCGACCGGATACTGACGGAATCCCTCTCGGAATACACCGCCAACCAGGTGTACTCCCAGGAATTTGGCACAATCGGGCTGGGGGCCGCCCTGCGCAATAACCTAGACCTCTACCTGCAAAACCGCAGCCGCTCCGATGTTCCCCTGGTGGAAGCGGGCGAGGGTGACAACCACCTGGTCTACCAAAAGGGCGGCCTAGTGATGTATGCCCTGCAAGATTACCTGGGGGAAGACTTGGTCAACCAAACCCTGGCCCAGTTTTTGCGGGATAACGCCCCGATTCCTCCCTACCCCACCGGGACGGATCTGGTCGCCGCCCTCCGGGCTGTAACCCCCGAAAAATATCAGTACCTGATCACCGACCTGTTCGAGACCGTCACCCTCTACGACAACCGCATCACCGCCGCCACCGTCACCCCCCGCGCCGATGGCAAGTTTGACGTCACCCTAACCATCAACACCGCCAAGGTGCGATCGGACGAGGTGGGCAACGAAACCCCCGCCCCCATGAACCAGGAGGAGATTGACGTGGGGATTTACAACGCCGAGGGCAAGCTGATTTACCTGCAAAAACACCCCTTCTCCGACGGCGCAAGTTCGCTGACGATCACGGTGGATCAACCCCCGATCCGGGCGGGCATTGACCCGCTGCATAAGCTGATTGACAAGCTGCCGGATGACAACATCGCGGGGGTTAGTGCAGGTAGAACAGATGGAGTGGGTTGATTTGGCAGGAGCACTGCGGCTCTGCAAGGCTTACGCCAAAGCACCCTAATGAATCCATCACTTATCATCACTTATTAATTCATCGATTTCTTCAAAGGAGACACTATGAATTCATTGAAAAACGCTGTCAATTCCGTTCTAGCCTTCTCTTGCTTTACCACCATTATTGCGCTCTCAAGCGTGTTCCAGGTGAATGCTCAGATGAGCGACCAGGAATTCCAAATGGGGCGAGCGAGAGAAGCCTGTACAACCCAGGCGCAATCGCAGGGGTTGAGTGTCAACCGGGTGGTTTCAACTGTCCCCGTTACTGGCAGCGGCGGACGAATGATCGGTTCTGATTAACGTTGAATGTTACTCGTCGAGGGGAAACCTACGATGTTCGTTGCAGTTATGATAATAATTCCAGACGCGCAACGATTTCCCTCGCGTCTCCTCAATCTCGGATTGCAGTTGTGACGGCAGATTATGTGAATGTGCGATCGGCTCCTGGAACTAATTCGCGGGTTCTCTATCAGGTATCGCGCGGTACCGAAATGATTGTTCTAGGTGAAAGGTCAATGGGCGATAGCGTTTGGTATCGAGTGCAAGCGCGCTCAACTCAATATCCTCAGGCAATCGGTTACATGTTTGGGCGGTACCTCCGCTTTCGATAGCTTTCAAAGCAAGAATTGCTGAGTAAAACCTGCTACTTTTGACGAATGGGTAGTGGGCATCGCTGTAGCAGATTATTGTGGTGTGAAGCGGGCGCAGCGCCTGTTTCACACCTAATAAACTTACTCAATCAGCGACGTGGTATTAAACAACGTGAATTCGGGAAAAGTAAGGGTTTTGGGGCACCGCGCCGGGCGCGCTGCCCCAAAACCCGCTTAACCAGAACTGACGTTAAACAATTCCCCAACGTCTTCTCCAGCTTGAGGTAGATTCGCGCTGAGAGGCTCGTTGTTCTGCTTGGTGGCGTTGCAGGATCGTCGCGGCATCATCCGTCAACTGGGGATCGCGGTAAGGGATGGCGGCGCGAGTGTGCAAGTGTTCCTGTTCCATAGGGGAGAGGGGCAAGAGGTGGCTGGTTTCAAAGGCGGCCACCGTTCCCTGAGACCACTCGTGAGGCGGGTGGTCGTCTACCAAGGGAATGGTACCGATGTGGAGGCCTGCCGCCAGCATAGCAGCACGGACGCAAGCTGAGCGGGAGTAGGTCGCCAGCATCCCTGTGGGTGCTAGGCAACGCGCCACCTGCTGAAAAAACTCGACCGTCCACAGTTGGGGACAACGCCGGGGCGAAAACGGGTCAAAGAAGATGGCGTCTGCCTGGAAGCCCTGCTGCACCAAGGATTGAATTGTTTGACGAGCATCCCCAATCCACAGTTTTGCTTGCAGGGTGGGGGTGGTGCAGTGATGGGTCTGGGCGATCGCCCGCAAAATCTCCTGCACCTCTGGGGGCCAGGGGTCAATCAACGCCGGGGCGATCGCCCCCAGCGGCACCGTAGCATCTAACTCTAGCCCCACTACATCCACTTGGCAGCGAGGGTTCACCGTCCAGATTGTTTCCAATGCAGCGGCTGTGTTGTATCCCAGACCATAGCAGACATCTAGCAGGCGCAGGGGCGATCGCGCTGCCCGCTCCCTCAGACGAGTCGCAGTAACAAATTTGAGCAACGCCTCCTGTCTGGCCCCTGCAAGGCTGTGAAACGATTCGCCAAACGCCTCTGAGAAAAAGGTAAAGGAACCATCCTGGGTGGGTTGGGGTACCCAGAGCGCTGCACCAGCGTTGGCTTTTGTGGTTTGCAGTGAATCGTCCACGGCCTTAGGACTCCAGCATTTGCAGACGGTAAAGGCTGGCGTACAAACCATTTGCTGCCAGCAACTCATCGTGGGTACCCGACTCTACCAGTTGCCCCTGCTTCAACACCAGGATGCGATCAACCCGCCGGATGGTAGACAGCCGGTGAGCAATAATGATGGCCGTGCGGCCTGCCAAAAGAGTTTCCAATGCCTCCTGTACCAGTGCTTCAGTGCCCACGTCTAGGTTGGCGGTGGCCTCATCCAGCACCAGAATTGAGGGATTGCGGATGGCAGCGCGGGCAAAGGCCAGCAGCTGCTTCTGCCCACCCGACAGGTTAGTGCCCCGTTGCCGCAGGGGGGTGTCGTAGCCCTGTGGCAGTTCTTCAATGAATCGAGCAACGTTCGTACGTTCGGCTGCTTGGCGCACGGCTTCAAAACTGAAGTCCTCTCCCAGGGTGATGTTGTCCCGCACATTGCCTGCGAAGATAAAGCCATCCTGGAGGATTACCGCCATGCGTTGCCGCAATTCTGCCTGGGGCATCTCCCGGATATCGACACCATCCAGCAGAATGCGCCCACTGGTGACGTCATACAACCGACACAGCAACCGGATAATCGAGCTTTTCCCAGCCCCCGTTGGCCCCACCAAGGCAACCTTCTCACCGGGGCGAATAGTGAAGTTGAGATCCTTCAACACCAGTTCGTCGGGTTTGTAGCCAAAGGAGACATGGTCGAAGCGAATTTCACTGGGGGTGGGGGGGGCGATCGCCGCCTGTGCATCGATTTCAGGGGCACTAGAGGGGCGGAACGACGGTTGGCCGAAGCTGGCTGATCGCCCTGGATCGCGGATCTCGATTGGTTCGTTCAAAATATCACTGATCCGCTCCAGGGCCGTCAACCCTGCCTGGATCGAGGTAAACTGTTCGGCAAACTCTCGCAGGGGGTCAAACAATCGCTGGGCAAACAGGATAAATGAGGCCAAGATACCGAAACTGAGGGCATCGCGTAACACCAGCATGCCACCCAGCAGCAACACTCCGGCGATCGCCACGAGCGAGATCCACTCCAGCGTAGCCGACACCGCCGAGTCGAATAGGATGGTGCGATCGATCTCCTTCACATAGCGCTTGTTGATGGTGCGGAAGAGTTCTGAGTTAAAGGACTCCCGCCGAAACAACTGCACGACATTGATCCCAGTGATATTTTCCTGGAGGGTGGCATTTAGGGCAGAGAGTTCTTCACGAGCACGGTAATTTGCTCGTCGGTACTGCCGCTGAAAGTAAATGATCAATCCAGTCATGGGGAGCAGCATGGCCAACAGCATCAATGCCAGTTGCCACTGCAATGCAAACATTGCCACCAAAACAACCAGAATCGAAAATAGATTCCCAACGATTCCGATCGCCCCTGTTGAAAACACATCCCCCAGCGCATCCACATCGCTGGTCAGGCGAGTAATCAGCTTACCCACCGGGGTGCAGTCAAAGAAGCGCGTTGCCAGCGACGTGACGTGGTGAAACAAGTCATTCCGCAGGTCAGCCGTGATTAACTGCCCTACCTTGGTCACAAGGTAGCCCTGCACCCCGTTCAGAACCAAGCGAATGGCGATCGTCAACAGCAGCAATAAGACTAGCAGGTTTAACCCCTGTGATAGCGTCAACCCTCGCAGAAAAAACATGACTGGCTCATTGCGGATCAGCGAAATCGCCTGTCCCACCAGGACTGGTTGCAACGCATTGCCAATGGAGACCGGCACCAATAGCAGGAGGGCGATCGCCAGTAACCGTTGGTGGCGCAAGGCGTAGGGTGCCAGCATACTGGCCAGCCGCCAGTCCGTCGAGCGGATGGACTGGCGGGTCTGGTTTTCAGGGGTCTGGTAGGGAGGTGCCGTCGTCATCAAAAACCTGTGATAAAAACCGCTGGCGTGAAGGGCCATGCCAAAGACCATGCCGGAGCATGTCATACCGACTCCGTCGGTTATTGAGTCGGTTTGTTGTCATGTAAAACGTGCGTACAGCGCACGCTTTGCATCACAACAACCTGCTACTTTACAGACGGATTCCGTATCAAAATGTCCTCATGCACTCTTCACTGTAGCGCAGGCTGGCAAGTCGAACGTCGCGAGTTGGTTCTCTTTGGCAGGCCCTCATCCCCCAGCCCCTGCTCCCAAGTTGGAAGCAGGAAAACCGAGCCTCTCAAAGTCCCTCTTCCAGCTTGGGAGAAGAATTGAGGGTGAGGGCAACCATGACATACACCCGCAACGGGGTTTGGGGCGATAAGCAGGGTGAGGTGCGCCACCCCCCCTGCGGTTCCGTGCGCGGCGCACGTGGAACAGCCAGGGGTTCAGCGTATCCCAAATTCACCTAGTTTTAGGCTGTTTTCAATCCACTTTCAATCTATCGGCTTTCAATCTATCGGCTTTCAATCTACTGAAGTTGCACAAAGACGCGACCCTTGTCTACACGCACCGGATACTGCTGGAGCGGCACTTCCCGCACCGTCAAACATTCTCCAGTCGCAAGGTGATAGCGAAAGTGGTGATAGGGACAGGTAATAATCCCATTCTTCACCTCGCCACCATCTAGTGGCACTCCCAGATGGCTGCAAGCATTGTGGAAACACGTCACGTTCATGCCATGGCGACTGAATAACAGCGCATGACCTTCCAACTTGACATCTAGCACGCCCCCATCGGGGATTTCTGCTAGGGCAGTGACTAATCGCCAGGCCACCTCATGCTGCATCGAGGTATCCTCCGCCGCCGAGTGAGGTGTCACCACAGTACTCACGGCAACGACGTGTTCAATTTCAGGACAACGTTGCTTAATGGCCTGTTCAACGCCCTGCGATAGGGTGAGGGCTGAAGCAGGGCAGTTGCTACAGGTCCCGATCAGCCGCACTTCCACCGTATCGGGTAGCCGAACGGCAACGAGTTCTACATCGCCATGGTGCCCTTGCAACATGGGGCGAACTTCTGCCAAGGCGTGTTGGATGCGCTCAACAAGCGGTGATTGGGGTGCTTTGACGAGGTCGTGATAGCGCAACACGCCATACACGACTTCATCTTCAACTGCATTTCGCAATGCCTTTATAGATTCTTGCTTGACGCTGCGAATGATCCGTGCAAGTGCTTCTTTGTGGAGTGTTTCTATGGCATTTTTCAAGTGATTAACAATCGCTTGCTGGTGAGTGTCCCACTCACTAATCACTAATTCGTATCGATTAATTTCCTCTACTAAATCTCTGAGTGTCACCGTTGCATCGGTCTGTGCCGGGGGAGCCTGTACCATAAGCTTCTCCAATCACTTATCTAACGTCAGTTTTGATCAAGAGGGTTTTGGGTCACTGTGCCGGGCGCAGCGACCCAAAATCCTTGCTTTTCCGGGCACGACGCGCACAGAAAAGCAAGGGTTTCAGCGTATCCGGAATTCACGTTATCTCAAGATGCTTGCAAAGTTAAAGTTATTAACTTTTTTGTGAGTGGGCGGCTCTATCATCCATTCACACAAAAGTGAATCAAGTGATTTCTGTCAGGCTCCTAGCAATCTCCATTCCAAACGCTAGAGCGACCGATGGGGAGCAAAGGGGCAACGCCTCCACCCCCCTTCCATCGGAGCGATGACGAGCGTTTAGAGAATGGGTATTACTGCATCTTGACATCTTTCAACAGGTAGGGCATTAGCGACCCCGTTAACGTACTAGAGAGGGCGATCGCCAGCCACAGGTCCAGTCCCATCTGGTGCAGCCCCACCAGCGACAGAAAGCCAATCGCAACACCGATTGCAGTTTCTCGGGCAAAATATCCTGGGTTGCGCAGCAGTTTTCCTTTGAGCAACAACTTGGTTGAAAACCAGCCGACTTCGAGCATTTGAGTTCTCCTTCAGAACCAACCAATGGAGGTAAACCTAAGCGAAGCGAATCCACAGCAGACCCGCGATCGCCGCAGGCAACACTGCCGCTGGGCCAAACAAGCCACCAATCATGGCAGCCAGTCGATAGCCCAGATCCTGACCAGCGAGCACTGCGCCGCCGATTGCGCCGCCTACGATGGAAAAGGCAGCAGCAAAGGCCAGCCAGACCACACTTGTTGCCAAGGTGATGTTACCCGCCGTGAGATCGGCCAGGAATTGTTGAACCAATGGATCGTTCAAAATTTCATTCATTGTGTTTCTCCCAGTCCCTCAAGTTCTGCTTCGAGTTCTTCAATTGCTCGAATTACGGTTTGCACTTGTTCAATCTGTCCATGTTCCAGGAAGATACTTTCCGCTTCACGATATAGGGCGATCGCCTGATATAGATTCTGTGTGTTGCCTTGCTCCGGGTGTGCCGCATCATCCGGCAGATTGGACAGTGCATTTGCTTTGTTGGCCAGGGTGTTGGCATACTCCAGTGGCATATCCCGTGCAGTCCGGACTTTCAACGCTTCATCGTAGGCTGCGATCGCCCGATAGTTGTTTTCCACCGTATGTGCACTCGGCATGTACTGCAGCGCATTGCCTAGGTTGTTTTGCAGCATCGCATACTCAACCGGATAGTCGGTAAGAGTGACCCACTGCAACGCCTGCTCAAAGGTCTGGACGGCCATGGCCTGACGCAGATCACTCCCCCCAGTGGACACTGGCATCGAGAGATAGGCGATCGCCAGATTATTTTGCAAAATGGCGTATTCTTGGGGGAATGCCGCGCCAGTGAACACGCGCAATGCCCGTTGATATGCTTGAATACTATCGGCCATGCGAGCTTTGCCAAAGGGGACAAGTGACTGCAACACTAGCCCCAAATTCATCTCCGCTTCGGCAATTTCTTCTGGTGAGGTGTGTTCTCGCAAAATGGGTAGAGCAGCTTCATAGAGCCGTTTTGCCTCCACCAATAAGTCATCTCCCTCATCAGGAATGCTACGCAGTGCGGTTGCGAGTCCCACAAATGCCCGTGCCCGTAAAACCAGCCGTTCCTCGCCGCACAACTCAATGGCATGGAGATATAGTTCAACGGCGCTGCGCAATTGCTCAACTTCACGAGGTTTCTTTTGCAGATCCATTGCCATTTCAATCAACATTTCGATCTTTTCGACCGTTGTTGATGTCTCTGAATCAATCGCTGCGATCGCTGCCTTCACGGTTGCTTCTGTCAGGTTAGGTGTCATGACTCCTGTCTCCCGCAATTTGCAAGAGGGATACTCTCACTAAATACTGGAACCCCCTGAGAGGGGAAGGACAAGTCGTCAAAATTTATCACTAATATTAATTCGCAATGATTCGTTCAAACTTCGCAATGCGAACTCACAACAGAAACCTTAAAACATCATGAATGAAATCTAGAATTTATCAAAACTGACTCGATGATTAAACAATCTCTGCAAAGGCTTGGTGGCAAGTTGCAGCGGATTGCCACCGAGAGAACTTCAATTCTAGGGTTTGTTTAGCAACCGGGTCGGTCATTGAGGCGTGGGCGACACCTACGCCTCAATCATCAATGACGGTGTGAGAGTGCAAGCGCATCCTGGTTTATGGCGTTTGGGTCTGCATTTTCCAGCATTCATGAATTTTAAGGTGGCATATGGTCAATGTATTGTGGCTACAGGGTGGGGCCTGTTCGGGCAACACCATGTCGTTTTTAAATGCGGAAGAACCTAGTGTCTGCGATCTCATCTCAGACTTTGGGTTCAACGTGCTGTGGCATCCTTCCCTTGGGCTTGAGTTGGGCGACAACTTACAACAACTGCTGTGGGACTGCGTGAATGGCAAAATTGCCCTTGACATCCTCGTGTTTGAAGGCAGTGTCGTCAATGCTCCCAACGGTACAGGCACTTGGAACCGCTTCGCCCATCGCCCCATGAAAGATTGGTTGACCGATCTGTCCAAAGTCGCTAGCTTTGTTGTTGCAGTGGGGGACTGTGCCACTTGGGGCGGCATCCCCGCGATGGAGCCTAACCCTAGCGAATCCCAAGGTTTACAATTCCTGAAACGCGAAGCAGGGGGGTTCCTTGGTGCCGACTATCGCTCTGTCGCAGGGCTGCCTGTAATTAATATCCCCGGTTGTCCGGCCCACCCCGACTGGATTACGCAGATCCTAGTGGCGATCGCCACTGGCCGCATCAGCGACATCAGCTTAGATGAACTGCACCGTCCCCAGACCTTTTTCCGCAGCTTCACCCAAACCGGCTGCACACGCAACATCCACTTCGCCTACAAAGCATCCACCGGAGAATTTGGTCAACGCAAGGGCTGCCTCTTCTACGACCTCGGCTGTCGTGGCCCCATGACCCATTCCTCCTGCAACCGCATCCTATGGAACCGCGTCTCCTCTAAAACTCGGGCTGGGATGCCCTGCCTAGGCTGCACCGAACCTGAGTTTCCCTTCCACGACCTCAAGCCCGGCACTGTCTTCAAGACTCAAACCATCATGGGCGTTCCCAAAGAACTGCCCCCTGGCATCAGCAAAAAAGATTATGCCCTCCTGACCATCGTCGCCAAAGACGCCACCCCCAAGTGGGCAGAGGAAGATATCTTCACCGTTTAATTCTCGTCAGCATTGAATTTCAGCATTGAATTGCTGATTGTGTGAGCACTGTGAGCACAGCTATGCTCATGCAACCACTTCCCTTCACCCATTCCCCCATTCATCAAATAGCATCATGGTTCAAGCAGCAGTCAAAACCTTAGACATTTCCCCGGTCGGACGAGTCGAAGGCGATCTGGATGTGCGTGTTGAGATCGAAGATGGCGTTGTCACAAACGCCTGGACGCACGCCGAGCTATTTCGCGGCTTTGAAGTCATCCTCAAGGGTAAAGACCCCCAAGCTGGGCTGATCGTCACACCCCGCGCCTGTGGCATCTGCGGTGGTTCCCACCTTACCTGCGCCTCTTGGGCATTAGATACCGCCTGGGGAACGGAAGTACCTCGCAACGCTATCCTCGCCCGTAACCTGGGGCAAATTGTGGAGAGTATCCAAAGTGTGCCTCGCTATTTTTATGGGCTATATGCGATCGACTTGGTGCATCCCAAGTACCAAAACAGCCCCTTCTACGACGAGGCTGTCCGTCGCTTTGCCGCCTTTACTGGTAAGTCCTACGAATTGGGGGTCACCATTTCTGCCAAACCCGTTGAGATCTATGCCCTCCTCGGCGGACAGTGGCCCCACTCCAGCTATATGGTGCCGGGTGGCGTCATGTGCGCGCCCACGTTAACCGACGTGACTCGCGCCTGGTCCATTCTGGAATACTTCCGCACCAATTGGTTGGAACCCGTCTGGCTAGGTTGCTCACTGGAGCGCTACGAAGAGATTCGCAGCTACGATGACTTCATGGCCTGGTTGGAGGAAAAGCCCGAACACGCCAATTCTGACCTTGGCTTCTACTGGCGCATGGGGTTGGACATCGGCCTTGACCAATACGGCCGGGGCTGCGGTCGCTACGTCACCTGGGGCTACCTCCCCCATGAGGACAAGTACCAGAAGCCGACAATTGCAGGACGCAATGCCGCCTTGATCATGAAGAGCGGGGTCTACGACAGCTTCACCGACACCCATCAATTGATGGATCACACCTTTGCACGGGAGAACCTCGCTCATGCCTGGTATGAAGAAGGGGTGGAGGATGTGCATCCTTTCAACCGCACCACTCGCCCAGTGCAGAAAAACGACCACGACTTTGATGGCAAGTATTCCTGGGCGAGCGCAGTTCGTCATGCCGACTATGGTCGCCTCGAGGCAGGGCCACTGGCACGTCAGTTAGTGGCTGGGGGAACTCACGGCGAATCCTGGCAACACTACGATCCCTTTATTCTCGACTGCTTCAAACAGATGGGGGGAGCTAGTATCCACCTCCGTCAACTGGCCCGTCTCCACGAACAGGTGAAACTCTATCGTCAGGCAGAACACTGCCTGCGCGAATTCCGCCTCAATGACCCTTGGTATATCAAACCAACGGAAAAAGATGGTCGTGGTTGGGGCGCAACGGAGGCTGCTCGCGGAGCACTGTGCCACTGGGTGGAACTGGAAGGCGGCAAGATCAAGAACTATCAGATCATTGCTCCTACGACCTGGAATGTGGGGCCGCGGGATGGGGAAGGAGTGCGTGGCCCCATCGAAGAAGCGTTGATTGGTACTCCAATCGCCGACCAGCACGACCCTATCGAAGTGGGGCATGTGGCCCGCTCCTTCGACTCTTGCCTAGTCTGCACGGTTCACGCCCACGATGCCAAGACGGGTGAGGAACTGGCTCGGTTTAGAACGGCGTGAGACATCAAGCAGGTTCCCGCCTCGGGCGGGGACGGCAGTCAAGCCCCCCTCTCTTAAGGTAAAAAACGTGAATTCGGGATACGCTGAAACCCTTGCTGTTCCGTGCGCGACGCGCACGG
>DVEB01000340.1 GCA_015295905.1 Synechococcales cyanobacterium M55_K2018_004
ACTATAGCTGCTTGCAGTGGTGTGGTCTGTGACCACACCACTCAACCCCTTAAGCAGCGGGATCTGGTGCGACATGACTGTCTCTCATCAATAAAAAAACCGCTATCACGTGAATTCTGGATAAGTTGAACCTCTTGATGTTCCAGGCGCGATGCACACGAAAAATCAAGGGGTTTGGGGCACCGCGCCGGGCGCAGTGCCCCAAACCCTGCTTCAACAGAACTGACGTTAGGTTAGGACAAAACTTACAAAACGTTTTGTGGGAAACCCCGCGTAGCTGGGTTTCCCACAAAACGCGCTTTATCTCATGAGCGCGTAGCGCCATAGCAAGCATCCGGTGTCTTTTCGTCTCTCCCCACGCGCCCAGAGCTATTCAAGCCCGGCCTAGAACATTAACCGTAGTGACCATTTTTCCAACTTGCCTGTATCAAGTCGCTGCAAATCTTTGACTCGCAACGTCCAGTTGCCCTGAATGGGTTGACCCAGCAAGGCTTTCAACGCAGGCACGACCGTCCGGTCGTAGGTCATCCGCAGGTCATCTTGGCTGCCGCCGGTCTGGTTATGCAGAGTCACACTCTGACCCGAAGGGGCAACAATTTCTACCAACAAGTCGCCAATGTAGGGGTGGGCGATCGCCACGCTAACCGACAGATCCGTTAAGTTGCCAGACTCAGCGATTGCAATACTACTGCTGACCCCTGCGGGTCGGTTATCAGGAATCGCTATGTTGGGGCTAGCTTCTCCCTGGGCAACTCGGCCTGCCTCCTCATACTCCACCTCGATACTCCAGCAGTTGAGCCGTCCGATGTCGCGGGAGGCCAAGTCGCGCACCACCAACACCCAGTCGCCCTTGAGGTCTTCACCCACCAACACTTTCAACGTCGGGGTGGTGTCAGCCGTAAAGGTCTGTTTCAAATCGCGCTGCGTCGCGTTTACCCGGTCATAGAGCAGGGCTGATTTGCCCGCTGGAGACTTCAGTTCAATCTGCAAATCAGCGACATAGGTATGGGTAATATCAACACTCACCTTAACCGCTTTCACCTTACCCACCTGCCGCAGGTAAATGATGCTACTCACTCCCTCAGGCTGGTTATCAGGAATCAGCAGATCGGCAGTCACCTCACCCTTGACCACATTGCCCGTCGGGGGTTCTGTTCCTCTTCCTACCCGCAGTTGGATCACGTCGCCCGGTGCGGAAATATCGGCAACGACTAACCCGGAGTCGGAGCCATCCCAGGTGCGAGTCGAAGGTGTGGTTGTGTAGGACAGCGCAATGCCACTGACCTGCTTAAACAGATCTGTTTCGTCACCCATATTGCGGTTGGTCTCTAGGTCAAGGTGCCCATCCGCTTGCAGCAGCCCACACTGGTAGTGGCGGTTACTTGTCCCCCCCTGCCACTCGTTAGATCCTAAGGTGTCGCAGTGATAGATTGCCAGTCCACTCGATGGAATATAAGCATCTAACCCCTGCCGGGTGCGATTTTCAACGATGAAGTATTCATTTGGACGATGCGTTTCATACTTCATTAATGTCCCGTAGTCCCCCTGTTTCACTTCGTAGGTGCCTGGCGCGTTCAAGCGAATTTCGCGATCGCACCATCCCACCAAATCACGCAGGTAGGCACAAATAGGAGCCGGTGTACGCCCATTGTTCAAGTGGTTTCCAGCAGACATGAGGCAGTAGAATCCCATGCCGCTGCTTTTTTCGGAATCGCCATCGCGCGAGCCATAGTCATACAGGTCCGGGAAGCGACACAGCAAGTGTCCGCTTTCGTGACAGAACGTGCCAATACTTAGGTCAACCCGCTGCCGACCCAAACTCTGGATCGTGTAGCCCCGCACTTTGATGCCGTTATAGCTCAGACTAAGTTCAGAGTTGTGAGGCCAGAGATTACCTTCGTAGAGGGTACGTCCTGCATACATGAAGCTCAAGGCGTCGACATAGCCTTCACACCGCGAGTCAAACTGGGACAGGTCAATCCGCAGTTCGTTGACCACTCGGTCTAATGCTTCCTGGCAAAGTAAGTTTTGCACATAATAGCGCTGGTTTTGCCGCAGTTTGATTGGCCCCACAACTAGGTTAGAGTAATCGAGCTTTCCGTTCGACATGCGGAGGAAGTATTCTCGCACGGAACAAAAGTTACCATTCTCCTGGTAGTTTGTCCCGTTCAGCATGGCATCCACATCGGCAGCAGTCACGCCACTGGTCAGGTCGGCAAATTCCACCAAAATGGTCAGCCCTCGCACTTGCCCTTCGCTGACGCGCCGACCATCCAATAAGCCATTATTGCGTCCGAAGGTGCGCTCAATATTCGACGCCGCACTGACTGACGGCGGACGCAAGTCGGCGTAGCGCTGCTCAAACTTTTCATTGCGGGCCTCTTCCGATTCGCGCAAGCCCCGCCGCAGATCCGCTGGGGGGCGTTTCGCAACAGGAATCCCACTGGAGGCAAAACGGCCCTTCATGAGGACGGCATAACAGTAGAGACCAAGATCGGGATCGTACACAACGGTGTAACCATCTTTGGTCTCATAACGGGCATAGAACTCATCGCCAAATACGACTAGTTCTACATCGGAGCCATTCTCTTGTTGGAAAATTAGGGTTTCACCAATAATTGCACTCATCATTCCCTCCTCAGTTCGGGGTTGATATGGGTAGCGTGAATCAGTAGATGAGTCTGATTTCGGGGGGTGGGTTAGCGCCAGGTAACCCATAGTGTGTAAAGCTCTCGGTTGTGTTGAGAGGCCAGCTCGTTTAGATCAGAGCCTCAGGATCAGGGATTAAAAGGAAGGTCGGCTTCAGATGGCCTGAGTTCGATGTATCGCTGATTGAAGTGCTCTTGGCGGATTGGGGCGGCTTCTTCTAAGTGTGGCAGTAGCCCAGGCGGGGGTGGCTCTGAGATGGGGACCCCACTTGAGGCGAACTGTCCCTCTCGCAGCACAGCATAGCAGTACTGCCCCAGAGTCTCGTCGTAGAGCACAGTATATCCCTCCAGGGTTTCTCGACGGGCATAGAACTCATCTCCAAACACAAACAGTTCCACCTCTGGCCCGTTTTCTTGAGGAAAGGTGAGTTTTTCTCCAAAGATGGCACTCATAAATTGCTCCTCAGATGAACCAGCACCCCCATTGATCGCACGGTTGCTTCTAAAGGGGTCATTAGTCCCTCCATTATCATGCGGCAAACAAGAACACCTGAATCAGGTTTGAGCCGAAGGGGTCTCCATTGGCAATCACTAACAACTTTCTGCCATGAAGCAACGATAGCTTGGCAAGTTCAAAGGCCCACTGGGGTCAAGTCGAAGCATAGCCCGTGCTATTATCTGCATTAAATTGCACCTGTAAGGAGCCGTTTGCAATTTGCCCGGCCAGAGCAACCTTGAATGACAAAGCATGCATGTGGGACAATTTTTGAATCAGCCTGACAATTCTTTCTTAAATCAGATTGATAGATTGATCAAAGACAGTTGAGAATCTTGGCTCCCTTAGCATCCGGCGCCGCTGTCACTGGATGAATTGAAAAATATGTGTGAATTGAAAACTATTCAGTTCTAGCAGAGGATGCGATGGAAGAAAATTCAGACAATGAATTTAATCAATTTGAAGAGAAATCAGTCTGAAGGGAAAGAATCAGAGAGAATACAATACAGAGGGAGTGAAGTGAGAACATCTCAAGTAAACCAAAGCCAAACTAAACTAAATCAGAGAGACAGCAGGTGTCTAACTAAAATTGTTGGTGCACCTCCGATCCCTCTGCTGAGGCCTCTGACATCTGCTGGGGTTTGATATCTGAAGGGTTTTTCGTAGCGTCTCGGTGTGAATGTGAACCAGATAATAGAGGCGATCGCACCCTTATTTTTTTGACTTTCTTGGCAGGACAAGACCTGCGGTCTAGGCTTTGACGAACGACCTCATCCTGAGCAAGATATTTTTGAACAACGTTTAAGTATTTCTACTACTACCAACTACTACCAATTGTAAGGTGCGTTTTTTGATTGTCATCCATTATTACCAATTTGATACGCTTTCATATCTTTGTTCACACAATTTTGACCAGACACTGGCTGTCTTTTCACCCTTAAAACCTAGGGTTTGAGCTATTTTCCCAACACGCGCTAGGGTTAACCACCCGCCTCAGGCAATCAACCGCTTTAAGTCTTCCACAATTCCTGCTAGCAAGTGGACACTTTCAACACTGGAAGCAACCCACGCATTGGCAGACTGTTTAGCAACGTGGCGTTGATCGAACAGAGTTTTGCCCCGCGTCCAGTTTCCCTGAGTTTCGACCAACACATGGGCACGTTGAAATCTCAGAGTTTTGGGATAGAACAAATAGGCAAGCGTCGCAGCATCATGGACGAGGAATCCAGTCACTCCTTGGGTATCGCGGTAGGCCAAAGACGTGGTAGTGAGAAAATCGCAGAGCTTGGTCATAAATTGGGCGATCGCACTCTGCGGATTGACCTGACTCACCTGCTGCGCCAAGTGTGGCGTGAAAATTAGGTGTTGCGTCACATCCAGGGGAATCACCACCAAATCTTCGCGGCTCGCAAAGACTATTTCTGCCGCTTCTGGATCAAACGCAATATTAAACTCTGCTTCAGAGGTGACATTGCCATGAACTTGAAACGCTCCCCCCATAATCACAATTTCCCGAGCATTTTTCAGGATGCCAGGCACCTGCTGCTCCGCCGCCGCCAAGTTTGTGAGCGGCCCGATCGCCACCACAGTGATTTCTCCTGGCATCTGCCTCAGTTTTTCGATTAGGATTTGGTCAGAAGGACGGGCCGTGTCGTAGGATGTCGGAATATCAGGCAGGGTTTGGGAGAGGTTGCCCATGCCATCGGCCCCATGAATATGGGCTGCGTCCTCTAGCTCAGTTTGAGCAATGCGGCTGCTTCCTCGTCCCACTTCCACATGGCCGAAGCCTCCTAGTTGCAGTAACTTACTGGCCCCTAAGAAGGTATTTCTGGCACTCACATTGCCAGCAGTCGTGGTGATTGCCACAATTTCGCCCAATCCTTGTTTGGCAAGACTCTGTAGCCAGAGCAGGGCAAAGGAATCATCTCCACCCGGATCGGTATCAAGGATAATTTTGGGTTTTGTGGATTTTACATTCATGGCCCATGGGTGACACCAGATCGTCTTCATTTTCATTAAAGCGGTTTTTCTCCACGTAAAACGCGCGCAGGCTGAAAAATGGCGGCTGGCGATCGCCCTCCTCTAGTGGGTCTGCCAGAGACTCCCCACACGACAATTCAATGACTTTAATGTCAGTTCTGGTTAAGCGGGTTTTGGGGCACCGCGCGGTGCGCGGTACCCCAAAACTCCTGATGTTTCGTGCGCAACGCGCACTGATCTGGAATTCACATTACTTTAATTCTTTGAAGGAATGTAACAGTTTCAACAGAGCAGTCTGGTCAAGCTGGCGCAAGTATCATAACTTGATAGTTATGCAAGTATTAAGCTGATTACGGAGTACGAATGGTCAACACGCTCACCAAGTCTGACCCTAAGCCGCCCAAGGCAGGCACCAAAGCACTTGCCAAGGAAACAATTCTGACCCCCCGGTTCTACACCACAGACTTTGATGCCGCCGCCAGTCTGGATCTTTCCGCTCAGGACGAGGAACTGCGAACCATGCTGGAGGAAATGCGGACGGACTACAACCGCAATCACTTTGTGCGGGATGAGGTCTTCAACCAGTCGTGGGATCACATTGAAGGTGAAGCTCGCCAGTCCTTCATCGACTACCTAGAGCGTTCCTGTGTCTCGGAGTTTTCTGGTTTTCTGCTGTTTAAGGAACTCTCGCGCAAACTGAAAGACCGCAACCCTCTGCTGGCAGAAATCTTTCACCTGATGGCACGCGATGAGGCCCGTCATGCCGGCTTTCTGAACAAGGCAATGGCCGATTTTGGTCTGTCGCTCGACTTGGCCCATGCCACGAAAACTCGCACCTACACCTTCTTCCCAATTGAGTGGGTGATCTACACGGTTTACCTCTCCGAAAAGATTGGCTACTGGCGTTACATCATCATCTTCCGCCACCTGGAAAAACACCCAGAACACCAGTTCTATCCTCTCTTCCGTTACTTTGAGAGCTGGTGTCAGGATGAAAACCGTCACGGCGATATTTTTAAGGCATTGTTGCGATCGCAACCCAAACTCTGGAACAACTGGAAGGCACGCCTCTGGAGCCGTTTCTTCCTGCTCTCGGTGTTTGCCACCCACACCCTAACCGTGCATGAACGGGCAGGGTTCTACCGCTCACTGGGGTTAGATGCCACCGAGTTTGACGAGCGGGTCGTGCGGAAGACCAATGAAACGGCAGGTAATGCCTTCCCCCTCATGCTTAACACTGAGCATCCCATGTTTTTCCCACTGCTGCGGCGTTGCTCTGACCTCAACCAAAAAATTGGAGCGATCGAGCGCAGTGATCAACCGCAATTTGTGAAAACGTTGCGTAAATTGCCCTGGATAACGGCGATCGTCTGGAACCTGCTGCGGCTTTATTTGATTAAACCAATCAACACCGAACCTCTACGGGGAACCATCCGCTAGGCTCATAAAAACGCTGGGCATTGCTGATTTGACCAATGATTGTTTGATGGGGAGGTATGCTCTCGAGTATGCCTCCCCATCGAACAATCATATTCGGATGAAGCAACGCCAAAAGCGATTAAGAATTGGATGGGTGTTTTGTACCCATCTCTTCTTAACCGCTTTTTACACATGAATCGTACCATCGGGCATGATGGCTCCCTGAAACTCAACTTCTGTCAAAATCGTGCCAGTCAAGTCTGCTCCTAACAGGTTGGCACCGCGCAGAATTGCGCCGCTCAGGTTGGCATAGCTCAAGTCTGCACCTCGTAGACTGGCTCCAGTCAGATCTGTCAGAAAATCCTCCCATTGCAAGCGCCGACTGAGATTAGCACGACAAAGCTTGGCCCCATCTAGATCGGCGTGGTGCAATACCGCCGCCCCCAAATCGGCATAACTTAGGTCTGCACCACTCAGGACAGCAAACCCCAGATCAGTGCGCTGATCGGAACTGGGACGTAAATCAGCTTCCAATAACAACGCATGGGAAAGTTTTGCATGGGATAAATTAGCCCCACACAAGCTCGCTTTCATTAAATTTGCTTCATCCAGTCGGGCATGAATTAATTTAGCCCCCGTCAGATCAGCCTCGCGCAGCACCACCCGATATAAATCCGCTTTACTCAGATCCGTTCCCCACAGCAGCGACTCACTCAGATCAGCCTCGCGCAGACATGCCTGGTGAAAATTAATTTTCCCCAGGCGAGTTTGACGTAAATCAGCATGGCTGAAGTCTGCTCGTTGCAAATTGGCGTTCGTCAGTTCGACATCTTGAAGGATGATGCGCTGGAAGTTGCGATCGCCATCTGCGTAGCGCTGCAACAAATCATCAACTGATAGGGGCTGTTTTTCTTGAGAAAAGTTGGGCATGAGCAGGTGATTTCTGTCCAGAAGAGGAATGATTCGGTGGTCAGCCTTCTATCCTAACGTAAGTTCGATATAGCGTTACACACAGGTTAGGGCAGAGCGTTTTGTGGGAAATCCCGCTGCACAGGATTTCCCACAAAACGCATTTGACATTCTGAGCGCGTAGTGCCATACCCCTCGTTTGAAGCGCAACGCACTCCTGTAAGTTGTGCTAGCTCTAGCTTATGCTGCGACTATCAGCACGGGTTGTCCGATCAGTTGGTCGTAGGGATCTTCCACGTCGTGCAACTGGGAAAGCACAGTGTTATCCAACAGGTCCAGCCGACGTTCCTCAGCCTGTTGATTGATTTCGTTATCTTCCTTTTGCCGCACCAGTTCATCTAACTCCGTCTTACGAGCATGAATGTCTTCGTTCATCCGTTTGACCACTTCTTGCTGGTAGGTGTCAAAACATTCCTTCACCGCCTGGTAAACCTGGAAGGACTGCTCTTGGGCAATTTGTGGCAACAGCTTCACCAGTTCCTCGCGCATTGCCAGCACAACTTTGCGACGGGTCATTTCGGTCGAGAGGCTACCCAGTCCCAGACCAGCCAACGCCATGCCAATTGGCCCTAGGAAGACGCCAGTTACTGCGTAGACCATAGACGACTGCACCTCTGCATAGGCCACATTGGGAAACGCAGAGATACCTTCATCTTGCAGCTTTTTCGCCACCTCTGGGGGAATGGTATAGCGTTGCTTGAAGGTCTCAAAGTCCAGTTGTTCCGGCTCTCGTTCATCCTTAAAGTAAACCGTGACTTGCTTCTCCGGGCCATAGCTCAGGACAGTCAACACCGCAGTGCAGGGGTTGACATCTGTGGGGAGAATGCTCTCTCCAATCAGGGCGTTCAAAAATGTGCTTTTGCCCCGTTTCATGTCTCCTAACACCAGCAGACGAAAGACGCCTTCGCCCAAGTTGCGACTCACCAGTTGCAGATCATCGATCGTACTTTCAAATCCTAATTTTCCTGAGGTGTTCTCTCCTTCCTGCTCCGCTTGAGCCAGGGTCTCAGCGATCGCACTCAAATATCCCGAAAATTCTTGACGTGCCTTAGCAACCTTATCCAGGTCATGAATAAAACTTTCAGCTTTATAAGCCATTGCAGCTCCTTCGATTGGAAATTAGACAGGCCAAACCAGTGCCGCAGCGTCCGCATCACTCCACAACACTAGGGCAATCCAGTAGTCATTTCCAGGTGAATGCTTAGAAGATTAGAGGGGATGCACGTTTCACCCTGAAGGCTGAATCACTCCTCAATCGTCTCTTGGAGCCGTGATCCTCTCTCTCTTTGGAACTGATTATCTGAAATAAAGCTAGCGATCGCCATCCCCCATCCATGCGATCGCTCATCCCCCAAGTGGATGAGACAAAATTATCGTATTACTATCAAGTTCAATCCACTCGAGTATCTTTAGTTTATCTCAGTTATTTTATGTTGACTTGAGAGACGGAATCATAGGTGTCATAGTCGAGAGCAGTATTCTATCTTAAGATTTTAAGTTGATGATTTTGGTTTAGAGAAGCCTGATGCTGCAACATTTCAGTATCATTTTGCGGCGGCATACTCCTGATGAGTCCAACCACTCTCCTGAAGCTAGGTCTAAGAACCCGATCAACAAAAGTTTTGCGCGAGACTTATATCACCAGCAATTCTCATTTTGGACTGCTCGTGTGGTTTGAGCTTATCCCTGGCGGACTAAAACCACACGAGCAGTGAGATATTCGCACCCTGCGGGTGCGAATATCTCACTGTTAATTTTCATACTGAGAATTGCTGTTATATCACAACATCACTATATCGTAATACAAAAACCTGCTAAACTAGTTATGTGTATGATTATGTTCTTACCCTAGCCTATGTCTCTTCCCTCTACAGCCCTCGCACCCGTTGCAGATTACTTCAAAGTCTTGTCCGAACTAAGCCGCCTTCAGGTGTTGTGTGCTTTGCGGGATGGCCCTAAGAATGTCACCGAAATTATGGAAGAGACTGGCCTTGGGCAGGCCAATGTATCCAAACACCTGAAAATCCTAGCTCAGGCAGGGATTGTGTCCCGCCATCCCCAGGGCGTGAGCGTCTATTATGAAATTGCAGAACCCCTCATCTTCGAGTTGTGTGAGTTGGTTGGCGATCGCCTCTCTGCTCGCTTGGCGGCTCAATCGCAACAACTTAAGACACTAGAAACGCTGCGGCAGCCGGTTCTACAGCCTGTAATCAGTCAGACTAGCGCAGCCAAGGCATAAACGTATTTTTGTGGGTTGCACCCTTAACGAGTCATCTGCATTTACTGAATATGGGAAAAATTGTATCGACTGAAGTTAGCTGTGAATGCAACGAGGAGATTTTCTAGGCAGTCAATTAACCACTTGACTTGTCCTTGGAATTTGCTCTCGTAATACCTGAACATGAACGTGAGTTGCTGCTCAAGGCGTCCACGCAGTTTGGCAATCCCTGGTTTGATATCAGAGACTATCAGCAGAATTTTCATCAAAAAGCCAACTGTGAAGGTCGCTCCTAGGTTTGAAATCAGGTCAATAAACTGGAGGTGATTTTTTTGGCCTGCATGATCGGAGGAGTAAGGATAGGCAGCAGGAAGCCCCCTCAACTGCGGGCAACAGAGAAGATCAGCAATCAGTTGAACGCCTGTTTTGACTCGTAGATGAGGCGACGGTTGGAGTCGATCAAACTGGTGCAGCGTTGCGCCTAAGCGTTCTTCCAACCAATAGTTAAATTGGTGCTTGCCGTAGTCTGGGCAGGGGGAGTGTTGGAGGCTATCGGTCAGATAGCGATAAATTTCTTGCTTGACGCCTCGATAGGAACTTGCTTGGCTGCAATGGATTTGCAGACGAGTTGCCGATTCCTTCAGGGTGCGATCGCCCTCAACTTTGCCAGAAAAGTGAAACAGCGCTTGGCGGATCTGCTCGTCAGTCAGCAGGGTTGGGTTGTCGATAAAGCGGACAGAGGGCGATCGCACGAGGTGACGACTGTAGTCAAATAGATCTCGTTGGTATTCAGTCTCAACCTCGTTTTGCAGTCGATCCAAGGCTTGATAGCCGAGTTCGCTACTGTCCATCCCTTTGACGTAGTAAGGATACATGAAGTAATAGCGCGAAACCAGTTGGTCAATCGTTTCATCTTCGCTGAAGCGAACCTTACGACCATTTTCTAAAACCTGCCTGTAGGATTGCAGAACCCTATAGTGGTCGCTAGCCCGAAACTGAGTGACGAGCGATCGCAACCGTTGTTGAAACGAGGACTCTGCAGAATAGTCATCAAGGGTATCGAACAGAGCAATTAGCGTGATAGTGGCCTGACGACAAGTCGCAACTGGATAGCTAATCAGCCACCAGTTCAATAAGATATAGCAACAGCGGTTGAGGACGAAAGGAAAGTCTCTGTTCGCGTTTGGCGAGGCCAAGATCTGCTGCAACGACGCTTGAACTAGCGGATCAGGATAAGTCTTTCCTGCAATAAACAGGGCGCGAAACCGCTCAATGATTTGCTCAGGCGGCTCCTGCACTCGTCGATCCAGAAAGTGACGATAAATGGCACTTGCAGCTTCTGTATTCGCGGCTTGACTCATTTAAGTTTGGTAGTAAATGCACAAATGTTTCTACAGTCCCGATTAACAAACCGTGCACCCTTTATTCGTTCAAACCAGTAGAATTCCAACTACAATCCTTCAGAAACCCTAAGCCGCGTTTAAGTGTTGCCAATCAAATTCCTAGTGCAAGCTGCTGGCTAAAATACGCCCCCTTGCACGACCTACACAATACGACCCATGCCAGACGCTTGAAGACAGCCGAAACATTCGAAAGGCAGCCAATCTAAGCAAGCCAATCACGAACGAACAAGCAAATCAAAGAAGAAGACACCTGACAGCATTCCGCCTCAATATCAATTAGCGACCGTCGCTGCAGCGACAGCAGTGCAGTCTCAATACGAGAGAGTGGGAAACTTTGGACAATAAACTCGTGCAATATTGACGCTATCGTAGAAGCTTGGCCTTTATTTGTCAAGCACCGAATAATCTGCCTCTCTAATTCTGACAATCGTTCGAAGTGCTGATTCAAGATTTCAGGGATGTCATCGATCAGTGGAGTATCATTCTTAACACGACGCAGGAATTGTGAAATGTTCCCACCATGCAGTCGATAGATCCGAGTTGCGACGATCCCTAAAAATTTAGGGTTGCCATCATAACAATCAAACAAATCTTGCCACGCTTGTTCAGAATCTATCACAAATTCTCCGCGCTCATAGAAGAGTCGCTGCCCTTCCCATGCTCCTAGCCCTGAAATCTTCATTTCTCGTACTGGCCGGCGCGGACCAACCATTTGCTCAATTTCACGTGGTTGCTCACGACTGGTAATAATCACACAACTCTGATGATCGCTCTGGCCTAATTGTTCTAACAATTCGCCGTAAGATTCATACCCAGGCAGATATTGCCCGTTATGCTGTCCTGGTTGGAGGACGACTTCAAACCCATCTAACACAATCAGGCAGGCGTGTTGGGTGAGCCAAGGATAGAGATCGGAGGGCCGTGGATTGGCGATCGCTGCGTCTGATGTTGCTGGGTTTTGGGAAAAAACCGCAAGCAAATCAGCAACCAGTTCTGTTGGTCGCAGGGGTTGACCATTGCCACGCGAGAGCGATCGCCAGATGACCATCCCAAACTGTTCCTTCACATGCTCAACCAATTTCGCGATGAGCGCGGTTTTGCCAGTGCCCGGTAGACCGTAGAGCAACACCATCCGACAGGTTTCTAGACAAACCCACTGACTGAGTGCATCGAGTTGGCGGCTCCGACCATAAAAATTAGACACATCGGGGTGTTCCGTATTCCAGCTTTCGGAGGGGATGAGCGATCGCATTTCTGGCTCGATCTGTCGTATCTCTGCTATCGATCGCTCCCCAAGCAGCGGCTGAAACACCCCTGACTCTATGACGCCCACTGCACTTGAGGCTGAAGAACGCTTCTCCCAAGCACGCTCAATTGGCCCTCTTAGGTTGCGTTTGCCAAGATCTGGGTCACCAATGGCGTCTCTCAGCAATTTCCAGAGGGTTGGCCCCACGTTTCTTTCGAGATGTTCACGACTCACACTGCTATTGCACGCTTCATGAATTTCCTTAAATCTCATTCCCTTCCAGCATCCTAGAAATACGTGGCGTTGCAGGTCATTGAGCGGCGGCTTTCCCTGAGCTACAAGCAGACTGTCAACAAACCTCAAGGCTTCGTCAGCGTCCATTTTGGCAGAGTTGAGTGGCGTAGATGCGTTTCCAGTAGTCTACGCTGTATTTTGCTGTAATTTACTGTATTTTCCTGAGTTCAAAAAAAGTTCATTTTTTTTGACCTGTGAGAAAGGCTGGAGATCCCTGTATTTCCGGGGTTTGGGCAAGTCGCTAGAGTGTAGATAGCTCGCTTGCAGCAACACCTAAACAACATCCAGGAGGAAGCCCTAGTTCGATTGCACTGATTCGGTTGCAATTTCTCATCCTTCTCACACATGGGAGATCTCTCCATGGTTCACCAACTTGAGTCCTATCCGACCACTTCCTATCACCGCTCTGCACATGCAGATCAACCAGATCAAATAGATTCAGCCCATCCATCTATGACTCATTTCATTTGGGAGATTGAACACCAAGCAGTTGTCACCCAAACCATTGCCCCTGGAAGACCAGGACAGGTTCAATTTCAGGGGTCCTGGTGGACGGCTCGATGCGAACAACCAGTCACCCTGTTGCCCCATCAGATTGTTTACGTTGTTGCCCGGCGCAATCTGACCCTCCTCGTCAGACCTGAGTTCGTCAGCCCTGAGAGGCGCGATGTAATTTCTGCTTGATTTTCTCTGCTAACTTTCAAGCCTTGCCCCTAGAAAACAATGGAGCTCACCTCAATGTTTATCCCAGATTGCCCGAAATGTGGCAAAAAATCGATTGTTCGTGAAGGGTCTCTCTACGTTTGTCTGGATTCAGTTTGTAATTTCAGACGGGATATTCATGATCAACCGACACAATCTCAAAGCCTAACTGTTGATCTAATTTGGGGAGTGATCTCCGGAATTATTCTATTTATTGCTTTGTTGTCTCTATTTTCTCCGACTGCAGAAGTCAGACCAATGCCCCGGGTAGGAGAACTGCGGGAAGAACGCTTCACTGAAAAGGCAGCCTGGAGCTAGTTGGCGATCGCCTCCCCGGCTTCAACAGAGCAATCTGCCTACGAAAACTAGAACGTTGACAAAGCAGCGCTCAAAACAACGCCCCTAGCTTGCCATTGACCCATTACCTCTGTGCACAAACTGATACGAGTTCCCTCAATTCCAACAACCCATGCCATCGCTGAACGTCTCTCTAGACTGGCAGTCCAAGATTGCAAATTGAAAATCGAGAATCAGCATCCTATTGGAGTTTGCTCATGGAGTCTGAAAAGTTAAAGTTTTTATCAATTACAGCAGTGCTGTTATCAACAGCGGCAACCACATTCACAACGATGACTTACCTAGAGAAGACTGAATACGCCACGAGCAATATCACGGAAATTGCAGCACCCGGTTTATCTACTCCTTTACTCTCTTCAGGTTCGACAACCATCTCTTCAGGGGAGGTTGAACAGCTAAGAGCGAGACTAGCTGAGGTAGAGGCAAAGTCAAAGCAGACAAATGACGAATTATGGGACAAAAAACAAGAAATTGAAAAGTTGAAGATTCAAATCAACGAGTCTCAACAACAGATTATAAAAATGGATCAACACATCGCATCTATTATGCAAGAGAATGATCAATTACACCAAAAAAAGGAACAACTGGAATCAGAACTGGTTATCTTTCAGCAATGCGTAAAAGATGCAAAAGATGTGTTTGATACACTACTCAATCTCAATCCTATTCGAGTTATACGGCGGATTGAAATTGGCGCAGAAGTCTTGGATATAGTTAACAGTGCTGTCAGGACAGATGGGATGTGTCGAAGAGCATGGCATCTGCTCAACCAATCTCCCGAATCACTCTCAATGACTGCCCCGCAAAGTAGAAGATGAGGCGGATCCGTGGACTGAAAACCGCTCAAGGCAAACAATCCAGATAGTTCTCCATATCCCAATCGCTCACCGTCGCCATAAAGCGTTCCCACTCGTCGTATTTATATTCGTGGTAGAGCCGATACATCTCACCAGGCAGTGCCGATTGAATCACAGGATCTGCAGCCAGACACTCCAATGCTTCTCCCAATGACATGGGCAGTTTTTTCACCTGCTTGCCTGCCGCCATTGCTTCATAGAGGTTGCCCTGCTCTGGTTCTCCTGGATCAAGGTCGCGTTTAATCCCGTCGTCGAATGCCTTTAACAGGGCCGCCGCCATCAAGTAAGGGTTGACCATCGAATCGACCGAACGGTACTCAAACCGACCAGGCGCTGAAACTCGCAGACCACACGTGCGGTTCTGATAGCCCCAAGTCGCATATACAGGTGCCCATAGCCCGGTGTCCCAAAGGCGGCGATAGGAGTTGACCGTGGAACTCCCGATTGCCGTTAAAGCACCCAGATGTTCAATCACACCACCAATACACTTCAGGCCGATGGGGCCCGGCATCCACCCACTGGCACCATTGGCAGGCAAAAAGGTATTTTCACCGTTCTTCCGGTAGGTGAACGTGCCTGCCATCCCTGGCAAAGTCTCCATACCAAAGGAGTTGACGCTTTCTTCACCACCCCGCCACAGGGAGAGGTTGTGGTGACACCCAGAGGCAGAAACCCCCATGAACGGCTTCGACATAAAGCAAGCGATTAGGTTGAACTCCCGTGCCACTTGGGCGCAGATCTGACGGTACGTGGTGAGGCGATCGCACGTCCGCAAGGCGTCATCGTAGGTGAAATTGAGTTCCAGTTGACCCGGGGCATCTTCATGATCGCCCTGGATCATATCCAACCCCATTGCCCGCCCATACTCAATCACACGCATAAAGACGGGGCGCAATTCCTCAAACTGGTCAATGTGGTAACAGTTAGGTTTGGTAACCCCCCCCGCAGGTCTACCATCTGGCCCTTTCTTCAACCACATCATTTCTGGCTCACAGCCATGCCGTAGGTGCAAACCATGTTCCTGCTGAAATTGGGCATGAATGCGCTTGAGATTGCCCCGACAGTCGGAGGTCAGAAACGCACCTGGATCTTCTGGTTCCTCGCGGTTGCGGAAACAAACGCAGAAAACCCGCGCCACCCGCTTGTCCCAAGGCAACTGACAGAAGGTTTCAGGATCGGGAATAGCCACTAGTTCTGCGGCTTCCGGGCCATAGCCGATATATTCACGGTGACGGTTCATAAACAGGTTGGCAGTCGCCCCATACACAAGCTGAAAGCCGCGTTCTGCTATGGTCTCCCAGTGGTCAGCGGGGACTCCTTTGCCAACAATTCGCCCCGTCACGGAAACAAATTGGTAGTAAATGTAGTGAATGCCCAATTCATTAATTTTGGTGCGGACTTGCTTTACGAGTTCGGCCCGTCCTTCAACGGCAACGTAGGCCTCCAGATCCGTCACCGTTTCCACTCTTGTCAGCATTCCAGTCATGACCATTCTCCTAAACCTACGCTGCGTCGCCTGATGAGTAAGTAAAACCTACTTGTTATGACAGGTTTGTATCAGGAGATACGATGTGGTTCTGGCTTTTTCTGGTTGTGTGATGGGCGCTGCATGCCTTCCCCAAACTTAAAACTGTCAGACACTACAAATGCTAGTTTGCACACAACGTCCGGGAAAACGGCTCCTTACGATGAAATACTAGCTCAGCAATTCTCATTTTGAACGTCTC
>DVEB01000221.1 GCA_015295905.1 Synechococcales cyanobacterium M55_K2018_004
TGTAAAGTAGCAGTTTGTCGTGGTGTAAACCGACTCAATAACCGACGGAGTCGGTATGACATTCCATCAACAGTTGTTTGCGGGGGGGGGTGTACGGTGTGCAACCTTCTTCAAGCAACGCTTTTGAGAGTAGCTGTAATTTGCTGAGTGTTTCGCCAGACTCTTTTGGATTCAAAAGGTTTTGGCTTATCCCGAATTCATGTTGAGTAGCTCAGAGATAGTGAGGAATTGGTAGCCCTGAGCTTTCAGTTGGGGAATGACAATCGCGCTAGCAGCAACCGTTCTGGAGCGATCGCCCCCCCCATCGTGGAGGAGCACAATCGAACCAGGACGAACTTCCCTGAGGATGTGATCGGCAATTTGCTGAGGCGATCGCTCCTTCCGATAGTCTGCGGGGTCCACATCCCACATAACAATCTGCTTGTGCATCAGTCTTGCCAGCGTTACCAATCCTAAAAATCCTCGTCCCCTGGGTGGACGGACATGTAATGCTCCAGTGGCTCCCAAGCGGCGCAGGACAAGATCGGTCTCGCCGAGTTGATCCCACAAAAAGTAGGTCTGCTTGAAGAGTAAATCCCGGTGGGTAAACGTATGGTTTCCCATCTCGTGGCCTGCAGCAATTTCCCGCTGCACGATTTGGGGATAGCGCATCACCTGCCGACCTACAACAAAAAAGGTGGCTTTGACGTGGTGCTGCTGCAACACTTGCAGCAGCGCTTCTGTTGCCAAAGGATTCGGGCCATCATCGTAGGTCAGGGCAACCACCTTTACTGGTGTCTCAACTCGCTTGA
The DNA here is from genome assembly GCA_015295905.1 of Synechococcales cyanobacterium M55_K2018_004. Classification (GTDB taxonomy): domain Bacteria; phylum Cyanobacteriota; class Cyanobacteriia; order Elainellales; family Elainellaceae; genus DVEB01. The sequence goes on from DVEB01000221.1 coordinate 792, forward strand.
CGCCAACAGTTTGCATGAAACGAGTCACATTACTGAGGGCAAAAATCAGGACAGTGAGCGATCCGAGGGCAAAGATAATCGCTGCAATGCTCGCAAGCTTCCGTCTGGCGAAGAGAGGTGTCATGTTCAGGGCGATCGCCCCGACAAGCAAGTATCTGGGGCAAGCATAATCATAGGGGAGTTTGGACTCATACGGAATCCGTTGCTTATAGGGTCGGTTAGTTTTTGGTAGAACGCGCGCTGCGCGCGCGTTCTACCAAAAACTAACTGCTACTCTATAGGCGGATTCCGTATCAATTGGTCGAAAAGTCCTGGAATATGGGGCCACGCGGTGCATGGTGCCCCAAAACCCTTGCTGTTCCGGGCACGACGCGTACGGAACAGCAAGGGTTTCAGCTTATCCCGAATTCACGATGGCAAGGTTTCACTTGCCATCGGCTCACGTTCCCCAGATGCGACGATTCAACTTCAGTTCTTCAACAATGCCAATGACAAGTTGCAGGTTTTCGAAGTATTCCTGGATTGGTTGAAAGTCCAACATGGACTTGAACAGCTTGGGTTCAAACAAGTCCTCTTCGTAGGCGATCGCCACGTAGATGGAGTGATTCACAAACGAGACATACACATCACGGCCCGACCGTTTGCGAAACCGTGTCAACCGTTCCATCATGCTGGTGGAGAGGATGTAGCGAGCCTCGATTTGATCCCCGCTGTAAACGGCAAAGTAGCGCTCAAATTCCACATCTTCTAGTTTCACTAAATTGCCGTAACGCTTATTGAAGGACTGAAAAAATTTGCCCATGCCACCCAGGAATCTCTCGGCCACATCGGGCACGACCATCGTTTTATGCTTGAACTGCTTGTTGAAATTTGCGGCAAAGAGAATTCCCTTGAAGATGGGATAGTAGACAATATCTCCGTAAACCTGACTGAAAAAGTCTTCAAATACTATCTGTCGTCCTTTTATTAAGCAGGTCAGCAGGTAAGAGATCCCACTAAATATCTCCATCTGCGCTTCACCCTGGCTAGCATTGCGACTGCGTGCTCCTTCTGCCATGACCTCGCCAAAGATGATGTAGGTATCGCCAACCCATCCGGCCACCACATCACCTGCAACAAAGCGATCGGGGTCTGCCAAGTGGGAAAAGAGTTCGCTCTCGCGGTAGGCCGTCCGCAGGCTGTAGTTTGACGGGAAACCATAGGGCGAGTAGGTCAGGTCGGCGTTGATCGCATGGACAATTTTCTCGACAACCTTTAGGCGTTTGAAGTCCTGATAGTACTTACCGGTCACCGTGCTGTAGATGAACACCCACAGCGTCAGAGTAAAGGTAAAGCCAGTCAGCACCCAGAAAAAGAATGTTCCCTGCGCTAACAAAATCAGGGCAATCACCCCTGGGATCACTAGGAACAGCAGGTTGGCCAGCAAAATTTGTTGCACTAACGCCTTGCGATCGCGCTCAACAATCGTTAGATCCTGGCGTAGATGCTGTTTGTAGAAAGCCTTAAGCTGATCCAGGCTCTTGAGAGGTACATGGGCAGCAGCGGTCTCATTCGCGGTGTTGTTCTCTATGCCGCTGCTCTCTGTGTCATTGCTCTTTTTCCCGCTTAAAGGGAGATGAGGGACGGCCTCTGGCGCAACCGCGTTCAGGACGGCTCCCACTGCCAGCGAGGCCAGAAATTGCTGTGCCCAAGTCTGGACTAGGGGATCACTGGCGTTCACTAATTGTTGGGCCAGGGCGATCGCTGCTTCGGGCTGACGATTTCCCTTATACGCCTTTGCCAGCCACATCTGAGCTTGGGCGTAGTCCTGATCGGTGGGATTGGCAGTGGTTATGTAGGTCTCCAGGGTAGCGATCGCTTCCTCAAAGCGCTTTTCCTGCAGGGCGGCTTTGGCAGTTTGGAGGAGCGGGGTTGAGGGAGGCGGGGAGTAGGCGGGGGTGCCGAGTAGAGTGGAGAGAGACTGGAGGGCTTGCTTGGCCCAGGTGTTGACCCGTGTGTCGGTGTGGCTGACGAGTTGCTGGCAGAGGGCTAGAGCTTTGTCGAACTGGCGGGTGCGTTCGTAGGCGCGGACGAGGTTGATTTGCGATCGGACGTATTCCACAGAATCAGGCGGTTCGTGCTGGCAGGCTTGCTGAAACAGACCAATGGCATCGGCATAGCGGCCCTGCTCAAAGGCTTGCATTCCCTGCTGCAAAAATCCTGCATCAGAAGTCATTGGATGTTCCACCCTAGCGGTGCTGAGTCTTACGAGTTAAACAAGCTACCCACATCCACATTGCGACGATCTTGCTCGGTGGCTTCAAATAGACGACGCAGACGGTAGTTCATCTGGGAGGCAACCAGATTTGTGGGAAACATCTCGACCGCGTTGTTGTAATCGGTGACGGCAGAGTTGTAAAAGCGACGAGCAGCAGAAATCTGTTCCTCAATTTCGTTGAGCGACTCTTGCAAGGTAATGAAGTTCTGGTTGGCCTTTAGTTCTGGGTAGGCTTCGACCGCCACCATGATGTTGCCAATGGCGCGGGAGATTTGGTTTTCTAAGTCGATGCGGGTATCTCCCTGAGCCTGGATAGCGCGCGATCGCAACCGAGTCACCTCCACCAAAGTCTTCTGCTCAAACTGCATATAGTTCTTCACAGTTGCCACCAGATTGGGGATCAGGTCACAGCGTTTTTTCAGCAGGACATCGATACTGGAAAATGCCTGTTCCACCTGGTTTTTCTTTCCCACCAGGCTGTTGTAAATGAGCAGATAAACCACCAATAGGGTAATTACCCCTAGAATAATCAGTCCTGTCACGTGATAACTCCTTGTGATTGGTAGTGTCCAGAGGCCGTAGCACTTTCTCCTTCAAGCACGTACTACCCATGCCAGGACATTCTTTACGCAATTGTCGTTGCACAAGTGGCACAAATTTTTTTATCCCTGCACTGTTCGGACGTGAGTGCAATAACGCTCGACGAACGTGCGTTGTGCTAAGTATTCCCCTGTGAACAAGTTGATTTGCAACGTGAAGCTTTATTGCAGGAAATCCCGTAGAGTTGCGGAAGCCAAAAGCAGGTGGGCCTCAAAAAATGAGTAGTCCTACGCTGAGATCCCTGGAAGTGGGTGGGCAAGATGGAGGTGTTTCTGAAGGGATGTAATTGCAACTGTGGGTTGATGCCATCTCTGGAGAAACATCGCTCCCATTGCAGCATCGGTCGATATGGCGTTGCTTGCGCCAGTGGGCGACGGGGGTGCAGGGGGTTCTGTCCCCATGCCCCTGTACTTCACCCAAGTGAAGACCGCTGTTACTCAAGGCTGCTCTATCGTGGGCAATCTGAGGTCAATCATGCACGGAGTTCCCCCAATCCCCTAGAGGGGTAAGTCCTGTTTTCCGAGAAACTCCAATGCAGGCTTGTAGTAACCGATATGCAACCCTCTCAGTCGTGCCGTCGCATCAGAGCACAGAAGCAGGAGAAGCCATGAACACATCCCATATCAACACCCCGGACATCGGACTGGTGAGTTGGACCTGGATTACACCTGTTGACCAGCCACACTCTGGGATTGCACCGCTGCCATCACCGAGCATCGCGCCCCAACAACCGAGGATTGACCTGCTGAAGCCGTTGCGTCACTGGCTAGATAGCATCGAAGTGCGCGATCGCCAGTTCGCCCACCAGATTTGTAGAACGATCCCGGCTCAGTGCCCCTTTGAACGCGATATCAAACTGTTCGGGCGTACCCTTATTCACATTCCCCCCCTCTGCAAGCTTAACCCCCTCTACGAAGAAGTAGTGGCACTCCGGTTCCGAGCACTCTGCTTCCTGGCAGATGAATGTGGTGAAGACATTTCGCAGTACTGCTAAATCCTCGCCATCGTAAGCACCGTGAATTCGGAATACGCTGAAACCCTTGCTGTTCCGGGCGCGTCGCGCCCGGAACAGCAAGGGTTTTGGGGCATCGCGCTCGGCGCGGTGCCCCAAAACCCGCTTAGCCCGAACTGACGTTAGGCATTATTTCGTCTCGGTGCTACACGCTACATAACGTCCATAGGGATAGGCGCAATGCACCTACCCCTAAGGCAATAAGCCCTAGAAAAGCACTTAAGAAGCTGCACCTTCAACCTGAGTCGTCGCTGGCAACTCCAAGCAATAGCCCGCGCCATAGACTGTTTTAATGTAGCGGGGGTGGCGGGGATCAGGTTCTAGCTTCGTGCGTAGGTGGCGAACGTGAACACGAATCGTTTCGATGTCGTCATCGGGATCGTAGCCCCAGACTTCCTTGAGAATTTCGCTGGGGGAAACCGTCTGACCATGGCGCTGCAGGAGACAGTGCAGCAGTTCAAATTCCAGGTGGGTCAACTTGACGGTCTGGTCAAACCAGATGGCCTCTAAGCGCTCTGGGACAAGGGTGAGGGGGCCATAGTTCAGAATTTCGCTGTGCTTGGCGGCTTGGGGAATGCGATCGGTACGACGGAGCAGTGCCCGCACCCGTGCCAGCATTTCCTCAACTTCGAAGGGCTTCGTCAGATAGTCGTCCGCACCTGCGTTAAAGCCCTCTACCTTGTCCTGAGTTTGTCCCAAAGCGGTTAACATCAGGACGGGGATATCAGCGGTGCGCTCGTCGCGGCGCAATCTTTGGCAGACTGTGAAGCCATCTACTTTGGGCAACATCAGATCCAGCATGATCAGGTCAGGCAACAGTTGCAGCGCCAGAGCCTGTCCCTTTATGCCATCGGGAGCTTGGCTGACATCGTAACCAGCCATTTCTAGATTGACTGCAACCAATTCCGAGATTGCGGGGTCGTCGTCGATGACAAGAATCCGAGGCATCATTAAACCAATTACTAGAAGTCATTTTAAGGCGCCTTTTAAGACTAATATCTAGTCCTAAAGACTTTTATCGGAATGAGAAGAATCTGTTACTCCGATTATAGGCAGGATTCTAATGGGTTTTTCTCCTGAGTGCATCCATTCCCCCCTGAGAATATCGAAAACTAAAGCTTTTCTTTAAGATTGGCTTCCTCAAGGTTGGCGATCGCGCTCACCACCGCCTCACACTCTGCAGGAGAACCTCAAGTTTACTCATGTTTAGTTGGATTTTAGCGACCTTAGCAACCTTCGTTCTGTTTACCTTGATCATTTATGCGCTGAAATTGCAGCAGGCCATTCGTGCAACTCCCCAGGTCGCAGTCCCGGCTGGAGGTTTGAGCAATCCATCCTTCCAGTCCATGCCTCGCCTCTCAGTCATCATTCCGGCCTACAACGAGGCTGAGAATGTGGAAGATTGCCTGCGTTCTGTCCTCAGCAGTTCTTCCCGGCCGCCGGAACAGCTTGAGGTTTGGCTGGTGGATGACCAATCGACGGACGAGACAGGGGCGATCGCCCGTTCACTCCAGCAAACACTCCATGATCCCCGGCTCAAAGTCATTGCGGGGGCACCCCGCCCCAATGGAGAAGTATGGGTTGGCAAAAACTGGGCCTGCACCCAGGCAGCCAGCCAGGCCACGGGCGATTTTCTGCTATTTCTAGACGCAGATGTGCGGTTACGCCCTGGGGCGCTAGAGGTTGCAGTTCACATGGCGGACGACCAGGGGATTGACCTGCTTAGCTATGGGCCTGCAATTGAGTGTGGCTGTCTGGCAGAGTGGCTGGTGCAGCCTCTGATGTTTAGCCTCATCATCATTGGCTTTGACTATCGCGCAGTCAATGATCCCCAAAATGATACGGCCTTTGCTGCGGGGCCATTCATGCTGTTTCGGCGGATAGCCTACGACACAATAGGTGGGCACCGGACAGTCGCCGCTGAGATTGTCGAAGATGTTGAACTGTCCCGCCTGATCAAACAAAAGGGGCTACGACTCACATTTGTATCGGGATCTGAATGGGCATCGGTGCGAATGTATCGCTCCTTCGCAGCACTTTGGGAAGGTTGGACGAAGAATATTTACCTGGGCAGTCAACGCAATCTCAGCGGCACGCTTGTTGCTGCGCTGCTTGTCCTGCTAATCTGCACAATGCCTTGGCTGAGTTTGCTGCTGTTGCTGGGCAAGGGGCTATGCTTCTCGTTCAACGGGTTGGATTGGGGGGCGATCGCTCTTTCCTTGGCAGGGATTGCCATTCACTACCACCTCCGCTGTATCTGTGCCCAGGAAACCAAGATCCCACCGAAGTACTGGTGGCTGACAGGTGTGGGTGGTTTGGTTGTGGCAGCGATGATGGTGGCTTCCATCATCAAAACGGAGACAGGTTGGGGCTGGACGTGGCGGGGACGCTCTCTCAGGCAAGCCTTGCGGAGCGGTTGAGGGACTGTGCGCTGTACTCTCCACACGCCATGAGCAGCAGATGTTGCGTTAAAAAACTTGACCGATTCGGAACGTCAAGTGCTGAAATAGAAGCATGGGACTGACACGACGTGCTTTGATCAGGCGGAGCAGTCTACTTCTAGGTGGGCTGGGGGCAGTTGAGGCAGGGTTGACGCTGCTGACCGATCGCTATGCTCAGGTTCTTGCGGCTCCGGCTCGCCGCAGACTTGCCCTGTTAGTGGGGATCAACCAGTATCCGGAGGCGGTCTGCGATTTTGCCCCGCCCAAGGGAGGGACGGCCCTGAATGGCTGTATTACCGACGTGGAATTGCAGCGTGAGTTATTGATTCATCGCTTTGGGGCCTCTCCTGCCGATATCCTTACTTTGACCGACCAAGCTGCGACTCGCAGCGGCATTGAGTCTGCCTTTCAGGCCCATCTGATTGACCAAGCCCGTCCGGGGGACGTCGTCATTTTTCATTTCAGTGGCCTAGGCAGCCAAGTCAGGCTGAACGACGGCTCTAATGCCTCGGTAGACCGCCGCTCTGATGCGCGGCTCACTAGCTTGGTGCCCATTGATGGTCTCTTGCCGACCGAGGCTGACCCTGCGATTCGGGATGTCATGGTCGAGACTTTAGGACTATTGCTGCGATCGCTCCCCACTCAGCAAGTCTTGACTGTGTTGGATTGCAGCTCGGTGGGGTCGGGGAACTGGTTGTCTGGTGCGCTGCGGGTGCGATCGCGCCCCAATGCACCCACTGGCAAACTGCTCCAGGCAGAACGGCTATTGCAGGAAAGGTTGCAAGCCCAGTTGTCAGGGCGGCAGCGATCGCCCGCCAACCTGCCGGGAGTGCTGATTACCGCTGCTGCCGCTGAACAACCAGCCCTAGAAGGGCAATGGGGGAGTTTTAGTGCAGGTCTGTTAACCTATGCCTTGACCCAACGACTCTGGGAGATGCTGCCCGCCAGAACCATCCAATTTGTGATACAGCGGGCCAGTCAAGATGTGGCACAGATTGCCCGCGATCGCCAACAGCCCACCCTAACGACCAACCTTGCCGCCACCGCCACAGTCGCTAGCCTATTAGGACAGTCGGAGCAACTCACTAGCAGTGATGGGGCGATCGCTGCTTCGATCACGGCTAGCAATCAGACACAACTCTGGCTGGGTGGTCTACCCGCTGCAATTGTTGATAGTCTTAGCCCTGGCTCTCTGTTTGTGGTGGCAGGTCTGGAGGGGAAAGCGGCTGCATCCAGGGTGGATCTGCCGCTACTACAAGTCCGCTCGCGCGAAGGTCTGCGGGCTAGTGCTGTGCCGGTGGGCACCGTCTCTGAGGCGGTGCCGCTCCAGGAGGGACAATTGCTGCAGGAATGGGTGCGTGTGATCCCGCGCCATGTTGGGTTGACGATCGCCCTAGACAGTCAGTTGGAACGGATTGAACGGGTAGATGCCACCAGTGCCTTTGCGGCGGCGAAGGTAGCGGTGGTGACGGCTGGAGAACAATCAGCAGATTATGTGTTTGGTAAGCAAGGGGAGACGCTACCCGCTGTGGCTACGGCGATCGCCCCGGAAACTAGTCCGGTTCCCTCTGCCGACATCTCTCCCCGGAAGGATGTTGCGCCCCCGAAGCAACGTTATGGCCTTTACCTGCCGGGCAGAAGCGTCATCTCCGATACGCTAGGGGAGCCGGGAGAAGCGGTCAAAACAGCGGTGAACCGGCTCACTCCCTACGTGCGATCGCTCCAGGCCAGGAAGCTGCTGCGGCTGACTGAGAATGCGGCCACCTCGCGCTTGGGTGTCTTGGCTGAACTGCTCCAGGTGAATGCTGCAAAGCCTCAACCCCTCTGGCAACAGGCAACTCTCCGGGCTCCCTACCCCGCCTTAGCCGCAGTGCAGCTTAGCTCTGACCAGGCGGCTCCAGCAGAGACAGGGGTGAAAATATCGGCAGGTACGGTGTTGCACGTTCAACTGAGCAACTATAGCGACCAGCCAGTGAACTTTCTAGCTCTGGGGTGCGATCGCCGTGGCAGGTTTGTGCTGCTTCTGCCAGATGCTTCCCTCCCTGTGGACGCAGGCAACTACCCAATGGTTTTGCCCGCAGGTGAGCACACGTTATTACCACTCTGGAGACCCAATGATGCCCTAGGCCAGATCGAGACCTACCTCCTCTGCAGCCGAAAACCTTTCACCCAGACGCTCATCGCCCTGACGAGTAACCGTTCTAGCCTTGTGCTGACCCACGCTAGCCCCCTCAAGCATCCCCTAGAGGTTGTGCAAGCCGTCCTGCAAGACCTAAATTCAGGTAGCCCTGCCGGATTCGATATCGGAGATGCCTGTGCCTTGGACGTTAACCAGTGGGCAACGCTGTCTTGTTCCTATCAGGTTGTTTGAGCTGGCAGGGATGCCTCGAACTGTTCATGCCATCAATTCTGGATACGCTGAAACCCGTTTAACCCGAACTGACGTTAAAGACGTTCAATAATGTGAATTCGGGAAACGCAAGGGTTTTGGGTCACTGTGCCCGGCGCGGAGACCCAAAACCCTCTTAACCAGAACTGACGTTAAATAGATGGGTCAAGACGACGTTTGAGAACAAGAAGCCTTCTGGGTCGGTCAGGCAAATTCGTTTTCCCGTCGGTGCTTCCTGGAATTGCACCCAGCCACACTGGGAGAAACTCGCCAGACTTTGCAACAACTGGTCAACCTTGGCCTGCCCAAACTGGGCCGTTAAATCGGTCAGCGCTAGACCTTCTGCCAGTCGCAAACCCAGCATCAAGGTATCGAGCCAGCACTCCTCAGGGGTGGTGGGTGGGCAATCGATCTGTCCTGCCGCCTGTTGCAACTGGTTGACCCACTCAAAATACTCTGCTCGCTTGCGGGGACGGGTGAAGCGCTGGAGTTGGGTATAACTGGCTGCCCCCATGCCAAAACCGTAGTAGGACTGGTTCTCCCAGTAGACACGGTTGTGGCGGCACTGAAACCCAGGTTTGGCGTAATTCGAGATTTCATAGTGGGTGTACCCGGCTGCCGTGAGGTAGCGCTGGGCAGTGCGATACATTTCGGCAGTGGCCTCTTCAGTGGGCAGGGGGGCAACTCCAGGTTGATACCAGCGGCCAAAGGCGGTGACGGGTTCTACCGTCAGGTCATAGACCGAGATATGGGTGGGTTGGAGGGCGATCGCCCGTTCCAAACTTTCCTGCCAGTCCACCATGGTCTGGTGGGGCAGTCCTGCGATTAAGTCCAGGCTAAGGTTCTGCACGCCTTCCTGCCGCAGCAGAGCAACTGCGGTCTCAATGTCTTCTGGGGTATGAGTGCGTCCGCAGGCAGCCAGGAGTTCCTGCTGAAATGCCTGCACTCCTAGACTGACCCGGTTCACTCCGGCAGCTAGGTAACCTTGTAGGTGCGATCGTGCAAACGTCCCCGGGTCCATCTCCATCGAGATCTCAACCGCTGCCGCAAAGCCGAAGTGGTCTTCCAGGACTGCAAGGATCTGCTGGAGTTGGGCAACCGATAGCAGTGAGGGAGTGCCCCCGCCAAAGAAGACCGTCTGGAGCGGCAGGCCCAAGTTAGGGGTGGCGCGGATCTCTTGACAGAGAACCTCAACGTACTGGGCGATCGCCCTAGAGGTTTCGCCCCGTTGCTGGTCTCCCACCACAGAGACGGCAAAGTCGCAGTAGTAGCAGCGGCGGCGACAGAAGGGAATATGAAGGTAGGCTGCGGTCGGGGGGAGAGGGGCAAGGGGAGATTTCACAGCAAAGGATGACTGAAAGCAGTGGGTTAGGGGTAACTCAGTCTGAAGGGGATTGACTGGGGAAAGATATAATGGGGCTGTGCAATTTAAGCTTCTAAGGTTTGGTTGCCCTCTGCTCCTGAAGCGTTGGGTCGGCGTTGGTTCCGATTGTCATCGTCAATGCCATTGTCCATTATCATTGTCGAATGTTATGTGTACAAACCGGATACTCGACCCCTAGAGTGGGAGCGTTGTGGCACTTTGAACCCTTGGGAGAAGCGTTCACCCACCTGCGTACCTGACCTATGCTCGATGCAATCATCGTTCTTTCATTTATTCTAGCGGGAGCAGGGATTGGCTTTTACAGCGTTGACCTGCTGCCTAGCGATGCGCTGCAGCAAGTGACGAATGTTGAGGCATTGAGTACTGTAACCGCTGGGTTTGGCGGCATCATTGGCTTCGCGGTTGGTCTGGTGGCGCAGACCACCTACCGACGGTTAGAGCGTCAGGTGCGGGAGATGCCCGTTGATGTGCTGCTGAGCCGCTCTGTCGGTCTGGTGTTGGGGTTGCTGGTGGCAAATCTGATGCTGGCACCACTCTTTTTGTTACCTATCCCACCCGATTTCAGTTTTATTAAGCCACTAACTGCGGTGTTGGGCAGCATCCTCTTTGCTTTTACAGGTGTGAATTTGGCTGACACCCACGGGCGATCGCTGCTGCGTCTGCTCAATCCCAACAGCGTTGAGACGTTGCTGGTAGCTGAAGGGACGTTGAAACCCGCCACCACCAAGATCCTTGACACCAGTTGCATTATCGACGGACGTATTGAGGACATCCTGGCCACCAACTTTATCGAAGGGCAAATTCTAGTGCCCCAGTTCGTCCTGCAAGAACTGCAACAGGTGGCAGACTCTTCCAATGAGCAGAAGCGCATCCGTGGCCGGCGGGGGTTGGATATCCTGAACCGGCTCAAGGCCGCCTTCCCCACCAAGATTGTTATCCATCCAGCAGACTATGAGGATGTTAGTACGGTGGATGCTAAGTTGGTGCGATTAGCCCAAGATATCAACGGCACGCTGCTGACCAACGACTACAACCTCAACAAAGTCGCCAGTCTGCAAAAAGTGACCGTGCTCAATATCAATGATTTGGCTCAGGCTGTGCGTCCTACCTACTTGCCAGGAGACAGTATTGATCTGAAAGTGGTGAAGCAGGGCAAGGAACCCGACCAAGGCGTGGGGTATCTCAACGATGGGACGATGGTTGTTGTAGAAGAAGGCGGGAATTATATTGGGGACGAAATCTGTGTGGTCGTTACAGGCGCATTGCAGACCTCCGCAGGCCGCATGATTTTCGCTAAACCCCAGGGGTCGTCGTCGGTGGTCACTAGCTAACGGTTGAAGAATAGGGAATTTTAGAGGGTTAGATTAGCACCACTCCTAATCAACCAGCGTCAACCACCCCCCTCACCTATCTCACCTCCCTCACCCACACCATGCCCGACCCCTACGATCCTCAAGCAATGAAGCGGCTCCGGATGTTTGTCTACCTGATCCCGGTGATTGGGTTTTTCCCAGCACTGTGGAGCCTTTATCGCAAGCAGGGCGATCGCCGCGAGCAGATTGTCAGTCGGACAGCCGTGGTGATGGCGTTGGTATGGATAGTGGGCTACGTTTCGCTGGGTAGCGGGGCACAAAGCTCTGAGTCCCTTGGTCTTTCTCTGTGGATTGCCAACAGTGTGCTGACTTCTGGCTACTTTGTGACCAACTTGTGGCTGATGCTACGGCTGTGGCAAGGCAAATCGACTTGGCTACCGGGCGTGAGTGAAGTGGGCGATCGCCTCCCTTGATGTTGCCAGGGTCTGATTTTGTCAGATTCATTGGGGTTGACTCCCCAAATTTTGAGAAACACTGCTAAGATGCTGCTGAATCGGGGATTTTCTAGCAAGATTCGCCATCAATTCAACAGCATGGCTGTGCAGGTCGCTACTTCTTTGAGTCAGACCAGTTCATTGATTTGGCAATCAGGTGTCTCTACTCAAGAAAAACTAGTGTAATCTAGAAAACCAGAGTATTCAATGCTGAGACTGGCTATTATTTTGGGCATTCTCACGGCGAAGCAGGTTTTCGTGGGTAGCGTTTACTTGTAGAAGCTGTAAAAGCTCTGCCCGAAGTGTGTTGTGTTCTCTGGATGGGGTTTTGCCCATTTCAAAGATACAAAAGAGTGTGTGTGAGTTGAGGAAATTTGTGACCACGCCCAAAATCCTTCATCTTTTTTCGCGTCAAGCCTCCAGCCAGGTTTTCGATTCTGCTCCCAAACGAAATCGACTCTGGCTCCTGTTAGGGCTGCTCGGTATTGCTGTTACCTCCGCGACCGCTGGGGCACTGGTGGCGGTCTCCCTAGCTAGCACCCCACTGATGCAGGCCAAGTTAACCGACGAAGAAGCAAAGGTCTTTGGGCAGGCCGATATTTCCAACAGCCCCAATTTTCAACTTCCGGAACTCACTCGCCCGGTCAATATTTTGGTGATGGGCATCAAAGTCCTGACCTCTGACGTGGCAACTCTGCCCGACGATGCCCGTAACTTGGGCTATCACGCCCTGGTCAACTCGTTCGACGGGCTGTCGGATACCATGCTGCTGCTCCGCTTCAACCCCACAGACGGGCAGTTGGTGGTGCTTTCAATTCCGCGCGACACCCGCACCCGTATCCGGGGCGCGGGCCTGACTAAGATCAACGAAGCCAACGTTTACGGTGGCCCAGCACTGACAGCCATGACGGTCAGTGACCTGTTGGGGGGGGTGCCGATCGACCGCTATGTCCGCATTAACGTGCAGGGGGTCGAAAAGCTAATTGATGCGTTGGGGGGGGTGAAGGTCTTTGTGCCACAAGACATGAAGTATCAGGACGACAGCCAGCATCTCTATATCAACCTGAAGCAGGGTGAACAACACCTCAACGGCAACCAAGCTCTGCAATTTCTGCGCTTTCGCTATGATGCCAATGGGGACATTGGGCGGGTGCAGCGGCAACAGATGTTGATGCGGGCACTGATGGAGCAAACGTTGAACCCGGCAACGATCGCCCGTATTCCCCAGATCCTCTCAGTCATCCAAGAAAACGTGGACACCAACCTGAGCGTGGAGGAGTTGGTGGCACTGGTGGGGTTTGCTTCACAGGTGCGGCGCTCAAACGTACAAATGCTCATGCTGCCGGGCAACTTCAGCAGTCCTGGAGAATATACCGCCAGCTACTGGCTGCCGAGCGATCGCCGCATTGCCATGATGACTGAACGCTATTTCAGCAACGATGGCGCTCTGGCGATCGCCCCTGCGGAAGTTCCAGGGTATGTCCGAGTGGCGGTGCAGGACAGCACCAACGACCCTGAAGCAGTGCAAAGAATGTTGCGATCGCTTCGTGCAGCGGGCTATGGAGACTCCTACGCTGACATCTCCTGGCCTGAACCGCTGGCGGTCACGCGGATCATTGCCCAGCGGGGAGATGCCAACACAGCGGAAGCAATCCGGCAGGCGTTGGGGGTCGGTGAAGTCCGAGTTGAGAGTACAGGAGATTTGCAGTCGGACATTACCATTCAACTGGGGCAAGACTGGCTCTCTGCAAATCCTCCTGCGGTTACGGAGTGACTGCTGCACTCAATTTGCAGCCCTCAAGCGTGTATTCAACATATATTCAACATTAGTTCTGGTTAAGAGGGTTTTGGGTCACCGCGCCGAGCGCGGTGACCCAAAACTCTTGCTTTTCCCGAATTCACGTTATTCAGGGCAGCAGTTCCTACAGCACTCTACGCATCGGTTAAGACAATGCGGTTTGTGGGAACCCAAACAGCGGAATGCCCTACACTTGCGACGCATTCCCTCTACGCATCGGTTAAGACAATGCGGTTTGTGGGAAACCCCGCTGTGCAGGGTTTCCTACAAACCGCGTTTTACATCATGAGCGCGTAGCGCCATAAATCTACTGGTTTTGCAACCAACGAGCCGCATCCTTGGCGTGGTAGGTGAGAATGAGGTCGGCGCCGGCCCGCTTGAAGCCAAGCAGAGTTTCTAAGACAACTTTTTGCTCATCAATCCAGCCGTTGAGAGCCGCCGCCTTCACCATGGAGTATTCTCCCGATACGTTGTAGGCAGCAACCGGAAGATTGGTTGCTTGCTTTACTCGCCAGATGATATCCATGTAGGCGAGAGCAGGTTTCACCATCAGCATATCGGCGCCTTCAGCTATGTCGAGTTCAATTTCCTTGAGCGCCTCGCGTCCGTTGCCGGGATCCATCTGGTAGGTGCGGCGATCGCCAAACTGGGGCGCCGATTCTGCTGCATCGCGGAAGGGGCCATAGTAGGCGGAGGCATACTTGGCCGCGTAGGAGAGGATGGGAATCTCCTCATAGCCTGCTTCGTCTAAGCCTTGCCGGATGGCCTGCACAAAGCCATCCATCATGCCTGAAGGCGCAATGATATCAGCGCCAGCCTTGACCTGGGAGACTGCTGTCTTTTTCAACAGTTCCAGGGTAGGATCATTAAGCACTCGTCCGGTCAGATCGCCGACTTGCAAATAGCCACAATGACCGTGGGAGGTATATTCGCAGAGGCACGTATCAACAATCACGATTAGGTCGGGCACAGCCTCCTTGACTGCCGTCGCTGCTTGTTGGACGATGCCGTGGTCGTGCCAAGCGCCAGTGGCGTCCACATCTTTGTCAGCCGGAATGCCAAACAAGATGATGGCAGGAATACCGAGGTCGTAGACTTGTTTGGCTTCCTCCACAATTTTGTCAATGGAGAGCTGGTAGACCCCCGGCATAGAGCGGACTTCGTTAGCAATTCCCTGGCCAGGAACAGCAAACAGAGGATAGATCAGATCACTTGTGGTGAGGACGTTCTCACGCACCATGCGACGCAATTGAGGATGGCTGCGGAGGCGACGAGGACGATGAATGGGGAACATAAATGGTTTTGCAGGGTAAACAGCAGCAGAACGAAAACGCACAAAAATTTGTTTGCTTTTTTGTTTGCTTTGAAAAGTTGTGACAAGGGCCAGCGGGGGAGAGGGTGTCCCCACAGCAAGCAATGACTTGCGGGCGATCGCTCACCCCCAAAATCATGCCTACCCAAAATCCTGGCATTTTACAGTCTGTAAGAAAGTCTAAAGCCTGAGATGAGCGGAAAACTCACTGAAATCATTACGTTGTGTGAAGGGGAGTCTAACGTTCTAGGTGGAAATCTCTTCCGCTCAAACACCTCACACCGACTCCGTCGGTTATTGAGTCGGTTTACACCACGACAAACTGCTACTTTACA
>DVEB01000232.1 GCA_015295905.1 Synechococcales cyanobacterium M55_K2018_004
CGCCCGATCAGGCTGTGCCGCCCTCTCCCCCTGCTGAGACCAAAACCGCTACCGAAACTTCCCCAGAGTCAACCTTGGTGGCGTTGGTGAATGCACACCCTGCAGTTGCGGGGGCACAGCAGGGGTGTGCTGGACGCGATGATTGCTGGCAGACAAACAACACGCAGTGGCGAGAAGTTGCGACTAATCTGGTGCAGGGCTTGCAGACAGAAGGATTTGAAATTGAGCAGTTGGATCTTGAACAAGATACGGGTGTGCGCGTCTATCGGATTTCTAAAGGTGAGGAGCCTGACTACTACCTGACGTTGATTTCAACATTTCAGGGCACCCGCTATGTGATGTCACAACAGCCGATGACGCTGGATGAGTTAAATCATGTTGTGAGTCAATAGATCTCTGGTAAAAGCTCGCTGGCAAAAGATCTCTGGCAAAAATTATGATACGGCAACGCTGTGCCATGATTTACGCTCTCAAGTCAGCAAATGATTTGATTAGCTCAATTTGTTTGGGTAGAAGCATCGATCGCGCATAGCGATCGCAGATTGTCTTCCTGGCATTTACTCGTAATTCCTGGTAAGAGGTGGGGTGAGTAAGGACGGCTTCAATTTGGCTGGCGATCGCCTCAACATCGAAAAAATCCACCAGCAGGCCATTAACCCCATGCTCGATCACTTCCTGCACGGGGGGAGTCTTGGAGCCAAGAATTAAACACCCACTAGACATGGCCTCCATCAACGACCAGGACAGCACAAAAGGACGGGTGAGATACACATGCACAGAGGAAGCTTGCAACACTTTTTTGTAGTGACCGTAATTCAATAACCCCACGAAATGTACACGAGAGAGATCCAGCGAGACTCGCTCCAGCATCCAGGACTTGTAACTCTCGTGTCCTGGCGGGGGTGGCCCGTAGGCAACGCGATCGCTGCCCACGATCACCACATGGCAGTGGGGACGCTGCTTGAGGACAAGGGCGATCGCCTGGATGAACTGCGGAAAGCCCCGGTAGGAGTCCATGCCGCGAGCCACGAAGGTGACGAGTTCCTCAACGTGGGCAAGATCCAGATTGGGTAAAACTAGTTTTGCTCCAGGAATTGGATGAAAATAGTCGGTGTCTACGCCGTCGTGCAACACAGTAATTTTTGAGTGAAACTCGCGCGGAAATTGGGAACGTTGCCACACAGTTGGCGAAATGCCATGATCGCAACGATACAGATCCATCAGTAAGGCCGCATTACTGGCATGGATTCGCAAAACATCATCGGCAGAGAGCGGAAAGGCGGGGTCAAAGTCGAGATCGGCTCCCTGCGGCTGGCCAAACCATTCAAAATAACTTAATAACGATGCCTGAGGGAAGGTATCTTTGATGAACATCCCTACACCCCAACCGGAATGGGCACAGACGACATCGGGAATAAATCCTGCTGCCTTGAGCTGTTCCCCTAGCCGGTAAACCGCCTGCCCATGCAGCACTGCGTTCTCGTAAGGTCTGACGTAGTGATGGATGTTGGGACTCGCCTCCCGCGCTGGGGCAAAATTCACTTTGTGAACCCCTTCTAACTGCGTGGGGTCAGTGTTTTTGGTGCCAAACACCACCACGTTGTTGGGGTCCCTGGCGATCGCTGGTGCTATGTGGAGATACTGCCCCGGAAAATTGTTGTGCAGAAACAGGACGTTCAACAGTGGCCTCCAGCATAGACGCCAGCATAGACGTATGTCATTTTAACGTCAGTTTGGCTTCAGCAGGGTTGGGGGCACCGCGCCCGCAAAAGCAAGGATTTCAGCATATTCCGAATTCACACGTCATTTGTGATTTTGGATTGCACAACAGCAGATTGCACAACAGCGGTCCTCATTTGGGGGTTCTGGTGGTCATACTGAGAATTGCTGGTTGCAGAAGCCTTGATGGTGCAATGCCTTCAGCCGGTTGCCTGCCACATTCTGTTCGTCTCGTCCTTGTTGGTCCCATCCTGTATTTCAATTGGGACGATTACCCTGGCATCGTTGAATCCAAATATGATTTTTGAGTGCGCCTCTCATGCAAAAAATGATTGCTTCCATCAGCAACGCCTACTAGCCCATGCCTCGCAAGAACCATCGCAAACATCGAAGATTGGTCGGGTTGGGCGGGTTTATCCTAGCGATCGCCCTCACCACCCTAGCGCTCTCCCAGAAAACCGTGCGCCTCAACCTACAAACACTGCTGCAACAGCCCGTTACGGTGGAGACAGTGCGGCAGGCCACGGATACTCTGGGAGTTGATGTTTACCTAGAGGGACAGGTGGGCAATCGTGTCCCCCTGGTGAATGCGATGGTCTACCAACTACGAGATGCTACAGGCACCATCTGGATCGTTACCCCGGATACCACGGTGCAACCGGGGCAAACGGTTAGAATTCGGGGGACAATTCGCTTTGAAAGTATTCCCGTCGCAGGTCAGGAGTTGGGTGAGATTTATCTGGAAGAACAGCATCGGCAATGGCTGGACTGACCGTTGATTGACTTGTTGATTGACTAGAGATGCTGGAATACAGACGAGGTCGCGTGAAAGCCTAGGAGCAAACCATGAACAAACCACCTGTGGAAGTGGCGATCGCCATCCTCTATCGCGAAGATGCGTTCCTGATGCAACTCCGTGACGACAATCCCAACATTTTTTGGCCAGGATATTGGGGCTTCTTTGGGGGCCATCTCGACCCCGGCGAGACGCCAGAGATCGCAATGGAACGAGAACTGATGGAAGAGATCCGCTACGCGCCCCCGGTGATTGAACTGTTTGGCAGCTTCCCCACAACAGAAGTGATCCGTCATGTCTTTCATGCCCCCCTCACTGTTCCGCTGGAAGACTTGGAACTGCATGAGGGCTGGGACCTAGGCCTGCTGACCCGCGAAGATATTGTTAGGGGCGATCGCCACTCTGAACGAGCAGGCAAGGTCTGTCCGTTGGCTCCTCCCCACCAGCAATTCCTGCTGGACTTTATGGCAAGAGGGACTCGACTGATTGGGTAAGCTCGACGGTGCCCCAAAACCCTTGCTGTTCCGAGCGCGACACGCCCGGAACAGCAAGGGTTTCAGCTTATCCCGAATTCACATTCAATCAGTCTCTACGTCTTAATCGTTGCAGCAGACTGGTTAAACAGAAGCGATGGCGACTCTTCCACACTGGCTTGCTGGGCTTTGAACTCCTCAGCCTTGACATAAGCGCGCAGGGTGGCAGGCCGCTGCTGAATCGCCTCAAACCAGCGCTTGAGATGGGGAAAGTCTTGCAAATTCTGGCCTTGCCGCTCGTAGGGAACGATCCAGGGATAGCAGGCAATGTCAGCAATTGAGTAGAAGTCTCCCGCTAGGAAGGGGCGATCGCTCAGGCGTTTGTTCATCACAGCGTATAATCTGCCCGTTTGATTCACAGTGCTTCTTCCAGATGTGTTGTAATCTCATTTGCAGGCATCATGGCATCGAGCAAAATTAAATCAGGGGGCAACTTATTCACTTAACTATCCACAGGGACATTCTAAGGCGTAACACTCTAGCAGGGCGATTGCCTGTTGCAGGTTAAGATCAAAGCACCGTCGGTGGGGAACGGATGATGACCCAAGCCAAGGTAAAATTCACCACCTTTGAGGAGTATCTCTCCTATAGCGATGAAACGCCGATGGAAGGGCGTTACGAATTAATCGATGGAGAGCTAGTCGAGTTGCCGCCAGAGTCAGAACTGAATAATTGGCTTGCCTTGAACCTGCGCGATTACCTAATTCAAGTGGTGCGCCGTCGCTTGGTGCGGATTCATGCTTGCGAGGTACAGGTCCCGGTTTTACACCCCGGAGACCCTGCCAACCGCTTTCCTGATTTGGTGGTGCTGCGCCCCGAACATCTAGAACTCACTCAACGACGACTCACCATTACCCTAGATATGCCCCCTCCTCGCCTGATCGCAGAGGTAGTTAGCCCCGGCAAGGCCAACCGAGATAGAGATTACCTCCACAAACGGGCACAATACGCAGCGATCGGGGTTCCCGAATATTGGCTGATTGACCCCGTGGTCCAAACGGTGATGGTGCTAACCCTGGAGGGAGATGCTTATCGGGAGGCCGGCGTGTTTGGCAACCAGGAGGCCATTGTCTCTATCGAATTTCCAGAGCTGACGCTAACGGCAGGGCAGATTTTCGAGACAGAAAGTCAGGACAACTAGCACTAGTCTCATGCAGTACAGTTGACATCCTGGTGGGCGATCGCCTGTTGCACGTTAAGATCAAAGCACCGTCAGTGGGAAACGGATGATGACCCAAGCCAAGGTAAAATTCACCACCTTTGAGGAGTATCTCTCCTATAGCGATGAAACGCCGATGGAAGGGCGTTACGAATTAATCGATGGAGAGCTAGTCGAGTTGCCGCCAGAGTCAGAACTGAATAATTGGCTTGCCTTGAACCTGCGCGATTACCTAATTCAAGTGGTGCGCCGTCGCTTGGTGCGGATTCATGCTTGCGAGGTACAGGTCCCGGTTTTACACCCCGGAGACCCTGCCAACCGCTTTCCTGATTTGGTGGTGCTGCGCCCCGAACATCTAGAACTCACTCAACGACGACTCACCATTACCCTAGATATGCCCCCTCCTCGCCTGATCGCAGAGGTAGTTAGCCCCGGCAAGGCCAACCGAGATAGAGATTACCTCCACAAACGGGCACAATACGCAGCGATTGGGGTTACCGAATATTGGTTGATTGACCCCGTGGCCCAAACGGTGATGGTGCTAACCCTGGAGGGAGATGCTTACCGGGAGGTCGGCGTGTTTGGCAACCAGGAGGCCATTGTCTCTATCGAATTCCCAGATCTGACGCTAACAGCAGGGCAGATTTTGGCAACTGACCATTAAGGATTGTGGGTACATGAGTCTGGACTCTTACTGGAGAGAAGCGTGACACAGCTACACTTCTCCCTAAAACGCTCAAACTTAGTCGCAACATCAAGGGTTTTGGGGCACTATGCCGGGGGCGGTGCACCAAAACCCGCTTAACCAGACCTGACGTTAAATCCTATAGCCTGAACTTTTTTACTTGAACGCGCCCTGGAGGACTCGAACCCCCGACATCAGGTTTTGGAGACCTGCGTTCTACCAACTGAACTAAGGACGCATGAGAGAGACTGAAATGAAAGCAGACAATCCCTCTTTCTCTAGTTTATCAGTAAGCCGTTAGCAAACAGCCATGAATTCCCGTTGCCATCTTGAA
This sequence comes from Synechococcales cyanobacterium M55_K2018_004, assembly GCA_015295905.1. Taxonomy (GTDB): domain Bacteria; phylum Cyanobacteriota; class Cyanobacteriia; order Elainellales; family Elainellaceae; genus DVEB01. The sequence goes on from DVEB01000232.1 coordinate 5,227, forward strand.
AGAACGGTAGAAATGGAAAGTAAAGCCGAGAACTGTTTGCTAACGGTACTCTACTGAGGCAAGCAATAACACCTGAACGCAGGCTAGAGCGCACGGTCGAAACGCTGCTTCAAGCGGGTTGCCTTACCAACGCGATCGCGCAGATAGTAGAGCTTCGCACGACGCGCCTTACCACGACGCAGGACTTGAATGCTGGCTACGCGGGGAGAATGGAGCAAGAATACCCGCTCTACCCCAACCCCCTGGAAGATACGGCGGACAGTAATCGTCTCATTAATGCCACCATTCCGCTTGGCAATCACGGTGCCTTCGTAGGGCTGAACTCGCTCCTTGCCCCCTTCCTGAATCACAACACCAACTTTAACGGTATCACCGACGTGAATAATTGGAAGATTTGATTTGAGTTGCTCCGCTTCAATTGAGCGGATGATTTCCTCGGCTTTCATTTGCTTTCATAAAACTCACAATCGTCTATCATAGCGCTCTATGCAAGCATTCGTCTAGGCTTGACTTTCACTATTTCACTATCCGCTGTGAATACCGGATAAGCAAAGAGTTTGGGGCACCGCGCCGGGCGCAGTACCCCAAACCTCTCTTAACCCAAACTGACGTTAGCTGTTCCCGATCGAGATGATCCAGGTGCCTAGATAGCGCATCAGGGGAACTGCACCCGGCGACTGCACCTGAACGTTGAAATAGTGGGTGCCGCCGTTGTCAGGGTTACGGACATTAGACAGCACAATTTCAACCCGTGTGTCGGCTGGAATCGGCTCACGCGGATAAATCATGATCTCTCGGTTTTCTCGATCCCAGGTTGGTTGTTCAATTTCGACTACGTTGCCGTTGACTTTCACCTGAATCCGCCGGGTATCAAAAGAGCCGCGATAGGTCTGTGGATAAGTGATGCGAATTTCCGAGACGGCAGCATCCATCTTACGACGGGGGATGCGGAGCCGATAGCGGTCAATAAAGCCAGGACGACCGTTGAAGTCAAGTCGATAGCCGAGTTGGTTCTCCCGCGCAACACCGCTGAAGATGGTCAGACCAGGCAACCCCTGGGCTAGAACGACAGGAGTAAAGCCGCTGGCGAGACACCCGGCGATCGCCAGAGTCGAGAGAAAACGGGATACTTGGGATTTGGAAGCCATAGCTCTACCGCACGAGTAATATTGCTTAAGGGATCAGGTTAATTCCATCCTACTGAATCACTGCAGGATGGGAGGTGGCTCAGTCTTGGCATGGATATCCGGCAGGGCATATTCGCAGGAGATGCAAGACCTGCCTTCAGCGAAGCGGCTGAGCCTTCACAACACAGAGACGACTGGTTTGCGTTATAAGTGCCCATCTTGTCACAAGTGTCCATCTTAAGGGAAAACATCTGTGTTCCCCAGTCTCAGGACTTTGGTTAACTCGCTCTAATGCAGGGGGCCACGTTTTCCTAGGCATCTTCCTAGACATTGCCCGACTCTAAAACCTCTAACTCCCCTTCGCGCAGATGGGCTTTGAATTTGGGAGTGAACTTCACCAGGATGGGGAAGTTGGCACTGATCGGCTTGCCCTGCCATTCATTGACTATAGCAACCACCTCACCCTCCTGCCCTTTCAGGTCAAACGCTTGATTGCGGTGCTCTGGGTGATGATAAACCAGGACAGACTCTTTAACCCGAACGCGATCGCCAACTTTCATATGCTGTTGTATACCCTGCTCACACGACCGATGCCATACCGTCAGTCCATGATCTGACTCTGTAGGCGGTACAAATGACAAGACCGAGGACAGCCCCGGCTTCTGTTGAGACAAAATTAACACCTCCACTATCTTGACACAGGATGATCACCCTTCAGCGTCTCAGCCTCAGGGTGATGGGGCAGGGGGAGCAGGAAGAGTGGGCGGGATGGGCGAGGCGGGGGCAGGGGACGGAGATGGAGGCGATTGCGGTGTCGATAAGCGGTTCCAGAACCGTTGAAAGCCTTCTGAGTCAAAGGTCTGCCATGCAATGATTCCAGCCGCCCCCAGGGTAAACATCAATACCATGACGCCCAAGGTCAGCCCTAGCCAACTGACACGCCGCTGTTCTGCTGGTATCGGGGGCACAACCGCCGGAGAGGGCTCGGTGGCGCTGTCGTACAACAGCGCCTCGGAGGATTCTAAGGCTTGCCCAGAGGGAGCAGGGGTCGCCTGGGCAGCAGCGGCCTGAGTCGCCATCTGTCGAGCGTTAGTGGGTGGGATCGGTGCCGAGGGGTCGGGCAAGTGGGGGGCTTCCCGGGCCACGCGACAGACCATGACCACGGCTGAAGCATTGTCGTGACCATTTTGTAGATCTGCCAAAGCAACCCAGGACTGGGCCGCCTCTGTAGGGGTCATCTTGCCTTGCAGCAAGAGCCGGGTCGAGTCTTTCCAGTTTTCCTCCACCAGGCCGTTATCGCTCACGCCGTCGGAGCAGAGCAACAAAACCCCATCCTCTTCCACAATGAACCGTTGCACAGTGGGGTAGAGGGAATTGGCATCGCGAGTGCCTAGGGCTTGGGTGAGTGCGCCTGCATCCGAGCGTTTGAGGGCTTCTCGGTAGGTGTTGCGTCCAGTCCGCACCTCCCGCCCGGCCAGATCATCATCAACGGTCAGCAATGCTGCACTGTTAGCAGTAAACCAGTAGGCACGGCTATCTCCGGTATGCACCAGGTAGAGTTCGTGGGCATTGCGATCGCCACTGGCCGTTGCCACCCGCTGCGGAATCTGCACCGCCATCACCAGGGTTGTCCCCATGCGTTGACGAGAGGAGCGGCCATGACTATCGTTTTGCGTGGCGATCAGGTTGTTCACTACTCGCACCATCGCCTCCAGTTGTTGGCAGATGATTTCAGGGGGCAACACTTCGACCTGTTCGGCAATTTCTGCTAGCAAAGCCCGCACCTGAAGCTGGAGCGATCGCACCGCCATGTGGCTGGCCACCTCACCCCCAGCATGGCCCCCAATGCCATCGCAGAGAATCGCCACCTGGGGCATGAGTGGATCGCCGGGATCTGCTGTTAGGGGATAGCAGGCATCCTCGTTCTGGGGGCGCTGTGGTCCTGGTGAGGTGGCCCCGGCGATCGTCAGGCGCAGGGGCAGTTGTGCCGCCTGCTGGAGCAACAATGTATTCAAGCGGGCAGAAACAGCCTTGAAGGTGTCTGGGGTGTCAGCCAGGGCTTGCATCTGCTGACAGAGGGCCTGGAGGGGGGCGGCGATCGCCGGGTGAACGTCATCCATCCAGGCCATCCATAGATTTGCCATGTCTCGTAAGGTGGGGCCAGTCGAAGGGAGGGGGTCATCGGCCTGGAGCGAAGTCGTTGAGGCGTCGGTGAATAGCGATCGCAACCGCAGCCGCCACCCCTCGACCCTCAGATTGCCTGAGATGAGGAGGCTACTGGCAACTCCCACCCCCTTGAGTGGCCCCCACAGTTCTAGCATTTGCCACAACCAGTACAACTGCCGTGTGGAGGAGGCTCCCTTTAAGGCAGAGAGCAGGGTTGGCAGGGGTTTGCCATTCTGTTCAACCGGAATATTTTCCAATAGCATGAGCTGTCCGGTCGGTGTTGAGAAAAATCCGTACAGCATCGGCAGATGCAACTGGTAGGGATGCAAGTAAAGGTAGGGCAGGGCGCTCTCTGGCATTTCGGCAGGCACTTCAGGAGATTGGATCGGTTGTGTGTCCAGCCAGATCTGCGGAGCAATCACCCAGTAGCGATCGCCCACCAGTGTCCCAGCGGCAGCCTGCATCTCTCCTTCACCAACCACGCCTAGAAATCGATAGATCAATGCGGTTCCGCACTGGACGCAGTGAGACTGACCCAGTGGATTTTCATCGTATAGGCAGTGGCGGTTGGGGCATTGCATCGATGCAGCAGATGGTTTCATTGCTGGAGTGGATTGAGGGGGGCAAAGGTTAGCAGCGCCTCTGAGGCAATTGCCAGTCCGGCGGACTCTCACAGTCAGCCTCTAGAGTCAAACACTCACGAGTCAAACGCTCACGACCGTCGCTCTAGATTTCCGGAAACCTGCAGCGGCTCAGTGTGGTTTAGAACTAAGCATACTCAGAGTGTGTCCAATTGTGCCGTCTCAGGGGCAATTCTTCTAAGCAATTCCTGCGATCGCGCTGCTCATTCTCAGCAGAAACGCAACTGGGGCATCCCCTGCACGTCTATCTCATCGTTGAAGGCACTCAATTCTCTGGCTAAGGTTCTCTGGGGCTAATTTCTGGCTTCCACGCGAAACCATCACACGAAACAAATTAACAGCGGTTCTCAGGGTGACTGTTTATCATGAGTCTGTGCAACCAGTTCGTTCGGTCAACCTCTGCTGCTCAATTCCTCGGTCTTGCCCATGAGTCCTCCAGTCCTTTGGTTAATCGCAGGTGTTCTGCTCTGTGTCATGGAGATGATCCTGCCAACCGCCTTTGTCGAATTTACGATGGGCATCAGTGCCATTCTGGTGGCATTCCTCGCCCTGTTTATTCCCAGTGTCGGCCTTCAGGTTGTTATCTGGATGGTGCTCTCCATTCTGCTGACACTCTTGACTCGCCGCTTTATGCCAAAACACCGACCTAGGCTGATCGAAGATTCTCGTGAGGCGGAGACGCTAACGGCGATCGCCCCAGGTCAGACGGGACGAGTACTCTACGAGGGCAATTCCTGGCAGGCTCGCTGTGATGACCAAGACATGGCGATCGCTCCTCACGAAAAAGTCTATGTTGTGGGGCGGCGGGGAACAACCCTAATTGTCGTCCCCGAACGATTGCTCCCCCCCTGAGACAAGGGGAATCAACAAACAACGCTCCTCTGAAAAGTGGTTTTGAGGTCAACATGGAAAGTTTTTTCGCATTTATCATCATTGCGCTGGGTGGTGCGGGGCTAGCGAGTTCCGTCAAAATTGTCAACCAAGGGAATGAAGTCTTAGTGGAACGGTTGGGCAGTTATAACAAAAAACTTGGCCCCGGCTTGAACATCGTTGTCCCTTTTATTGACCGGGTTGCATTTCAGGAAACCATCCGCGAAAAGGTACTGGATATTCCCAAACAGCGCTGCATCACCCGTGACAACGTTGCCATTGATGTGGATGCCGTCGTGTACTGGCGGATCATCGATATGGAGAAGGCATACTACAAAGTCCAAGATCTCCAAGCAGCGATGGTGAACTTGGTGCTGACCCAGATTCGGTCTGAGATGGGCAAGCTCGAACTAGATGACACCTTTACCGCCCGCAGCGAAGTGAATGAGGTGCTGCTACGAGAACTGGATATTGCGACCGACCCCTGGGGGGTAAAGGTGACTCGCGTAGAATTGCGTGATATTGTGCCTTCGCCAGCGGTGCAGGAGTCGATGGAAATGCAGATGTCGGCAGAACGTCGCAAGCGGGCCGCGATTTTGACCTCTGAAGGGGAGCGCGAGGCGGCAGTGAATGCGGCCAGAGGTCGGGCAGATGCCCAGGTGTTGGATGCCGAAGCGCGGCAAAAATCGGTGATCCTGCAAGCAGAGGCCGAACAAAAGGCTGCTATTCTGGCGGCCCAGGCCGAGCGACAAACCCAGGTGCTCAAGGCTCAGGCCACTGCTGAGGCCATTCAGATTGTCACCCAGGCGCTTAAGAGCGACTCCCGTGCCCTCGAAGCCGGACAGGTGCTCCTAGCGCTCAACTATCTAGAAATGGGGAACAAGATTGGCACCAGCGAAAGCAGTAAGGTCATGTTTATGGATCCCAAGAGCATCCCAGCGGCCCTTCAAGGCATGCTGTCGATGATGGACGAGTCCCAGAAGTAATCTAACGTCAGTTCTGGTTAAGTGGGATTTGGGGCACCGCGTGGTATACAGTGCCCCAAATCCCTTGCTTTTCCGGAATTCACGTTACGTTAATCAGGTGTAGCAGTCCGGTTGAACGTCAGGGTGGAGTCGTGGGAGGTGTGTCTAGGCAACTCGCCAACGACTCGCCAACCTCGAATGTTGTTTAGTCCTGGGCGATCGCCTGCTGGCACTGAGTACACAGGCCAAAAAACTCCAGCATATGGTAGTAGATTTTGAACTGGTAGGCTTTGTGCAACTGTTCTTCTAGGTCATGCACTGGGCACTCATGAATTGGGATTGAGTCACCGCATTGCAAACAGGTCAGGTGATGACGGTCTTCCTGGTTGGCGCTGTAGAGCGATTCTCCCGTTGCCAGAGTCCGCACCTGCACTACCCCTTCCAGCTTGAGTGCGTCCAACGCCCGGTAAACCGTTGCGAGGCCAATGCTGTGTCCTTCCTTTCGCAACTCCATATAGATACTCTGGGCCGAAAGTGCCTGGTTCTGAGCCTTCAGCAAATTAAAGATACGATCTTGACTGCGGGTGCGATGGGCTTTCATAGCCAGGTATGGTAGCGGTTTTTGTCCTGCGGGAGATTGACCAATCAAAACAACCTGCCGTTCCTTCCATCATAGGCCGTTCGGTTAGTGTCTTTGAAATTCTGAGATCAGCGGCACACCTTCCCCACCTTCCGTAGCCAGCACTTCAGGGGCGATAGGCGATAGAATGAGGGAGGTTTTTTTGCTTTTTGAGCCTTGACAGCAATTGTGAGCCAGACTTTTCAGGCAAAAATTTATGTGACGCTGCGGCCCTCTGTGCTCGATCCGGCGGGTACCGCAGTGCAAGCTGGACTGCAACACATGGGCTACCACAATGTGGATCAGGTCCGCATTGGTAAATACGTTGAGCTGACGCTGACGGCTCCTGACGAGACCCAGGCCCACAACCAACTCGATCAGATTTGTGACCAACTGCTGGCAAACCCGGTGATTGAAAACTACCGGATTGAACTGAACCCGGTGCTGGCATGAAATTTGGCATCCTTGTGTTTCCCGGTTCTAACTGCGATCGCGACGTTGCAATGGTGACCCGAGACCTGCTTCAGCAGCCCACCCGCATGGTGTGGCACGAAGAGAGCGACCTGAGCGATGTGGACGTGGTGATCGTGCCAGGTGGCTTTAGCTATGGCGACTACCTCCGTTGTGGGGCGATCGCCCGTTTCTCGCCTGCTATGCAAGCCACTATCCGTCATGCCGAGCAGGGTGGATTGGTGCTGGGCATTTGTAACGGTTTCCAGGTATTGACCGAAGCAGGCTTGCTACCAGGGGCGTTGATGCGAAACCGAGACCTACACTTTATCTGCGATCGCGTCCCTGTGCGTGTGGAACAGACCCACCTGCCCTTTACCCAGCAGTACCAACCGGCAGAAGTTATTACACTCCCGATCGCCCACGGTGAGGGATGCTACTACGCCGATGCCGACACCCTGGCAGAACTGGAAGCAAACGGACAGGTGGTGTTTCGCTACTGTGAAGCCAACGGAGGCGTCTCAGAGCGGGCAAACCCCAATGGCTCTCTCAATAACATTGCTGGGATTTGTAATCGTCGGGGCAATGTGTTAGGGATGATGCCCCACCCTGAACGGGCCTCCGATGCTGCCCTTGGCAGTACCGATGGCCTGCGCATGTTCCAGAGTGTGTTGTCTGCTTTAGTGGGTCAGGCATAAGGCCCTTTCAACCCAAAGGCCGCACAAAAATGCAGTCTTTGGGTCTTTGGGTTGAAGGTCTTTGGGTTGAAATGGAATAGCTTTGTAGGGCACTACGCGCTCATGATATCAAACGCATTTAATGGGAAACTTCGCGGCGCGGAGTTTCCCATTAAAGGCATTGTCCTCACCTATGCGTGTAGCGCTGTACATCACAACACACTGCCCCAATCACCAACGGAGTCGGTATCAGAGGAGCTTGGCTAGGCGCTGATGGTCTGTTTATAGACGCGATCGCGCACTGCGACCATGCCTGCCACCAAGCGATCCATCTCTTCGCGCGTATGGGTTGCATTGGCAGTGATGCGTAAACGGGGCTTAGCGATGAACCAGATGGGTGATACCCAGAGGCCGTGGTCGTTCATCAGGGCGCGGGCAAAATGCTTGGGATTGACGTCATCAGGCAAAATCACCGGGATCACATTGGTTTCCCCGATCGCCATAAAGTCGTTCTCTACCAAGCGTTCGCGCAGATAGCGAGTGTTCTCTTGCAGGCGCTGCACCAGCTCAGGGTGCTGTCGTACTTGCCGGATGGCTTCCAGCGCTGCCGCCGTCAGCGGGGGGGCCAAGGAGCAAGTACCAATGGACGTGGGAGAAACATTAAGGAGGGGCTTGAGTTCTTCGACATGGGTGCTGATGGCGGCACCAACCGAAGCCCCAAACTTGGAGAAGGTGGTCATGATCAGGGGAACAACACCACGGGCGATCGCATCTTGAGGGAGGATGCCAAAGTGCTCATAGATCCCCCGTCCTGTGGCACCGATGGCTCCACTAGCGTGGGCCTCATCCATAACAAGGACACTCCCCTCGTAGTTCGACAACACATCGATCATTTCCGGCAGGGGAGCTAGGTCGCCATCCATCGAGAAGACAGCATCCGACACCACCATCAGGCGGTCATCGGGTTTAACGTAGCGCTTCAGCTTACGAGCCAAGTCCTCGATATCACAGTGGCGATAGGCACGCACCCGCACCCGTGGGCTGTAGCCGAACAGTTTTCCCGACCGAGTGCCTGCATTTGCCAGGGCAGACACAATGCAGCCATGGTTCAACACATCGGTGAGGATGAGGGTTTCGCGCGTGTTCTGAAATCCAGGCACGGGGATGGCCAAATGGCAGAAGGCATCCATCAACGCCTGCATCGCCATCCAGGCGTTGAGAAATAGTTGGGTGTGGGGCAGGTGCTTGAAGGCAGAAATTTCGTCTTCTAGCCGACGGTGCAGGTCAATCCGCCCACTCAACACCGACGTCGAACTGTTTGAGGTGCCGTAGTTTACGATGGCATCGATGGCAGCTTGCTGCACTGCGGGGTTTTGCACCAGACCTAAAACATCGTTGGTGCAAAACGTCAGAACCGTGCGTCGTCTGCCGGTGCTGGCTTCCTCAATCTCCACCAGGTTGCCCTGTTTGCGATGGCAAATATACTCATCGGGGTCAAGCCCACTCTCATACCAGCGCTGAACGTATTCCTTAACAACTTGCACAGTAAACTCCCCTCACCTTAGTGTCTTAGGTAGCATATCGACTTCTGGATTAGCAGCAAACAGGACACTGCACTTTGATAAGCAGCTAAAATTTATAGATACCACAGCCCAAGCAAGTCAACCCTCGCTGGTGTGACACCCCCAAGAGTGACCAAAACAGGGAGAGATGGATGACCAACGAACTTGGGGATAATTAGACTGCAACCCAAAATTAGCTCATCAACATCAATGGGTTCAAAATCAATGGGTCCAAACGTTGACAGAAGATGATCAAAGCGGTCAGGTTTCGCGTGATGGCATTGGCTTTTCATGCTCTGGAGTGATCAATCGCAACAGAAACTGGTTCGCCCTCAATTGCTGGCACAGTGGCGATCGCTGTAGATGGATCGTCTCCCAGTTGAGGCTTGGATTGACTCACACCACGGCCCGATAGTTGACTTGATTGTTGCACATATTGCTCATACTGCCGGAGAATCACTCGCTGCAACGCAATAATTGCTGGATTCACTTCCACATAGCGTCGGTTTGGGTTCGCTATGTAGTTGCGTTGTTCGCTCTCCATCATTTCCACATCCTGAAGCAGGAACGGCATAAAGAGGCGATCGCGGATGGTCGGCATCAGCAGCTTGTGCAACGGGCGGACAATCCAGCGGGGGAAAGGCAACCGCAGAAACAAAATGGAGAAGGAACGAGTTTCTTGCGGGCCAACCGGGAGACGCATCAGGTACAGCGAAGACACCCCTTCCAGGGTGCTGTGATAGTGAGGATAGGAGTAGTGAACCGAGACAATGCGAGTCGTGCGGTTACCATCCTGGCTCAAGCCCAACACCTTCGTTATCCAGCCTTCATAGCAGACGCGGTAGTCGGCCCGCACTTCACAGGCCGACTCCTTCAGATCAAGCAAAACAGGGTCAAACCAACCCTGCAAGTTCTTGTGCAAAAACCCATGAAACACATCCATCGTGTTTTCGTTGCAGATGGAAAAGTGGGCTTGGAAGTGTCCGGTGATGGGAATCGCAAAACAGTCTGGATCGTCGTACTCCGGGACTGCTGGAAGGGGACGCTGGCTCGCCAGAGCCGGGTCGCCAGGAAATACCCAGACGATGCCGTATTTCTCTTGTGCCGGGAAGCTACGGGCCTGGGCACAGGGCAACTTTTGGCCCGGAGGAAAGTAGGGAATGCTAGCACACTGACCATCTGGGGTAAACTCCCAACCGTGGTAAGGGCAGACGAGGCGATCGCCCTTGACTTCTCCCTTATGCAATTCCACGCCCTTGTGGGGGCAGGCATCCTCCAGGGCGTAGACGGCTCCCTGTAGGTCGCGATAGAGGGCGATCGGTTGCTTCCAGATCATGACGGAGATTACCTGTCCGGGCTGAAGCTGTTCTGCCCAGGCAACTGGAAACCAGTAATTGGGGTTGATGCCAACCTCGCGTACCGCATTTTGAACAGTATGCCCTTTAAGCGTCGTCGCCGATTCCATGCAGACTTTGATTCCTTGAATTCAGATAGTGTCTCTGACTGAGCAGTTTAGATGAATGTTTCACCCATGAGTTGTACCAGAAGAATCTGGCCCTTCGCTGCGCGAGAAATGCGACAAGGTAAACATACCTATTTAGCCTTGACCATACCAAATAAGTCAATCCGTGCAGTCAATCCGGCAGCAATTCTCAGTATAAAAATCCGGCGTTGGAGATTCGCCCCGCAGAGGGCGAATCTCC
>DVEB01000347.1 GCA_015295905.1 Synechococcales cyanobacterium M55_K2018_004
AAAACCCCTGCTGTTCCGTGCGCGTCGCGCACGGAACAGCAGGAGTTTCAGCTTATCCCGAATTCACGTTAAGGATGATGAGAGGATACCATCGGAGTATCAGCGGAGATGGTTTCAAACGAAAGCTTTTCCAGGAGTTCGGCCAACCGATCAGGATCAGTCAGGTAGAGGTAACCTAACAGCGCCTCTAACCCAGTGGCCTGCTGATAGATCGCCGGATCAACCCGCTTTGGCCCACGCGCCGCCGCATTCCGTCCTCGTCGCAAGATTTCCAGTTCTGCTGGCAGGAGATGAGGTTCGAGCGATCGTAACTGCTGCGCCTGACTTTCAGCTCTCACCTGGGCGACCACCTGAGCGTGGTAGGCTCGAATTTTTTTAGGTGGCATTAAACAATGAACCCTGACATAAAGCTCATACACTGCATCTCCCACGTAGGCGAGGGCAACAGGGGAGAGGCGTTGCACCTCAGCCAGATCAAACGAATGGCATCGGTGGGGAAACTGGTGCATTGATTGTCAGCTCCCACAGACATTCTCGTTCATTCAGTTTCAGTCTTCTTGAGATGTTCCAGCGCCGCCTCAACCGAGGGACGCAGCGACAAAAACTGCTCTAGCCGCACCAGTTTGACTGTTTGTGTGACCCTAGGGTTACTCACAATCTGGATACTACCGCCTAAACTCTGGAGCTTTTTGGCAATTTGTACCAGCGCGCCTAGGCCAGAGCTATCGACAAAATCAATCTGAGAGAGATCCAGAATCATGTTGGGTGGTCCCTCTTCGACGTACTTATCAAATACCTTGCGGAAAGTTGGCTCCGAAAATGCATCCAACAGCCCCGCAAGTCGAAATAGTTGGCAATTGTCCCTGATTTCTCGTGTCCCTCGCAGGCTGACGGTCAGGGTAAGTGGCTCAGGAATAGACTCCTCCTCGCTGTTAAGGCTCAGCAGCCTATAATAATGCTTTGTTTTTGAGGCTTAAGTATATGCCAGACGGTATTTGTCCGCAACCACCTGAGGGTTTATCAGGCAGATCTTTACCTCTGCACATCTGCAACCCTACAGGCTACGGCAGACTGCTACCGGGCCAATCAATTACATTTGCGTTCCTTAGTGTAGTGCCTGAAGGAAGAAAGTGGCGAGATGATGTTTCAGGAACTTAATCTCCTTGGGGGCAATCTTGCCACAGGTTGGTGTGTTGGCGCAGGCTGAGAAAATCCCCATTGCCCAGAATCAAGTGGTCCAGGACGGGCATCCCCAATAACTGCCCTGCCTGTAGCAGTTGGCGGGTTAGAGCGATATCTTCCGAACTGGGTTCGATATTCCCAGAGGGATGGTTGTGGGCAATGATCAGACGGGTGGCTCCCTGGCGGATGGCTTCACGAAACACATCGCGGGGATGGGCCAGCGTCTCGGTTGCTGTGCCGATGCTGATGACTCGACTGCTCAACAACCGATGCTTAATATCCAATAGCAAAATAGCAAAGCGTTCCTGAGGCTGCCACATGAGGTCGTTGCTGAGAACCGCGGCGGCTACTGCCGGGTCGTCCACGATTGTTTTGTCCGGAGGGCGCGACTGGAACACTCGTTTTCCTAGCTCGACGGCAGCCAGGATGGTGGCGGCTTTGGCGGTGCCCACCCCATGAATTTGCTTCAACTCGTGGAAGCTGACATCTCGCAGGCAGGCAATCGGGTCTCGCTGGTCTTGACTGAGGGTTTGCAAGATGAAATGCCCTAGTCCTACCGCAGAGAGTTTTCCGGGGCCTTGGCCTGTGCCCAGAAGAATAGCAAGCAGTTCGGCGTTTGATAGTTGTTTTGCTCCGTGGGAGACTAGCCGTTCACGCGGACGCTCTGTGGACGGCATATCGGCAACTCTCAAACTGTAGGTCATAGCAAGATGGATGCACCAAACGAGGAGGATATCCACAGGTCGGCAAGCTTTGTCTGATGACGTGCGGTTGATGACGTGCGGATGATCTTAGTAATCCCGTGTTGGCGATCGCACTCCCATGCCGATTTTAGATCTTGCTTGCGAGCAGCGTTGGCTATGGCTATGGCGTTGGCTATGGCGCTACGCACTCATGATGTAAAACGCTGGTTGTGGGAAACTCTGCGCCGCTGGGCTTCCCACAACCAGCGTTGCCCTAACCTATGCGTGTAGCACTATAATTCCCCAAACTCTTACGACAGATCTGATGCAAGGGAGGTACAAGCTTCTCCGCCAGGGGGCAACACCCTCAGGCCCTCATCTGTCGCCTTAGTTTCTAGAATTAGAAGTACTCTAGGTAACGTCAGTTCGGGTTGAGCGGGTTTTGGGGTGAGTGGCTAGGCCCATTCGATGAGGCGATTGAGGATAGCCTGGATTTTGGGCGTGCGAGTGTCGCTCAGGCGACCACTGCCGCGATCGCACCAGAGGGGAGGAAGCATGGCAACCTGTTTGTACTGGTCAGTCTTCAGGTGGGGATAGGCGCAGCGGGGCAGGAGCATTTGACACACTTCAATCATGGCTCTGTATAGGGAATAATGAGACGATCCTGATGGTGAAAGGGGGGAGCAATCCAGCCAGGTATGGTTTCAAGCTGAACGGTGGCAGGCGGAAGCCATCCACAACCCCTTTCATTGCTTCACTGCCTGACGCTCAAAATCCTGAGCAGAATTAAAGAATTTTGATGATGCGATTGACCGGGTATGCTAATCGCTCCCAAACTCGATCGCCACAAAACGAGTGCCCCCAACGGGGCAGACTCCCCGCTACTCTGAATAACTGTAGGGTTTTGTTGAGAAACGCATGAGTGCCATTGCCCAAACCTTATCTGGGATTGTTGGGTCGGAGGGGGTGCAGGTCTGGAACGCTCTGGATGAGCTAACTCGAACTCGTTTAGGGCGGGCGATTGCCCCCACCAGCCAGATGGAGTGTGTCGCCTACCCCCAGAGCGAAGCCCAACTTGCAGACGTGATGACTTGGCTGCACCGACACCGGGGGCGATCGCTCCCCTTTGGCAGCGGCACCAAACTGGGTTGGGGGGGGTTGGCCAGTGAGATCCAGGTGGGCGTCAGCACTGCCCGTCTGAATCGGCTGATTGACCATGCCGACGGCGACCTGACGGTGACGGCTGAGGCCGGGATGCGGCTGGTCGACTTGCAGGCAGTTTTGAGTCAGAAGGGGCAGTTTTTGGCGATCGATCCTACCTACGACGACCAGGCCACCTTGGGAGGGATTGTGGCGACTGCTGACGCGGGCACCCTGCGACAGCGCTATGGCGGGGTGCGCGACATGCTGATCGGCGTAACCTTTGTGCGGGCAGATGGGAAGATTACCAAGGCTGGGGGGCGCGTGGTTAAAAACGTGGCGGGCTATGACCTGATGAAACTTCTGACGGGGTCTTGGGGGACACTGGGCGTGCTGAGCCAGTTGACCTTTCGGGTCTATCCGCTGCCAGAAGCCTCTGGAACAGTCGTGCTAACCGGCAAGGCTGAGGCGATCGCCCAAGCCACCCAGACCATCCTTAGTTCTGCCCTCACCCCTACGGCGGTTGAACTGCTGGCCGCCACCACGGTCCAGACCCTGGAGTTGGGAGATGGGCTGGGACTCATTTGTCGGTTTCAGAGTCTGGCGGTGGGGGTGCAACAACAGGTGGCTCAAATGCTGGCAGTTGGGCAAACGCTGGGATTAGGCGTGGACTCCTTAGGTGGTGAGCCAGAAACCCTTCTATGGAAACGATTACGAGAAATGTGGGAAGCACCTGCCCGTCAACCGCTGATAACCTGCAAAATAGGAGTACTGCCGGCTCAGGCAGTGATGTTTCTGGACCAGTTGCACCAGATCATCCCTCAGCTTGAGCTAGGACAGATCCATGCTGGCAGCGGCCTGGGGATGCTACGCTTTGGCAGTGAAGCCATCACTGCTGACCAGTTGAGGCAACTCCGTCAACGTTGCCAGGCTCAAGGGGGGTTCCTCTCAATTCTGGAAGCCCCGACCCCCCTCAAGCAACTGCTGGATGTGTGGGGCTACAGCGGCAATGCCTTGGCTCTGATGAAAGGAATCAAACAACAGTTTGATCCCCAAAACCTACTGTCCCCCGATCGCTTCTTGCAAGACCTCTGATCCCCGTGATCTCTGACTGAATTGGGGATGTCATCGCGCTTAATCAGCCTTCAAGATCTGCCTTTTTTCCTCCTGGCCTGCCGATCCCATGCAAACGTCCGAATCTCCTCAGTCCTTGAGCAACCTCCCCCTGAATAGGAGTGACTTTCCCGGTTTTGACGCCCACAATCCACCAGATCCGCACCTCATCGATGCCTGTGTGCATTGTGGCTTTTGTCTTTCCACCTGTCCGAGTTATCGGGTGATTGGCAAAGAGACCGATTCACCCCGGGGTCGCATTTACCTGATGGACGCTATCAACGAGGGAGATGCTCCACTGACAACCAGTACGGTGCAGCACTTTGACTCTTGCCTGGGTTGTCTGGCCTGTGTGACAACCTGTCCTTCGGGTGTGCAGTACGACAAGTTGATCGCAGCCACTCGTCCGCAGGTGGAGCGCAACTACGGGCGATCGCTTCCCCAAACCCTGATCCGCAAGCTGATCTTCTCTGTCTTCCCCTACCCCAACCGGATGCGCTGGTTGCTACGGCCCTTGGGGATCTATCAAAAGTCGGGCTTGCAGCAAATGGTGCGATCGCTCGGTTTCCTGCAGCAAATTTCGCCCCAACTGGCAGCGATGGAGTCAATGCTGCCCAAAATTTCGCCCCAGGCTTTTGCAGACCCGCTGCCGGAAGTGGTTCCAGCCCAAGGAACGCGCCGCTACCGGGTGGGGATGATTCTGGGGTGTGTGCAGCGGTTATTTAACCCGGAGGTCAATACAGCAACCGCTAGAGTTTTGGCGGCCAACGGTTGTGAGATTGTGATCCCCAAACTTCAGGGCTGCTGTGGTGCGCTGCCCCACCACCAAGGCCAGGAAGAGCAGGCCAAAACCCTAGCGCGGCAAATGATTGACACCTTTGAGCAAACCGGGGTGGATTACGTGTTGATCAACGCTTCTGGCTGTGGGCACACGCTGAAGGAGTATGGTGCCATTTTGCAGGATGACCCAGCGTATGGCGATCGCGCCCAAGCCTTCGTGAAAACCGTAAAGGATGTGCAGGAATTTCTGGCAGAGGTCGGCCTGACTGCTAGCCTGCATCCACTGCAAGATGCTCCCCTCACACTGGTCTATCAAGATGCTTGCCACATGCTGCATGGGCAAAAAATCAGTTTGCAGCCGCGCCAACTGCTGCGGCAGATCCCAGGGGTGCAACTGCGAGAACCAGTCGATGCTGCCCTGTGCTGTGGCAGTGCAGGAGTCTATAATATCTTGCAACCGGAAGTGGCCGCCGAACTGGGGCAACAGAAGGTGACCAATCTACTGAACACGGGTGCATCGGTGATCGCTTCTGCCAACATCGGGTGCTTTGTTCAGATCAGCAAACATCTGGAACTGCAAGGGAAATCAGTGCCAGTGCTGCATCCGATGCAATTGCTCGATTACTCGATACGCGGTGTCAGACTAGAAATCTCTCCATGAATGTTTCAAGTCAGTGGGATGCATCTGCCTTGGTTGTCGTGTGTGTGCCGTGAGGCTGGGCATACGCTGCACCTGGGGAGTCATGGATTCGCAAAAATCGCCTTGAGGGAGATTACGGAAAGTCTTCAACGTAATTTCACGGAAGTTACTCAAAAATCGAGTAAAAATAAACCTTGGGTGAAGTTCGTTGGGGTCTTTGAGAACTTGCGTGAGAGAGTCCTCCCGATAGTTGACATCACTTTCAGGGGTGGTGAGGACTTTCCAAGCTTTAGGAGAAATTAGGGGCATCTGTGGTGTTTCGCTTGCGGAGCATCCTCGGCCTGCTGTGAGGCTGCTAGGAGAACCCTGGCATCGCCCATCGCTCTTTTTGCGTTTGCTTGTTGCCTTTACTGAAGTTGATGTGTCCCGGCTTTGCTTGCCAGCTTGGTGAGGCAAAGTGTGTTCCTCTTACTATATTTTTCTTTTATGGCAACCTTCATCGTCACAACCTCTGCTGACTCTGGCCCTGGTTCGCTGCGCGAGGCAATTTTGGCAGCCAATCGTACTGCTGGTAGCGATGAGATTCTCTTTGACCTGCCCGATGGCCTGCAGGTGATCTCGTTAACCTCTGCCCTGCCAGAAATTAGTGATGCTGTTACGATTCGCAATACGACGGGTGCTGCTAACCTTACCATCGAGCGAGCCAGCACCGCTCCCAATTTCCGGATTCTCTCCATTCAGCCTGGAGTCACGGTTCAGCTCGACCAACTGACGCTTACCAATGGCAACGCCGGTACTGGCAATGGCGGGGCGATCGCCAACCGGGGTAATTTAACAATTAACAACAGTGTGATCACTGGGAACCAAGCCGTCCTAGGGGGTGGCATTCTGAATGCCTTGAGTGGTTCCCTCACGATTAACAACAGCATCATTGATGGCAACCGAGCCAGCGCTCCCACCAGCACCACCACTGGGGGCGGCGGTGTGGAAAACCAAGGCACGCTGCGGGTCAATAACAGCACCTTTTCTAACAATCAGGTGGCTGCCGAAGGAGTCGGTGGGGCTATTTCCAATTCTGGCGGCACGTTGATCATCGTCAATAGTACTTTTTCCGGCAATCAGGCCGGGGGCAATGGAGGGGCGATCCGCAATAGTGGTACGGCAACGCTGACGAATGTCACCCTGACCAACAATACGGCAGATGCCAATGGCAATGGCCAGGGGAGCGGGGGAGGGCTGCAAAATGCAGGGCTGATCACGTTGAGAAATACGCTGGTGGCGGGCAATTTTGATACCCCCAACAATGCTGGCCCCCAGGCAACCACCCCAGATGTGGCGGGCAATTTCCTGCAAGCCACCAGTGCTAATTTGATCGGCGATGGCACTGGCAGCAATCTAGTGGATGGAGTAAACGACAACCGGGTGGGGAGTAGCACCAGCCGCATTGATCCAAGGCTGGGGCCACTAGCCAATAACGGTGGACTGACTTTGACCCATCTCCTCCTGGCAGACAGCCCCGCCATTAATGCTGGCAGCAACAGTCTGGTGCCTGCCGACCTCGAGACTGACCAACGGGGAGAAGGATTTCCTCGCATTCTAGAGGGACGGGTCGATATTGGCGCCATCGAGTATCGCTTTATCCCAATTCCTGGTGTCCTGTCTTTTACATCCCCCAGTTCTAACTCGGCAGAAGGCACTATTGGCAACTCAGAGGTGATTGTGGGCACCGTGCAACGCACAGGCGGGACAGATGGCACGGTCACTGTTGAGGTGGCACTGGTGGGTGGCACGGCAACACCGGGGACTGATTTTGTGAATGTGTTTCCCCTCACCCTCACTTTCGCGGAGGGCGAGACGCTGAAGGATGTGACCCTTGCCTTAATTGGCGATCGCATCATTGAAGCAGACGAGACCCTCACCCTACAACTGGTCAACCCCACGGGGGGAGCCACCATCGGCCAACAGGCAACGACCACCTTTACCATCCTCAACGACGATTTTCCAGGTTCTCTCTCCTTCTCACTGCCAGCCAATAGCGTTGCCGAAGGAGACAGAGAAACGGTGGCTACCCCCATTGCTACGGTCGAGCGCCGGGGGGGCAGTTCAGGGGAGGTGACCGTGCGAGTAGAGTTGGTCAGCTCGACTGCTACTCCTGGTGTTGACTTTGAAAACATCTTCCCACTGACGGTCACCTTTGCCGATGGAGAAACTAGCAAAACGGTGTCCTTGCCTCTGATTGGGGATACGCTGACAGAAGCAGACGAAGTACTGGTGCTGCAACTGGCCAACCCAACTGGAGGGGCAACGCTGGGCGGCCTCACCCGGACGACCATCACTATCCTGAATGATGATTTTGCGGCAGGCACCCCCAATGATGATGTGATCATTGGCACTCCTGGCCCTGATGTGTTGGGAGGGGAAGCAGGTAACGACATCATTGATGGACGGGGGGGCGATGACCTGCTGGTGGGTGGGAGCGATCGCGGCATCGTTACCACCGTTCCAGTCACCGGCGTGCTGGGTCGCCCCACCCCCTACACCAACACGAATGACCCTGCCAATGGGCTGCCTGCCTTTGTCCGAGAGTGGTTAATCGCTGCCGAGAACCAGGGAATTACCTTGAGTGGGACAAACCTAGCAGGCACTACAACCCGCTATACTTCAGCGAATCCACCGACAACACTGGGGCTTAGCCCTACGAGCTACGCCAGTACCGATGGGATTGGAGTGGCCGGTGCATTTGCCGGGTCGATTGCCACTATCCAGGCAGAAATCAACTACGATCCCAATGCACCAGAGGGGCAAGTTAGCTCGGAGGTCTTCACTATCCAGTGGGCAACCGACGTCACAGATGCCTATCTAGACTTGAGTTTCTTCTTCTCAAAGGAGGGCGAAGGTCTAGGGACTGAGGTGGGTCTGGTACGGGCTTTCCGGGATGGCCAAGAGGTGGACATTACGGGGACTCGCATGGAGGATCGGACGACGCGCAGCACCAACCAGAGTTCGGTGAACCGCCAGGGGTTGGGCGTTGAATTTACAGCAGATCGGGGAGATGGAGACTACCGTCTGGCGGTGACTGGCCTGTTTGACACCCTGGTCTTGACCGCAAAACCCTACATCGATGTGACCTCGCCCACGGCGATCACTATCGACAGTTCAGACTACCTCATCCAGGAAGTTGTCTATCAATCTACGGCGGTGCGGGTGACAAACCTGCAGTTCGGAGATGTGTTACGGGGGGGCATTGGCAATGACACCTTCCGCTTTGGGCGGGGAGATGGTGTGGATCTGATCACGGACTTTGGAACGGGCGATCGCATCGATGTCCGGGGCTATCAACCCTCAGATCTGATTCTCTTGGGCACAACGGCGCTCTTCCGCAATGGCTCGTCCTTTGAGGCGATCACCTCTGTGGGTCAGACAAGTTATCGGGGCAGCGGTGGGAATGTAGTGCAACTGGTCGGCAATGGCCGGGTGTGGCGTCCTACCGATTTTGTCTTTTCGTAAGGTGGGTAGCACTGGTTGACTCAACGGGAATCATGGGGTGATCGTGCTGTCCTACCCCATGACTCCCATAACGACTCCGTCGGTTATTGAGTCAATGTGTCGTGGTGTAAAACGTACGCGGCGCGCCCGTTTTACGCCACGACAAACTGCTACTTTACAGACGGATTCTTATAATAAATCCTTATTGATTCTCAGTTGGTCGGTGATGCAACGCCCGCGCGTAAGCATTGCATCGCTGACAAAACCTGCTTTGACGTGAATTCTGGATAACCTGAAACTCTTGATTATCCATGCACATGATTATCCATGTACAGCGCGCACAGACCGTCAAGGGGTTTGGGGCAGCGCGCGATCGCTCCGATTGACCTGAGGGACAGGGGTCTGGTTGGATGGATTTTCGCAGCCAGGGACAACCGAAAACCGAGTATCATTGCGGCGGTACTGTTCGATCGAGAACTGGTAAGCGATCAACTGGTCGCGATCGCGCTGTGAGAATTGGGGTGAGGCGATCATGTGATCCAAAAGGGCGATCGCCCGGTTCCACTGCTGCTGACAAACGGCATAGCGCAGCGTCGCATAGTAGCTGGGGATATTGATCCTCTGAGATTGCTGTGCCTGGGCTACAGGAGCGAGGCTCACAGCAGTGAGGGCGAATGCACCGAGAGACGACAGAATTTTCATAGCACTCCAGTTCGCGGTAAAACGTGCCCAATATTCTACTCGGAGTTTGGACTTGAATTGTGTAGGCCGGATCTGGAAAATCCCACCTCCAGATCCCCAACTTGCGAGGGCAGCGCTGCCCCCTTATAGCGCTACACGCATAAATTAGGACAGAACGTTTTGTGGGAAACCCCGCGGCGCGGAGTTTCCCATAAAACACGTTTTACATCATGAGCGCGTAGCGCCATATCTCTTCAGCCCTGGCCAATGAGTCCAATTCAATGAAACCCAAGCATAAATGTCGCCAAACGTGAATTCCGGATCAGCAAAAACCCTTGATGTTCCGTACAAGTCGCGCATGAAACATCAAGGGTTTTGGGGCACCGCGCCCAGCGCGGTGCCCCAAAACCCGCTGAACCAGAACTGACGCTAACCAAAGGAAGACTAGCTCTTTCGGCCTGATACAAGGGAGCGATCCATTTCTTGAGGACACCTGAGACTGGATAGTCGCTTCCCGTCAATCCTTTCCCCAAAAGCAACACCCCCAAAGGCAAGAACCTGTTTCGACCCCAACCCTAGTTATCGGAGGAAACTGCTAATCAGCCAAAGCACAATAAACGTGACTAGTGCCGCGAAGGTCTCCTGCGACACCTGCACTGCCATCAATTGAGGCAGCAGCCAAGTTCCTAGTTGAAGGCCCAGCAAAACTCCCAAAATCAACCCTGCCAGAGTCAGCAACAAGGCACGTCCAAACTTCCGCTCCTTCCGGTTCAAGAAATACAGGCTAAAGCCAACCCCGAACGCCAGGGCAACCGGTGGTGCAGTCAGGCTGAGGAGTGAAGCAGCTAGAAACAGCCCTGCGGGCCAGAGAATATCATCCCGGCTAGGAGTGTCAATCATCCGTTGAACCCAGTCAGGGCCTTTAGGTGCAACCGTTGAAGGCGGTTCTTGAGGAGGCTCGGCTAGTTTCTCTGGAAAGCGGATGCGATCGGGCACTTTGATCTTGCCTTCCTGTCGCTGCCGCAGGCGATCCATCAAAATGGCGTCGTAGGATGCTTCGATCGCTTCCACGGCCTGGCGATCGCCCGCACACGCCTCAACCAAGCGCTTCTTCGCGTCTTGAATTTCTTCAAAGGAGGAATTTTCCGTGACCCCAAGTCGCTCGTAGTGATTTAGCTCACTCATCTACAACCTCCAACATGGCCCCACAAACCTCAGACAACCTAAGCAAAACCGACCGTCCCTGCTTCTCCCTGAAAACCCAACGTCTAATACTCCAGTTTTGCACCTCTTAGTTTTGCACTTCTAGCAATTTGTTCAGCAAGCTTTACTCAGTAACCCACCCCTATCCAGTTGGTGAGAGTGTTCTCCACCCTAACCAACCCCGTCAGGAGAATTGGGTGAACCACTCAAAGCTGACATGTCGATCAAAACCTTAGTCTCTAGAATACTCTGGTTTTCCAGCTTTCGCGCTGACTTCAGGCTAACTTTTACAGAGCCTTGCCTGCGTTTTGTTATGCCCCAACACCACTAAGCGTCCACTAAGCATTAGTTTAGCCGCCCATTTTCATTTCGCAAATGTCCCGATTTCAGTCTTGTGCAAATGAAAGACTAGCCAGGAGGAAGTCGCACAACACTCGCCGGCAAAAGTCCTCCTTGCAGAGGGCAGCATCCTAACATTGCAACGCGATCTACAATGCGTGCAAACCTGATTTAAGCAGATGCTACGAGTAGGCCGCGCTCTCCCAACAGCACACGCAACCGAACATCAGGATAGAAAAATCGACTTTTGAGGTCTGTCCTAGGGACAATCGACTTAATAGCTGCTTAATATATTAGGTGGGTAGGATAAATCCGTTTTGCCCCCAACACGGGTCAGGCAGCCTTGCCCGCAGTGTGATCGAACCCTGACATCCCTATACTCTTCAGCCCAAGGTTACAGTCATGGCTCAAGCCAAGATCCTCGTAGTTGATGACGACCCCGCCATTCGTAATCTGATTCATCGCTTTCTTTCCAAGCAAGACTACCAGGTTGAGTCAGCAGAAGATGGTAAGTCGGCGCTCAGCACCTTTGAACAATTTAACCCTGATCTGGTGATTCTCGATGTCAACCTGCCCGATGCGACTGGATACAACCTCTGTCAGGAAATGCAGAGCCGGACGGGGGTTTTTGTGTTAATGCTGACTAGCCGATCCGACGAGGCAGACAAGATTCGGGGCTTTACCCAAGGAGCAGATGACTACATCACAAAGCCCTTCAGTTTAGGGGAACTGGAAGTGCGGGTCGGGGCAATCCTGAAGCGTCAACGCCCGGTGACAACCGCGCAACAGCAGTGTCTAACTTTTAATGGGTTGGCGATCGACCCGGTTCGTCGTGAGGTGACGCTGAACAATGAACTGGTGCCGCTCACGGCACTGGAATTTGACCTGTTACATTTTCTGGCGAGTCATCCTGGTCGAGTCTGGCGGCGGGCAGAGTTAATTCAAAAAGTCTGGGACTACGAGTATGTGGGTGACCAGCGAGTGGTCGATGTCCACATTGGGCAGATCCGCAAAAAGATTGAGATCGACACCAGCCAGCCCGCGCTGATTCAAACCGTCCGCGGTGTCGGTTACAAGTTTGAGGCACCAGACCAGCCCCAAGATACTGGTGTGAGCTAGGTTTAGCGTTTGTTAGGTGCGGGTCCTCCGGTCAGAGGTGGTGGCCATCAATCCCATCTTCCTGGTGGGCAGTCATGTTGGCGATCGCAAGGTCGCTGGTCACAGGATGTTAGTGCGATTTAGTCTTGGTCTCCCTATCCTCCTTCTACAGTCCTCCTATGGCTCAAACAAAAGTTCTTGTGGTTGATGATGATCCTGCTGTCCGTAATCTAGTCCATCGTTACTTGGCCAATCAGGGCTATGAGGTCGAGTCGGCAGCCGATGGTGAATCAGCCCTGGAAAGATTCGACCAATTCAATCCCAATTTAGTCGTGCTTGATGTGAACCTGCCTGATGTAACAGGCTATCGCCTCTGCCAAGCAATGCGAGAGCGCACAAACGCCTTCATTTTGATGTTGACCTGCCGCACCGACGAGGTAGATATCATCGATGGCTACAAGTATGGTGCTAAGGCTTATGTCACAAAGCCTTTTAGCCTAGGAGTTTTGGAAGCCCAGATCAAAGCGTTGACTGATATCCCAGTGGACACTCTCGTCCAAGGGACGGCAAAAGTTCTGACGTTTAATGGTGGTTTATCGATCGACCCGGTTCGTTGTGAGGTTACCCGCAACGACAAGCTAGTTTCTTTAACTGCTCTCGAATTTAACCTCTTGCACTTCTTTGCGAAAAACCCTGGACGTGTGTGGAGTCGAGAAGAACTCCTGCAAAAGGTTTGGAATTATACCTTTGAAGGCGGCGAGCGGGTTGTAGATGTCCACGTTGGGCAACTTCGCAAAAAGATTGAGGACGACACGAGTAACCCTCAATTCATTCACACGGTTCGACGCAGGGGCTACAAGTTTGAGCCGCCCAAGCCGATGCAGGCGCATGCAGCTTCCTAACTGTTTGTGAACCTTCACAGCAGAGAGGGGCGATCGCAATTTGTGCGATCGCCCCTCCATCTAATGTCACCTTGAGCTCACAGTTCCACCCCAACCAGGATGGCAGGCCCAAATTAAGCGGCGCTGTTGATTTAAGCCATGAACACCATAGTTGGACTAAGCAATGCCAATTAAGCAACCCAGCGTTCGGCGACCAGCTCTGCTAAGTCAACCACCCGCTGGCTGTAGCCCCACTCATTGTCATACCAGGCAACGACCTTGATCATGTCCCCCCCCAGCGTCATCGTCAGGCTGGCATCCACAATCGAAGAAGCATCGTGTCCGCGGTAGTCGCAGGAAACCAGTTCTAATTCGCTGTAGGCAAGGATGCCCTTGAGGGGACCTTCAGCAGCATTCTTCAGCGCCTCATTGACCTGTTCCTTAATGACTTGTTTTTCGACCTGGGCCACAAAGTCTACCACCGAGACGTTGGGGGTAGGCACACGCAGCGCAATTCCATTCAGCTTGCCAGCCATCTCAGGAATAACCAGTGCAACAGCCTTAGCAGCACCAGTGCTTGTGGGAACAATGTTGAGCGCCGCTGCGCGAGCACGACGCACATCGCGGTGGCTAGCATCGAGCAGGCGCTGGTCACCCGTATAGCTGTGGGTGGTTGTCATCGTGCCTTTAATGATGCCAAAGTTCTCATGCAGAACTTTCACAATCGGTGCTAGGCAATTGGTGGTGCAACTTGCGTTACTGATGATGGTGTGCTTGTGGTGGTCATAGGTGTGATGGTTGACGCCTACTACGAAAGTGCCATCGTCATTCTTGCCAGGGGCCGTAATCATGACCTTCTTAGCGCCTGCTTCCAAGTGCTTAGAGGCCCCCTCCCGGCTCGTGAAAACCCCGGTAGACTCAATCACCAGGTCAATATCCCAGGCTGCCCAGGGCAGGTTGAGGGGATTGCGGTCGGAAACGCACTTGATCACCTTACCGTTGGCGGTAATGGTGTCATCATCGGCGCTGACGTCCGCGTTCAACTTACCCAGCATAGAGTCATAGACCAATAGATGAGCATTGGTCCGGGGGTCAGATGTATCGTTGATGGCAACGATTTCAAACTGGCTGTTTTGCCTGCCGAGCCAGCATCGCATGAAGTTCCGTCCGATGCGCCCAAAACCATTGATCGCTACTCTAATCACTGCGTCTTGCCCTCTATACACTAATAAATCGCCAGTATTGGGTCAGATCATACACTTTAGCGAGTCCCCCTCTCAAGAGTTTAATTGGGGATCGTAGGCAAAAATACCGATTACTTTTTTTGAAAGCTGACTGCCACCATACAAAAGAAGCTTATACTATGGCGGTTTTCATCTTGAGGTTTTCATATTGATGAGAGACAGTCACGTCGCACAAGATCCGGCTGGCTAAGGGGTTGAGGGGTGTGGTCACAGACCACACCACTGCAAGCAGCTATATGCAGCTATATACGGTTTTATGGTTTCGCTGAAGGTTGGATTGTTTTCACTACTTGCGCTGCGAAACGCGCTCTGAGTGTGCGTTTCGCAGCGCCGACTATTGACCGCTTGCAACCGCTTGCAACAGCCACGTTTAGGGCGGCTGGGCATCACCGGGGGTGGGGCAATAGAGATAGTGTTGTGTGATGTAGTCTGCGATCGCCCTAGGCACTAGACCCGACAATATTGTCTCTTGATCGCCATCGCCAGGTGCGGGCGCAACGGGTGGGTGGGTGGCAAGGGTGCATCGGATTTGCTGGGAGGAAATCGGAATCGGTGGCAGAGCCAACACCTGCCAGCGCAGTTCAATGCTCTGCTGGCGTAGGAGAGCGGCGATATGTTGACACTGCTGCGTTGTTTGGGCGATCGCCTCTGACTGCAAACTGTTAAACTCTGCTGCCAGCTTGCCTAGCATTTGATTCAGACGAGTGGCCGTTGAGGAATGACTGGCTGGCTGCTCCACAGCAGTGAAACCAGCCCGAATTTTTTCCGACAGGGATGATTCCAACGTGAGTCCGACGGAGGTTAGCGGATCACCGCTTGGGTGCTGCCGGGTCAAGCGTGGGGCAACCAACCAATCGCACCAGGGGATGACGACCTCGCGCTGATACCAGCGGGAGAGCGTCTGCAAGGCATCCAGGCCAATGATCCAAAACCATTGCCTGTGGGGATAGGTGGCTTCAAGCAGGGTGCGGGTATCGACGGCAAAGGAAGGATAGGGCAGGGAGGAGGTATCTCCCCCCGTTTCGTTGAACGCCAGGGAAAAACGGGGGCAAAGGGCGATCGCCCGTTTCACCATTTCCAGACGATGGCCAAAGTCAGCAATGGTTTCTGCCTGTCGATAGTGGGGGGCCAAGCTGGGGATCCACAGCACCTCGTCCAGGTGAAATTGGTTCAGTGCGGCGATCGCGACAGACACATGCCCCCAGTGCGGTGGGTTAAATGTCCCCCCCAAAATGCCTGAACGTTGCATACGTGGTCATCCAAAGGTGGTCATCTAAAGGTGGTCATCCAAACATTGAGCAGCATCTGCTGGTTTTATTGGCGCTCGATTAGGCTTAAGTATGGACTAACCCGCACGACAGCTGTTGAATTGCCTCAATGGCAAGCACTTTAGGATCTTTGGCGCTTAAACCAACTCAATTCTGCAAAACGCACTCAAGCGCGGTTCACAGCGCAACGAGTGAAATTAAGCCAACGTCAGTTCGGGTTAAGCAGGTTTTGGGGCACCGCGCCGGGCTTGGTGCCCCAAAACCCTT
>DVEB01000071.1 GCA_015295905.1 Synechococcales cyanobacterium M55_K2018_004
CGAGGACGTCGAACCATCCTCGTGTGGTTTGCGCGCGTCCCATTGCTATGGTCATAGCGCAGAATCTCCAAAAAAATTAAAGCAAAGTTGCATAAGTACCCACTACCGCTTCCTGCAGGGAAGCTTGTTCAACCCACGGCTTCCCCAATATATAAAAGTCCACGTTGAGACAGAAGAACCAACTGGTAATTCGTGCTCTTCAGGCATGGGACTGGCCTAGGCACAAAGCTTTGCGAAAAGCGAGTAGAGTTTACGTTTCTTTACTGTTCACTCATTATACAGAGGGTTTTCTGGAATTTCATCCGATCCAGCGAGCTAATTTTAACGTCTGTTCGGGATAAGCGGGTTTGGGATCACCGCACCGTGCGCCGTGTGCCAACAGCCTTAATGTTCTGTGCGCGTTGTGGATAAGAACATCAAGGGTTTCAGCTGATCCCGAATTCACGTTAACCTGGATGGCCACGGCTATACTGAATAATGAGTTTCAGGTTAGGTTGCAAACGCCTCATGTTCATTATTGATATTGCATTGAAGAATACGCCCTCGATGATGTCAGTTCAACGGAAGGACGCAGAGGCAGCAAAAGCCTTATATAGAGAAGTCTTGGAGGCAATGCAGAACACCGCCAGCAAGGTTGTCCTGGAACTGACCTGTGAAAAGCAGCCCGACAAGAAGATTGCAGTTCTGGTGAGTGAGATCGCTGCTGTGCAGGTTTCTGAGCAGACAGGGCCAGGGACAACCTCCGGCAGACCTCCTGGCTTTTTTGCAATGGCAACCGAGACGGCGACCACATCAAGTCAGCGGGATTAAGGAGGCTCGATTGAACCAGGGGCTGAGTTAGGCGGTTGATTGCGTGACCTAACTTGATCGGGGAAAGCGTTTTGATGGAGTCTACGCTGCAAAGCTGGAGGTGGAATGCAGGAGGCCGCGATCGCCATTCGTGATCTTTCCTTTGCATGGGCTGCGGACAAACCCGTTTTACAACACTGCTCTCTGGAAGTGCCGAGGGGAGAGTTTTGGATGTTGCTGGGGACAAATGGCAGCGGCAAATCGACTTTATTAAAGATTCTGGCTGGCTTACTCACGCCCCAGAGCGGCAAGGTTGACATGGATCAACCCGTGGGGTTTGTCTTTCAGAATCCTGATCATCAGCTTGTGATGCCGACGGTCGGCACGGATGTGGCGTTTGGTTTGGTGGCGGAAAATCTGCCCCTAGCGGTGGTGCGCGATCGCGTGGATGAAGCCCTGGCAGCAGTCAACCTACAACATCTGCAGCGGCGGCCTATCTATGCGTTAAGTGGCGGGCAAAAACAGCGGATCGCGATTGCAGGGGCGATCGCTCGTCACTGTGAGGTGTTGCTCTTGGATGAGCCAACTGCACTGCTCGATCCCGATAGCCAGCTTGATCTGGTGGAACAGGTGCGGAAACTAGTGAAAAGTCGAGGAATCACTGCCCTGTGGGTAACCCATCGCCTAGCAGAATTGGACTACTGTGATGGTGCTTTTCTGTTAGAGAAAGGCCATGTGGTTGACCAAGGCGATCCTGAACGCCTGAAGCGACGCATGATGCGAACTCAAAGTACGGTCTGAACCAGAAATTTTGCACTTTCTCAACGTTTGGTTTACAGAACGCAACTAAACGCGTCATCATGAAGATAAGTGCTTTCTTCATGACTCTTTCGCCGATGCCACGATCGCCCGCCCAGGCTCTTCTACTTGTCGATGGCTACAACGTCATCGGAGCATGGGCGCGCCTAAAGGAAGTGCGCGATCGCCACGGCCTTGAGGACGCGCGTCGCGAACTGATTGAAGCCTTAATTGGCTATAGCAGTTATCAGGACTATGAGACTCAGGTGGTGTTTGACGCCCAGTATCAGGACACCCCAGGCAGCCGGGATGTGATTACTCCCTACGTTTCGGTGCAATATACTGATTTTCGTCAGACCGCCGATTCCTACATCGAAATGGTCTGCTCGCGGTTTCGCAATGAATACCGGAAATTCCATCAGCGCTTGATTGTTGCCACCTCTGACCGGGCGCAACAGCAAACGGTCGTTGGCTATGGAGCAGAGTGGATGTCGGCACTGCGGCTCCAGTCGGAAGTGGAGTCGGCAGGCAAGCGGGTCCGCGTTCGACAGCAATCCAAGGGGCGATCGCCCGGTCGCCTTCTGGCCAGTTCACTTGATCCCAAAGCGCAGGAGCAACTCGCCAAGATGCGGTTTGGAGTTGATACTCCCCCTCCCGCAGCGCAAAAGTAGTCAGCGTTAGTTCTGGTTAAGAGGGTTTTGGGGCACCGCGTATAGCGCGGCGCCCCAAAACCCTTGATGTTCCGTGCGCGACGCGCACGGAACATCAAGGGTTTCAGCGTATCCGGAATTCACATTAGTCAGCCTTTTATCGGGCTTCCGCACACCCTGACTGCACTGCCAAGACGTTTGGCCCTGTGCTTGAGCAATGTTGCGTGGCAGTCACGGCTTTTTAAGTGCGGGCTAGCGGTGCAGGTTCGGGAAACGTTCACCCCCCAGCTTCGGCGCTGACCCTGGATTTTTCAAAAAACTCGATGGCAGCCCTTGCCAAAGACAATCGTTTCTCGTTAATATGAGATTCGCGTTCCTCAGTAGCTCAGTGGTAGAGCGGTCGGCTGTTAACCGATTGGTCGCTGGTTCGAATCCAGCCTGGGGAGTTTTATGCTGGGTTTCTCACATATTATTCAGACGGGTTTAGGCTCCAATCGCTCCGATGGGATTGATTGGTCTGTTCTAACGTCAGTTCTGGTTAAGAGGGTTTTGGGTCACCGCGCCGGGCGCGGTGACCC
>DVEB01000362.1 GCA_015295905.1 Synechococcales cyanobacterium M55_K2018_004
TTTCCCCACAAAACGCGTGTGACATCATGAGTGCTTAGCACCATAACGCAGCGCTGTGTCTTGTTTCCCGGCCATCGGAGTCGGGTTGAGGCACGGGGGGCGATCGCCCTTTCCCTGCTACAGCACATTTCCTCACGGTTAAATGTTCAAACCCTGACTTAAGGCTCTACTCTAAATAGAGAGGGAATTGGGGATCCAACCCTCCTCGCTTTTAGGAGCGTCGATTACAACCGGCTCTATCGGTTTGAGCGCAGCGCGAGAGACACGCCGCGCTTGAAGATAGCTTAATTGGGTTTTAATCTACAATCCTTAACAAAACACCTGTATTCTGGACGCTGAGTGTGCCCAAAGTTGGCATTATTTACAACGACATTAAACCTGTTGCCTGTCGGGTCGCCGAAGACCTGAAAGATAAACTGCTGGCGCAGGGGTATGAGGTTTGTATGGCAACTGGTGTCGGCGGAATTTTGGGCTACTCAAAGCCAAACCGCCCGGTTTGCCATACTCCGATCGAAAATCTGGCGCCTCCCGGCTTCGACGCAGACATGGCCTTTGCGATCGTCCTGGGAGGGGATGGTACTGTGCTGGCTGCCTTTCGACAGGTCGCTCCTCAACGCATCCCCCTGCTGACCGTCAACACGGGACACATGGGTTTCCTTACGGAGGCTTACCTAAACCAGTTGCCTCAGGCCATTGACCAATTGTTGACAAGTGATTACGAAATTGAAGAGCGATCGATGCTGACGGTGCGTGTGTTTCACGAAACCATCATGCACTGGGAAGCTCTCTGCCTGAATGAAATGGTGATCCACCGAGAACCGCTCACCAGCATGTGTCATTTTGAAATTGCTGTGGGCCGCCATGCTCCTGTGGATATTGCAGCGGATGGGGTGATTATTTCAACGCCGACGGGATCGACGGCCTACGCCCTTTCAGCCGGTGGCCCCGTGATCACGCCGGGAGTCCCGGTGCTGCAACTGGTGCCGATCTGTCCCCATTCCCTAGCGTCACGGGCGCTTGTGTTTGCTAACACAGAGCCAGTAAAAATTTTTCCGGCCACGCCCAACCGCCTCGTTATGGTGGTAGATGGCAATGCAGGCTGTTACGTCTCGCCAGAAGACCGGGTGACGGTGGAGCGATCGCCCTATCCTGCTCGCTTCATCCGCCTGCGTCCGCCGGAGTTCTTCCATGTGTTGCGAGAAAAGTTGGGCTGGGGGTTGCCCCATGTCGCTAAGCCGACCTCTGTGGAGTTGCCCTGAGAACTAAAGACCGCAAATTGCGTCTGACGTGCTAGAACAGATAGGTATTTCTTCCTTGCGCTTGACGTCACCCATGAGTACTGCGAGTACTGCCCCTCCTGACCATGCCCCCAGGATTCTGGTGATTGAACCGGATGAAGTGCTGGCACAACACGTCAGTGCTGACCTGCGGGAGTCGGGCTATGAAACAGCGATCGCCCTCGATGCTGCGGCTGCCATGCAGCAGGCTCAGGACTTTCAACCAGCACTAATTGTCATCGACCGAATGTTGTCTGGGGAGTCGGGCTTGGCACTGTGTCACACACTGCGGACCGCTGGTGCGCGCATGCCTGTGTTAATGCTGATGGCGAAGGATTCCGTAGATGACCGAGTTGCCTGCTTGGAGGCAGGAGCAGATGATTATTTTTTGAAACCCTATCGCACCGAAGACTTTTTGAAGCTGGTGCATCTCTACCTACAACCTGAAACTAGCACCAACGAGCAGCTTCGTTTTGCTGATCTGGTGCTAGACCTGGCAACTCGTCGTGCCTTTCGTCAGGAACGCACAATTGACCTGACCATGAAGGAATTTGAACTACTCAAATACTTAATGGAGCATCCGCGTGAAGTGCTCACACGCGAGCAAATTCTAGAGAATGTCTGGGGCTATGACTTTGTTGGCGAGTCTAACGTGATTGAAGTCTACATTCGTTACCTGCGCCTCAAGATTGAGGAAGAGGGTGAAAAGCGACTGATCCAAACCGTGCGCGGGGTTGGGTATGTGCTCAGGGAGGCTTAGAGGAGGCTGAGAGGAGGCTGAGAGGAGGCTGAGAGGATGGCAAGCCAAGCAGAACAGAAGCTCTACTACAGCGTGAGTCGTCCCGGTCGATTGGTGGCGGCTGGGTTGGCCATTGGGCTAAACGTGGGACTGTTGGGATGTACGTCTAGTCCTTGGGCGATCGCAGGCAACACCCCGCCAGCGACTCAACCCTCCCAAGCAGCGTCGCTAGCCCAATCTCTACCAATCTCGGCGGAGGCTCAGATGGGCGGCCATGTGATTCAATTGGAGGTGGCTCGCACGCCGCAGGAACAGGCTAAGGGGTTAATGTATCGCTCTTCTCTACCGGATGACCGAGGCATGTTATTTCCCTTCAGCCCCGCTCGTCCAGTGCAATTCTGGATGATGAACGTACCCATCTCTTTGGATATGGTGTTTCTGCGCAATGGTGTGGTGCGCTACATTGCCGCCAATGTGCCGCCTTGTACGGCAACTCCTTGTCCTACCTATGGCCCCCGCGTCGCGATTGACCAGGTGATTGAACTGCGGGGTGGCCGCGCTGAAGAACTAGGACTCAAGGTGGGCGATCGCGTCTCAGTTCGGTTTCTGGAGTCCCAACCTTAACTGGACTTTCAAAACTGGACTTTTAACTCATTGCATAGCTTGCACCGCAAGGCACGCCCTCAGAGCGCGTTTTGCAGCATGGTTTTTTGTAAACGCTCGATAGCAACCTTATACAGAATTCGTCTGTAAAGTAGCGGTTTGTCGTGGTGTAAACCGTGCGCGCAGCGCACGGTT
>DVEB01000105.1 GCA_015295905.1 Synechococcales cyanobacterium M55_K2018_004
CAGTTCGGGTTAAGCAGTTCGGGTTAAGCAGTTCGGGTTAAGCAGATGTTGGGACACCGTGCCCGGTGCAGTGCCCCAACATCCTTGCTGTTCCGGACGCATCGTGTCTGGAACAGCAAGGATTTCAGCGTATTCCAAATTCACGTGTTGTTAGGCGTGGTATCACCCTACACGCATAGGGTAGGACAACGCCTGTTGGCGGCAATCCTGCGGCGCGGGGTTGCCCACAGCAGGCGTTGGACATGATGAGCGGGTAGCACCATACACGCGTAGCATCATACAAATAGTGCTCAACGTCCTACGACGTCCGCTTCGCAAGCAGCGCAGGATTTTGCCTCACGTTACTGCGATAGGGGCAATGTCAAGGTAAACGTCGTCTGATGATTGCCACTTTTGACCGTGATGTCACCCGACAGCCGCAGAGCAAGCCGCTTGACCAGCGCCAACCCCAACCCAAGACCGTTGTGTCGCCACCGTTCTGTGTGGACACCGCGATAGAAGGGTTCAAAAGCGCGCTCGCACTCTTCTGGGGAGATCTCTACACCCGTGTTTGTTACCCTTAACTGCCACCACTGACCTGCTGGTTCCACCACAACACGGATCTGCTGGTGGGATGGAGTAAATTTGCAGGCATTTCTTAATAGTTCGCTGACAATGCGTTTGAGCGTCGGTTGGTGGATCAGGACATCAGTGAGGTAGGGAGAGACCTCAAAACTTAGCTCCTGTCGATTTTGGGCAGCCTGCAACATAAAGGGGCTAAGGGTTTGGGGCAACCATCGCTGCAAATCGACACAACTAAACGTCCCCAATTCACCCGGCTCAAGTTCGTGAAAACTAAGCAGATCATTGATCAGAGTAAACTCCTTTTGCCACTCCTCCTGAACCACCTGCACATAGTCTTCTAGCTTTTGTAAGAGCACCTCACGAGTCTGGGCGCCTTCTGGCGACTGGGCTGCAAGCTTCAGTGCCTGCGTAGTGCGTCTTAGCATCTCAACCGCCATGCGCATATTGGTCAGGGGAGTGCGCAACTCACTCGATACAGAACTGAGGAAGTCTTCCTTCAGATAACTCAAGAGATCAGAGTCGTAGGCTTGCGTTTGAGCTTTGTGGCTGACCTGTGTTTGACGCAGCACGATCGCACATTGATTGAGGACCTGGGTCAGCAGTTCCGCCTGGGGTTTATTCCACCCAGTTGCAGCGCCCCGAAGTATCCCCACCTCTCCCAACACGCGCTGGTCATCAAAAAACGGCAGGATCAGGAGCTGACTGGCGGGTGGTAGGAGTTGTTGGTAAGGCAGCGGCAGCACGTCCTGATCAGGGTTTAACCAGAGTTCCCGCTGAAAGATAGAAAAGTAGAAACGCGGAAAGGCACTGAGCGTGATCTGAGCGCCGATTGCCGAGGCGGGAGGGGGGGCACCAGGCAATTGGAAGCCAGGTCGGATGAACTCGTAGGACAGCGTTGCACTGGATATCGCAGCATCGTGCAGCGATATCCAGCAATAGTCAGCATGGAAAGACTCACCTACTTGCTGCACCAGAGTGTGCAAAATTTGAGTCGTCTCTGTGGTGTTCTGGGTTTGTTCGACAAAACGACGGAGCAATTGTGTGCAGGACAACATCCCCTGTAGCTCCTCAGTGCGAGTCTTCAGGGTGCCAATCAGTGCTGCCTGAGTTTGTTGTGTCACAATTTCAGCCTGACGGCGTTCTGTCAGGTCATGAAAGATGACAACTCCACCCACAATCACCCCATCGGCATTGCGGATCGGCGCTGCACTATCACCAACTGCTTTCTCCTGACCATCTTTTGTACGCAACAGGACGCGATCGCCCAGTTTAACCGTAGTCCCCTGAGCGATCGCCTGTCGCAGCGGATTTTCGATCACCTCACGGCTGTCTTCCTGAATCAGGATCAGCACGTCGCTAATGGATTGCCCTAAGGCATCTGCCGCATGCCACCCCGTCAATTCCTCTGCTGCGGGATTCATAAAGGTGATCGTACCGTGCAGATCAGTCGCAATGGTGGCATCACCAATGCTAGTCAGAGTTGTGGAAAGCTGCTGTTGCGTTTGTCGAGCTGCTTGCTCTAACTGGTGGCGGTGTAGCGTTACCTCAATGGTTGTCTTCAGTTCCTGTGCCCGCAGTGGCTTGACTAAGTAGCCAAAAGGAGCAGTGCGGGTGGCCCGTTGCAGCGTATTTTCATCGGTATGGGCCGTCAGATAAATGATGGGAATGTCAAAACGGGTATAGATTTGCTCGGCTGCAGTGACTCCGTCGATCTTGCCCTTGAGACGAATATCCATCAACACAAGGTCAGGACGTTCCGTTTCGGCTTGCTCAATTGCACGAGTTCCCGATGCAACACTGGCGACAACTTCATAGCCCAGTTTCTCTAAGGCTTCCCGAATATGCCAGGCCACAACTTGCTCGTCTTCAACAATCAAAATCCTGGTCATGAAACTCTTGACAAAGGTTGAGAGAGAAACGCAATGGCCTTTGCCCTGATTGCTTTGTCAGCACTCAGGGCAGTACTCAACCTGCCCAGCCTACGAGAAGTCAGCTGGGCAATGCAGTATTTATTTCTGCAACAGTTGAATGCTCTCGGATACACGTAAGCTCTCGCGACGTGAAAGATGTGATGCATAGATTCTAATCCATGCGTCTAGTTAATCTCTCTCGAAGTAAAAGATGTCATGCATAGATTCTAATCCATGCATCCAACAGCAAATCCCCCAGGCAAAAGTTATGGCACTACGCGCTCATAATGTCATACCGACTCCGTCGGTTATTGAGTCGGTTTGTCGTGGTGTAAAACG
>DVEB01000325.1 GCA_015295905.1 Synechococcales cyanobacterium M55_K2018_004
AAACAGCAAGGGTTTCAGCTTATCCCGAATTCACGTTCTCATAAATATGAAAACCGCCATATTGGCGACATCGTGGCAACAAACATTACCGTAGATCCCAACTCGCTTGAAAGAAATCAAGTTCGCATTGCATGGCGTAGCGATAGGTGGACTGCACCAGGGGGGTGAGGGTTGCGTATCGCTGCGCCAGTTCTTCCAGTTGAGTGACTAGGGGGTGAAATTCGCCACTGCTGTAAGTGCGAATCCAGTCGGCGTAGGCGTGGTCGGGAATACCGTTCGTCGCAAGCTGTTGTCCTAGAAAAGCGTAGAGCTTCATGCACGGGAGCATGGCAGATGCAGTCACCCCCACGTCTTGGCTCCAGGCCGTTGCCAGCAAAAAGTCTGTATAACGGCGGGTGGCAATACCAGGCGTGACCTGCTGAATCTCAATATCCCAGGTCTTAGCATAACTGCCGTGCAGCTTCAGTTCTTGTAGAACCCCCCCGGCTAAATCATGGAAGGTGCTGAACGCTTGCCAGTCAGGGGCTTTTGCAGCGGCGATGCTGTAAGCGCGGGCAAACGCTTCTAGGAAAAAGGCATCCTGCCCAACGTAGTAGGCAAACTTCTGGTGCGCTAGGGTGCCATTCCCAATTCCCTGCACAAATGCGTTATTGAGACAGGCGATCGCCAAGTCCTGGTTTTGTGCCCATAATTCCGCTGCAATGTCCATACTGACCTCGAAAATGGCTCTCTTTCATTTCGTGTTTGATTTTGGGTGGGGGCGTGCAGTGTCTCCACACACAATCAAGGCTTTTAGGCTCTGCAACTGCCAGTTTATCCACAAAGTCCACAGCGTTATGCGCATTGATTAAGTGCAGTACCGCGGCGCGTGAAGTTTACCACACTACTATTTCTGTCCTGTTGTCCTGAACTGTTTTTGTCCCGAACGAAACGGCACACGGCTATAGGAGAGTCTCAAAAATAGCCCGACAAACAGAAATCCCAGGCGATCGCCTGGGAATTGATTAATCAGCCTACTTCTGCGCGCCACACAACTTCTACGCACCACACATTGAAATAGATAACGTCAGCTTTATATCAGAGAGTTTCGAGGCACCGCGCACGGCACAGTACCTCAAACCCCTCTTAACCAAAACTGACGTTAATTAACTGCCGCGGCTGCCGTAGCTTTGCTACCCGTCAAACGCTCATAGGTTGCCCGCATCTTCAGACCAACGAGAACCTGGAACAGACCGCTACCATTATTGGAACCAGGATAGTCCTTATGCTTCAACAACAGTTCAGTCAACTCGCCATAATACTTGGTGGAAATATTGCTGAGGTGACTCTCGATGTAGATGACTTCATCCAGGCGCTCGAACTGACCATCAACCTCTAGCACCGACACAGAATTTCCATAGTACACATCGGGACCATAGAACATCCGAATACCAGGGTAGGAACAGGTCAGCTTACGCCCGCAAGGAATCCAATCAATCGTGGAGCCCTCATCGAACAGATAAGCAGGCTCAAACCCTTCGACGCCATCCTTCTGCACCAACCGAACGCGGAGGACTTTGCGGTCCTTATCATCCTTGATCAAACGAGTTGGCAGAATCTGAATGACGACATCGGCATACTGCTTTTGGGGGTCAATGTAGGCTTCAAAGTCAGGACGACGAGAATTAATCGCGGCGAGAACATCCTCATAGGTATGACCACGCTCCGCCATGTCGCGTTGAATCTTCCAGGCAATCTTCACTTCGTCGTCGATGTCGAGGTAGACGCTGAAGTCAAGCAGGGCACGGACTCGTTCATCGTACATGGGGTGCAATCCCTCGATGACGATGATACGGTTGGGATGAACCGTCTCGGGCGGATCAATCATGCCCGTCTCGTGGTTGTAAATTGGCTTCTCGATTGACTTACCTTCCTTCAGGGCTTTGATCTGTTCGTACATCAAATCAAAGTTGTTGGCCTTGGGGTTGAGAGCTGTGACACCCTTTTCCTTCCGTTGCTTACGATCCAGACTGTGATAGTCGTCGAGACAAATCACGGTCATCAGTTCTTCCCCGAACAAGTCCGCCAAACGGCGTAGGAAGGTTGATTTGCCGCACCCGGAGTCTCCGGCAACGCCAATTAAAACCACACGGTCTGGCTGACTGGTCATAGGTTTCCTCTAATACGAAAATACGAATTCACAAAACGAGCCTGACATTAGGTCCTAGAGCAAGACCTTGAAACAAGACCTCTGCTAACACACAGAACGTCAGCAGCAAAAAGCAACGTTCTGAAAAGCAGCAACGCCAACACAGTCGAAGCCACCTGCTCAACGAACCAAGACTCCCGCAGTCAGAACTAGCTTTAAGGAGACACTAGCAAGCCTTGAGGCGATCGCCACATCGTTGAATAGGTATTAATACTTCCTGATTAAAGGTATGCTACCAGATGTTAAGTCCGGCTACAAGGCAAGTGGAAGCAGAATCTTAAGTTGTTACTGTCCCTATGCTAAAGGTAATTGGATCTTCAAAAAAGAGGATTTGTGAAAAAAATCATGGTTTTTTTGAGCAGAGGAGGGTGTCGCTGTTCCTAAGCAGTCCTCATTTCTAATTCTGAGCATTCAAAACTTTACTGACATCAAATCTAGCTGGAATGAGCCACAGTTGCTGCTGTGAGAGCCTCACTCCATGAGACTCTCACAAAGAAGGAGTTTAAGTGATTGGGAATCGCTCTAATGCGATGATGCCATCCTGCTGAAGACTCCCGTCGATGAGGCAGTCAATGGCAGTCAGCTTTCTTTTGGGCTGCGGGTGTGGG
>DVEB01000211.1 GCA_015295905.1 Synechococcales cyanobacterium M55_K2018_004
CACTACGACAAACCAACTCAATAACCGACGGAGTCGGTATTACAAAGCGTTGGCCCCAGAGCTGACCTTTGCACAACGCGTGCCTATACAAAATTCAGAGAGCGTCTATGAGTTGATATCTGCTGGGAAATTGATGCAAATTGGGATAGATAGACATAGACGAAAATGTAGTGATCTCATCATCCTCATGGCTGTATTTAGATTTTCCTTCTGGCGATCGCCCCAATCTAGGACTCGTGCAGTTCCCCCCGCCACCCCTCCGGGAGCGCTCACTCCGCCCCAGCCCAAAACCCTGACAGAACTGGAGCGAGAGATGGAAGCTGAAGCTAGAGCAGCCCAAGCCCAGTTGGTAAAAAATACCCCATCTCGCCTCACAGCCTATCGAAGCAAACAGCTTGTGAATCAGTTCCTTGGGATTGCGGTTTTGCTGGGGATACCGGTTGGAATCGTAGCGATCGCCAATCTCCCCTATCCAGCAATTCGTCGTCCTGTTGCCGAAAATGTTCCCATGCTGCTGTTACCTAGCCAAATCAGCATGGATCACAGCTTTCGACGAGCGATCGCTGCGATGGAGCAAGCAAAACAACTGATCGACAGTCCGACTAGTGCTGCTGACCTGGAGCAGGGTGGCAAAGCTCTTGCAGAAGCCCAAAAGCATCTAGATGCCCTACCCCTACGTCTTGACTACTGGGATGATAGCTACTACTACTGGTATGGCTGGTATCCCTGGCGACTCTCGCCCCTTGCGCTCAATCATGCTCGTGCAGAGGCTGGGCGGCTCCAGGCC
The DNA here is from genome assembly GCA_015295905.1 of Synechococcales cyanobacterium M55_K2018_004. Lineage (GTDB taxonomy): Bacteria > Cyanobacteriota > Cyanobacteriia > Elainellales > Elainellaceae > DVEB01. The sequence goes on from DVEB01000211.1 coordinate 788, forward strand.
AGACTGTTCCAAGAAACCAATGCTCAGTCTGCTCTGGTGCGAGCTCAAGATGCTTTGAAGCTCGCCAAGCAGCAGTACGAGCAATTCACAGCAGCGGGCGGTCAACAAACGGCGATCGCCTCTTGGCGCAGTGCACTCGACCAACTGGGACAAATCCCGTCTGAAACGCTAGCAGGTCGCATCGCCCGACAACTGCTTGAGAGCGAGAATCGTAATTTGGCAGCGATCGCTGGAACGGCTGCGGCGAACCAACAAATTACAACGTTAATGCAGGCGGCTCGTCAGTTTTCCTGGCAAGCGGCTAGACAAGCGCAAAACCCACCCCATTCTGTAGCGCAGTGGCGAGAGGTCGAGAACCTCTGGGAGAAGGCAATTGCTCAACTGCAGCAGGTTTCCCCCAATGATCCCAACTACGTGGAGGTGCAGCGCCAAATTGCCAGTTATCAAAGCAACTTAAGCGAAATCCGGGTGCGCCGGCAGGAAGAAGAAGAGGCGATCGCCGCTTTCCAAAATGCCCAACAGCAGCTTGAAGTTTTGGTTGCCCACGCTGCGAATACTGATCCCAACTGGAATGTCAGCCGTATCCAGAGCATCATCAACGAATTAAGAAAGGTGAAACGAGGAACAACACCTTACGTGGAAGCGCAAGAACTGTTGGTGCTTGCTCAACAGAAATTAGCAAAATTTCAATAATGCCCATCATTTCAGCATGATGAGATGCCAAGAATAAGTAGTTGCTCTCGGCTCCACTTTGGCAGGTACCGACCAGCCCATCACCCGCATGGGAGAAGCCTTGTCATTTGATGGTAGAAGGGTTGCCTATTGGGGCGCTTTAGGAACTGAGACGCGGACAATTACCTTGGCTTGTCCCACGGAAGGGAACAAAGACCTGATCGCATTCTGTAACGAAGAGTATCCTGAGGGATTTACCACTGAAGTCCCTGTGAATCAGGGCATCTTCCTGACCGATATCAGGACCCTAGAGACTCGCCTGATTGCCAAGACTGGTTCGGATTATGCTGACTTTGTGTTCTGGAATTTTTCCGGTCGCCCTCCGGGAGTCGGTGAAGGCGAAGAAGGTGATGCCGCAGAGTTAGCTCGTTGGCGATCGACTAGTTTTGTAGCTGTTGATGGTGCTGGCTTGGTCTTCAAAGCGTTGAAGGCATCGGGCGTGCAGGGACTCTACGCTTCACTTGCTCCCAATCTACCTATCCATACAGTCGTAGAGACGGGTATAGATGGTGGCCTGCTTGATCCTAAAGCAGCAGGTCTTTTGATTTCCTCGCTGGGTATTGAGCGAGATGGCTTCCGCAATGGTCAACTTGTTTTCAATGCCAGTATGCTGGGTGAAGCTGAAGAAGACAGATGGGCTGGAATTTACTACAGCAGAACTGCAATCCCAACGCCTGCTTTGCTTCCAGGACTGATCGGTATGGGGGTTGCCACTCTACGCAGGCGGCGTAATGCTGTAGAGGACAGCTCAAATGCCTGACTAACGTCAGTTCTGGTTCAGAGGGTTTTGGGATACCGCGCCGGGCGCGATGCCCCAAAACCTTTGCTTTTCCGTGCGCGTCGCACGGAAAAGCAAAGGTTTCAGCTTATCCTGAATTCACGTTGACTAGCCTATGGTGACCTTACGACGGGTTTTGTATGAGGAGTGTCACGCAGTGTGCAATACTCCTCATAGTCTGCTTCGTAAGTTTTATCTGTTAACGCGATCGCGGCCCAACTGTCAAAGCCCTGCAAGAGTTACGCTTGAGCCATGACAGCCTGAAGCTTTTCGCGAAGTTCGCCTTTGGGGTGTGCCCCTTTTACTTCGCCAATAATCTTGAATTCGCCCTCTGGTTCTTCGCAAATGATGTAGGTGGGCCAACCCATCTCGGCTTTATCGGGGTATTGCGTCAATAAGATCTTGCGATACTTGCGGTAGGTGGGGGTGTCTTGCATTTTGACATCCACAAAGCTCATCCCTAGCTCTTCAGCAACCTTCTGGTCGTAGTGGGACATTTTGTGGCAGAGGCCACAGTCTTCTGAGGAGAATTTGATTACCGCGAGTGTCATAACTGGCTGGAGAGAAATGATGAACGGGTTCTTCCTTGAGGGTGACAAGGAAAGAGGGGCGATCGCAACTGAATGTAGCAAAAAGCTACAAACCCTTGAGACAAACGAGCGGCAAAGGATTAAGTTCTTTGCCGCTCGCCTATCATGACCACAATTTACGCGTCATCCCAATTTACGCATCATCCAGTGCCGCAATCCCAGGTAGTACCTTGCCTTCCAGCAGTTCCAGGCTGGCACCACCGCCGGTGGAAATGTGGCTCATTTCTGCGGCCACACCGACTTTTTCGACAGCGGCAACAGAGTCACCTCCGCCGATGATGGTAGTGGTTCCGGTTTTGGTCAGACTAGCTAGGGTGCGGGCGATCGCCTCTGTGCCCACGGCAAATTTGTCGAACTCAAACACCCCCATGGGGCCATTCCACACCACCGTCTTACAGTCTGCCAGTTCTTGCTGGAACAACTTGACAGACTCTGGTCCAATGTCTAGCCCCATCCAGCCATCAGGAATGTTTTCAACACTCACAGTCTGCGTGTTGGCATCAGCAGAGAAGGCATCCGCCACAACCACATCGGTCGGCAGCAATAGCTTCACGCCTTTTTCCTGGGCCTTGGCTTCCAACGTCTTCGCCAGTTCCAGGAAATCTTCTTCCACCAGTGACTTGCCAACGCTGAGGCCACGTGCCTTGTAGAAGGTGAAAATCATGCCGCCGCCGATAAACAACTTGTCCACCTTTTCTAGCAACGTTTCGATCACCGTAATTTTGCTAGAGACTTTGGAACCACCGATGATGGCGGCCAAGGGACGTTGGGGATTCTCAATTGCCCCCTGGAGGTATTGCAGTTCCTTTTCAATCAGGAAGCCAGCAACCGACGGCTTTAGATACTTGGTCACGCCCTCTGTGGAAGCATGGGCACGGTGAGCGGTGCCAAACGCATCATTAACGTAGAGGTCTGCTACCGAGGCCAACTGCTTGGCAAACTCAGGGTCGTTCTTTTCTTCTTCAGGATGGAACCGCACGTTCTCTAGCAGAATGACCTGACCGGGCTGCATCGCTGCAACCGTGCTAGCCACTTCTTCGCCAATACAATCATTGGTCTTGATCACGGTTTGCCCTAGCAACTCTGACAGGCGCTTGGCAACTGGAGTGAGGCGATATTTGTCATCCACCCCCTTGGGACGACCAAAATGGCTGCTCAGAATTACTTTTGCCCCCTTCGAGGTGAGGGCGTTAATCGTGGGCAGGGCGGCCCGGATGCGGGTGTCGTCGGTAATGTTGCCCTGGTCGTCAACGGGAACATTGAAATCGGCCCGTACCAACACACGTTTGCCCTGGAGATCGGCCTCGGTCAGGCTACCTACGCTCTTTTTAGACACGCTTGTACCCCCAATAATGAGTTTTTATACCTAGTGGTTGTTAAACATTGTAAAGCGATCGGTATCTCGTACAACAGATTTTTTTTGATGGAATTTGCCGAGTGGCCGATGCAGAGACCGATTGCGGCGCTGCAAAGTCTGGAAATCAGTACTTTCGGGTGAAAGGGATGGGGGACTTCCTGGCCCAAATGTTTTTTAAGAAGTTTTTAGAACGCTCAGTTTTTGGGCAAGTTATGGGAATTTCAGGCAAGATCCTAGATGGAACTGCGAATCAAACTGGTTCTGGTTCCAGGTGCCTGCTGGTTGTGTCATTCTGGCTGCTACGATTTCGTCCAGTTTTTTTAACTTTATATGTTTAAAACCGTGCTTTTTCCCATCGATGATAGCCGTGAGTCGCGGGAGGCCGCCGATATGGTTGCGCGGATGGTCAAAACCTTTCATAGTCGGTTGGTGCTCCTTTCGGTGATTGAAGACCTGCCACCGGACAAACAACCCACGCCTAGTGAGGCAGAGATGGCTTCTCCGGAGGCAATTGCCGAACTACTGGCCAACGCGAAACGGTTGTTTGCCAACCAAGGGGTTGAGGCAGAGATCATTGAACGAGCCGGAAAGCCTGCGTTCACCATCTGCGACGTGGCCGATGAAATTGGGGCTGACCTGATCATCATGGGGTGTCGTGGCCTAGGGTTGACCGAAGAGGGGGTTGCTGACAGCGTGACGAATCGGGTGATCAACCTGTCTCCCTGTCCGGTGCTGATCGTCCCTTGAAGGCAGCCGTGTGTCGTGTTGTTGTCCTCCACTCAGCAGAGTTGACCCGATGAGAGTGAGTGTGATTATCCCTTGCTTCAATGCGGCTGAGACGATCGCTCTGCAACTGGATGCGATCGCGCGTCAGTCGGTGGCTCCCTGGGAAGTCATCGTGGCAGACAATGGTTCTACAGACAACTCGCGTGCGATCGCCCTGCAATACCAAGACCAACTGCCCAACCTGAAAATTGTCGATGCCTCCGGTCGGCGGGGGGCGGCTCACGCGCGTAATCGAGGAGCAGCGGTGGCCACTGGCGAGGTGCTGGCCTTTTGTGATGCAGATGATGTTGTAAGTGCAGAATGGGTCGCTGGGGTGACTGAGGCAGTCACCCTGCATCCATTTATTGCCAGTCGGTTTGAGCACCGCTTGCTGAATAATGGTTACCAGGTTTGTGAAGCCCCTGAAGGGAGCCAAGTTGACCGATTACAACAGTTTGACCCGCCATTCTTACCCCATGCCGGAGGATGTGGTCTGGCCATTGTGCGATCGCTGCACGAAGCCATCGGCGGCTTCGACGAAGACATGCCCTTCTTGGAAGACACTGACTATTGTCTGAAGGTGCAACTGCATGGCATACCGTTGCATTTTGCCAGCAATGCCTGCGTCCACATTCGGGCTCACAGTTCCTTGAGGCGCGCTTATCGACAGGCATTTCTATGGGGGCGGAGCAGCGTCTTGCTGTACAAAAAGTATCGCCCCTACGGCATGCAGCGGCACCCTTGGAGAGTGAGTCTGCGTCACTGGCTTGGGTTTCTGTGGTGGTCGGCGCGTTCCCTCGTCAGTCGCAGCAGGGATGGCGTCTGGATCAGGGCAGTGGGTTGGCGCATGGGGCAGCTTGCCGGTTGCATTCGTTACCGAGTGCTGGCTTTGTAGATGCCGCCCATTCAGCAACGTCCCCTTCCTGCCTCCTATGCTCTGGTTGATGGGTCATTCAGCAACACCTATGGGGCGCTCTTTACGGCACATTGTGCATCGTCTGCGGGCCAGTCTCCGGTATCGCTGGGAGATGGTTCACCGTTACGTGAACTTTCGCTGGTTAGTCTACGTTCGGAGTCAGACCGCAACGATTAGTTCCAAATCTGCCCTCATTTTTTCACCCCATCAAGACGATGAAACCCTTGGTTGCGGTGGCATTATTGCCAGTAAACGGAAGCGGGGTGTAGCCGTTTGGGTTGTTTTTTTGACCGACGGGAGTGCTTGCTTTCGGGAGCCATGCCCTCTGAATGCCCAGGAAATTGCCCAGATGCGTCGTCAGGAGGCGATCGCAGCACTGCACATTTTAGGCGTTGATGCCTCCCATATCTTCTTTCTGGAACAGCCTGATCAGGGCTTAGGAGATTTAGCCCCCCAGGCCCACCAGCAGGTGGTTGCCCAGATCCAACACATTCTGCAACAGACAAAACCGGCAGAGGTGTTCGTTCCCCATCGTCACGATAACCACCCTGACCACATTGCCACCTGTGCTTTAGTCACAGAAGCACTGCGGCAAAGCAAGCTGTCGGTTGAGCAATGGCAATACCTCGTCTGGGGTCTCTGGTATCCCCACTGGCTCAAACAAGTCACCAAGGAGGAGTTTGATCGCCTCCATCGCGTTCCGATCCATCCTGTTTGGCGGGAGAAACAACAAGCCATGCGGGCTTATCGCTCTCAATACTTACCCATTGCCCCGGCCACTAGCCCCGTCCTACCTCAAGGATTCATCCGCCATTTCTCATCTGCTTACGAAGTCGTGGTCAGGGTAGAATAACAGTTTTCCTGTGGGAGCCTATCGCTGCTTGCAGTGGTGTGGGCTGTGACCACGCCACTCAACCCTATATCGACCCCATATCGAATTTTCGTCGAATGTGTAGACTAGACTAGGAATTTTCTCAACCACCGAGAGGAGCGATCGCTCACGCCTATGACTTTGATCCAGTCTTCTCCCAGCCAACTTCGGTCTACCAGGGGCAACGTCCGCACCGTTGGCAAGCCCTTTCAGGCTGTGATGGTGATGTTAGCGGTGACGCTGTTCTTGATGGGGGGCATTGGTGGACGATTAGCCTACCTGCAGCTGATTGAGGGACAACATAACCGCCAACTGGCGGACAACAACCGGATCCGCTTGATTCCTCGGCAACCCGAACGGGGCCGAATTTTAGACCGCAAGGGCAGAACCCTGGCCGGTAGCCGCTTGTCCTACGCCGTTTTCCTTTGGCCGATTGCCAACCGCGAGCAGGAATGGCAACCTGTGCTGCGGCGGCTTTCAAAAATCCTCAATATCCCAGAGAAAACAGTTTTGGACCGCCTCAACCAGGCCGGATACACCTCACCGTTTTTGGTGAGGATTGCCAGAGGTCTCAGCCCTGCCCAGGTGACTGCGCTAGCCGAGTTTAGCCAAGAGTTACCGGGGGTGCAGGTCGAAGCGGAAGCAGTGCGGTATTATCCCAACGGTGACTTGGCGGCTCATGTGCTGGGCTACACTGGCGAACTGAGTGACGCCCAGCTTGAGAGAAAGGCAAGTGAAGGCTATCGGTTGGGCGATGTGATTGGTCAGATGGGTGTTGAAGCGGCGTTTGAGCGGCAGTTACGCGGTGAATGGGGAGGGCAGCAGGTCGAAGTGGATGGCATGGGCAATGTCATTCAGGTTTTGGGTGAAAAACCAGCCCGCGCCGGGCGCGATGTCCAACTCACGCTTGACCTGGATTTGCAACGCTCAGCCGAGGCTGCTTTAGGGAATCGCAAAGGGGCAGTGGTGGCGATCGATCCTCGTGACGGCAGTGTGCTGGCTATGGTCAGCCGCCCAACCTTTGACCCCAACCTGTTTTCCACCCGCATCACCGATGCCCAGTGGAAACAGTTGCAAAGTCAGGATTATCCCTTTGTCAACCGAGCCTTGCAGGGCTACGCACCCGCCAGCACTTTCAAGGTAGTGACCCTGACGGCAGGGCTAGAGTCAGGCCGGTTTTCTCCCAGTTCTTACCTGCCAACCCGCCCTTACCTAGAGTTTGGTGGGATTCGCTTTGCGGAGTGGAACCGGGCAGGCTTTGGGACGCTCGGCTTTGTGGGGGCCATGAGCCTGAGTAGTAACACCTTTTTTGGACAGGTGGGTATTCGTACGGGCGATCGCACCCTGATCCAGTGGGCACGCCGGTATGGCTTTGGTAGCAAAACCGGCATCGAACTGGCGAATGAAGAAGCCCCTGGCTTGGTGCCTGACGAAAAATGGAAGTTAGAGACACTCAATGAACCCTGGTACATTGGCGACACAATCAACATGTCCATTGGCCAGGGTTATATGCAGGCCAGCCCCCTGCAGGTGGCAGTTATGTTTGCAGTTGCAGCGAATGGCGGGTATCGTGTGACGCCTCATTTGCTGAACCAAAGCAACGTTAAACGCGAAAGTCTCAACTTGTCTGCTTCCACCCTTGAAACATTGCGGGCTGGTTTACGAGGTGTGATTACCCAGGGGACAGGCAAAGCATTAAACATCCCCAGCTTGCCACCCAATGCAGGTAAAACGGGCACTGCAGAAGACCCACCGCGCAAATCTCACGCTTGGTATGGTGGGTTTGCCCCTTTTGACAACCCAGAGATTGTGGTGGTGGCCTTCGTTGAGAACTCAGCCGCTGGTGGGGGCGGTAAGGTAGCCGCTCCGATTGTGCGCCAAGTGATGGACACCTACTTCAACGGCACGAGGGCAACTGGAGTCGCTGGTCACGATGCCGTGAACTCTGATTAGCGTGAGGTGCAAAATATGCGCTGCACAGACGTTGGATGCCATAACACCCCGACTCAATCACCGATGGAGTCGGTATCCTATGAGAGAATCAGCCCCCCATCAAAAGAGTTGATGAAAGTTATTTTCTGCTTCCAGATGAAAAAAGTTTGACTGCTCGGTGCGAGCGAGTCGTGTCAACAACACACCCATGCAGCTAGGTTTCTGCTTCTCCCTCGCGTAGAATAGAAGGTCAATGCTAAGGTCGCCCAACCGATACGCGTTATCCCAATTCTTCAAAATCTCACGACAGATCTAATCACAGGAGAGGATTTCGTTCCCCCTTGAGGGGTTAACATCCCCTTGCCCCCATCTGTCGCTCTAGCTTTTGGAATTGGTATTAACCGAAGGATGGGGCAAACAGATCGTTGAATGCCTTCCACTGTCAGGCTTCTACAATTAAAAACCACAAACCTAAAATCTCAGATGGTATGTGGGCGATCGCATAACGTTGCAGCTTAGGAGAGACTTCATGATGACACTTATGGCAGCCGGAGCAGGTGGAGCAGACCTGTCAATTTTTACGGCAGTGTATGTAGTTGGGTTTATTGCGGCTGTCGCGATTGGATCGATTGCCTGGTACAACTCGAAGCGCCCACCAGGATGGGAAGACAAAGAGCGTCCCAAAGTTGTCCCCAAGATTGATACAGAGGAAAATTCTTAGGGTCGCTAGACTCCTGAGTCTCAGATCACGGCAGCAAAACTGGACTGACTTGCCAAGTCCCAACTTGAGCTTGCAGGAGCGATCGCGGTGTGCAGCATCGTTAAGGACAACGAGCAGTGCTGTGGCACACTTCGCACGCCACAGGGTCGGACTTAATCAACCAGGCATTGCTGATTTGGCTCATAGTTTTTTGATGGGGAGGCGTGCTCCGCACGCCTCCCCATCAAAAAACTATCTTTGGATTAAGCAACGCCATCAACCACACAGCGCCTATTGCGGGTATGTTTGCATTCCTTTTGCCAATTGCCCTGGGACTTCTGTTCTTCATCATTCATCGTAGGGAGCAGTGTTGGCGGCGATCGCTTTTGCTGGTAGCGATCGCATGGGGAATTTGGCTGGTGTTCCTGACTGAAGGACTTAACCTGTTGGGAAAAATCAACGTTTCCTGGGTTCTGACGGGCTGGCTGTGCTTTGTGGTCGGGTTGAGCGTGATTTGGGTCCGGGATTGGGGGCTGGGACGATCCTCCCATTTCAAGCTTAGGAGTCTCCTGTCGGTTCGCTTGACTGCATTTCAATGGTTTAGCTTGGGGGGCATGGGGGCGATCGCTTTGGTCCTTGCAGTCGTGGCGATCGTGGCTGCACCGAACACAGCAGATTCCATGATCTACCACCTGGCAAGGGTTGCCAACTGGATACAAAACCAAAACATCAACCCCTATCCCACTCGAGTGGTCCTCCAGTTAGACCAACCTCCGTGGAATAGCTATGCCTACCTGCATCTCATGCTGTTGAGCGGAGGGGACTTCTACGTGGGCTTGGTGCAATGGAGTTGCCTTAGCCTCAATGCGATCGGCGTATCGCTGATTGCAGAGTCCCTGGGGGCAAACCTAACTGGGCAGTGGTTAGCCAGTGTTCTTTGTATGACACTGCCCATGGCCCTGCTCCAAGCAAGCACGGCACAGAACGATCTGATTGTTTCTTTCTGGCTCATCTGTTTTATGGTGAGTATTCTCGATCTCGCCCAGCATAGAGTGCGACGGACTCATGCCTTAGAACTGGGTGCGAGTTTGGGGCTGGCTTTATTCACGAAGGGAACTGCCTATATCTACACACCGCCGATGATCCTGCTGGCGCTTTGGTCAATTGTGCGACCCATACGGTGGCAAAGCGCTCGGTTCCTCGGGGTGACTAGTCTTATGGTGGTGGGCGTGAATGCAGGGCATTGGTGGAGGAATTGGGTTGTGTTTGGGTCGCCGCTCGGCATAGGTGGCGATGCTACACGCAATCAGCTGCTCACCGCTCCAGCGCTAGTGTCCAACATCATGCGGAATCTAAGCATGCATCTAGATTCCGTCATTCCTGGATGGAATCCAATCATCAATGCGCTCGTCCTTCAGTTGCATGAGTGGATTGGAATTCGCACTAATCATCCCCTAACAACCTGGGAAGACCACAATTTTTTCTTGCCGGAATCCCCTCTATTGCCGATTGCCCTGACTGAAGATCGATCAGGCAACTCCGTTCATCTGCTGCTGATTCTCTTCAGTCTTGTCTTGTTGCTGGGGCGTAGAAAACTGTGGAGTTGGCGGTTGGGAAGTTACCTGGCAATTTTAATCGTTGGATTTCTGATGTTTTGCTTGCTGCTGAAGTGGCAAATTTGGGGCACACGGCTCCACCTCCCCCTGTTTGTGCTGATGACTCCTGTTGTCAGTGTGGTGCTGACGAAGACGGTTTCCAACAGGGCGTTTCGCTATGCCATGGTGAGTGTTTTATTGGTGCTGGCGCTCCCATACCTGCTATTTAGCATGAACAGACCGCTGATTGTGAATGAGACTTTATCTCAATGGTTTAGGTTGCATCCCCAAAGTATTTTGACGGCTCCTCGTGAGTCGATGTACTACACGTCGATGGTGCCGCGTATCCGCAGAATGATGCCGGACGTGATTGGCCTGGTGCAGGCGCAAAACTGCTACCAAATTGGCTTAGACACCCGGCTGGAATATCCTTTCTGGGCCACCCTGCAACAACGTCAGAAGCCTGACGACCCTGTGTTTTACTTCAAAAGTGTGGTGAATGAGGCACCAAAGGTGGACGCCTTTGCCCAACCCTCTCGTTGGTTCACTCCCTGTGCGGTGATTCGGATTGATCCTTATACCGAACAACTCCCGCTTGAGAATGCTGAGCAGTATCGTTTAGCCTTTGAGGTGACACGCAAACCAGGTGCTCGCGGCCATCTTCAACTTTACTTGCATGACCCGCAATTTTAGGGCTTGGATTTTTTGGCGTTTGTTTTTTTGCACAATCTACTCCAAACGCCAAGTTTCAATTGATTTCGAATTCACGTTAACTCGGATTAAATCGCCGCATTAGCGATCGCCGGACTCGACTGATCTGCCTCTGCAACCGACGGGTAGGACTCACTGCCCACTCTAGCGACAGCAACGCACTGTTGATTGTAAAGGCCAGTAACGAAACAGCAATCGCCCCAGCCCAAATTTTGTCGTAGCGTCCGGCTTGGGCGATACCGTCAAACAGGAGGGTTCCCAGTCCTCCAGCGCCAAACTTGGCTCCCACAGTAGCAATGGCGATCGCCACAATGGCTGCAATCCGCAGCCCCGCCAGAAATATGGGGAACACCATCGGCACCTGCACCCACCACCAGCGCTGCCAGGGATTCATCCCCATGCCGCGGGCTGCCTCCATGACGGCGGCAGGAATGGCTTCGAGGCCCACAACCATATTGCGGACAAGGATTACCTGGGTATAAATCACCATTGCCACAATTACCGATCGCGCATTGAGCCCAAAGAAGGGAATTAACAAAATAATCAAGGCAAGGCTAGGAATCGTGTAGAGAATTCCTAACGTTCCTAGGACTGGGATATTTAACCAGCGATAGCGATTAATTACCAGGGCTAAAGGCAATGCGATCAATACTGCAAACACTAAAGCAATTCCCGTCATTTGGAGATGTTGCCAGAGCAGATTCCAAACAATATTTGGATTGCTGAGGATGTAGGACATAGGCAACATTAGTGCAGTAGAGTGAGCGATCGCCCAGAATCAACACACAACGGCAAAAACCAGTTTACAAAGCCACGAAATCATACGGAATCTGCCTGTCAAGTAACAGTGTCCTGTGGCAGCAGTTCTCAGTATGAAACTGCAAACATCCCACTTCCAATGTAGTTTTAGTCTGCCACGGGCGGACTAAAACTACATTAGAAGCCCAAAAAGAGAGTTGCTGCCACTGTGATGAAAAACGGTCGCTGTGCGTCTGTTTTCCACCACAGTACACCGATGCAATAACCAACAGAGCAGTATCAGTAGGCTGGGTAAAGCAGTGCCTACCTGAGCTACGATGCTACGAGGCTCGACACTCCATTTTTGCATACTACCAAAGTCATCATGCAACCGGAGGAAGCAGCGTGGAAAGCAGCCTGTCACAATTGCACTGATCTGACAGCCGCAATAATATCACTCATATAATCACCGTTGTAGTTTGAGTTAATCACTACACCAATGGTTAATCCATTATTCAGTGTCAACACTAAGGTGTTAATTTCGCCTTGATTCCCTGGCCAGTTGTAGGGATGCCATCCGCCATGATTCCACCCTTCCAAGCCGTTGCCAAAATCGCGCCAAAACATTCCAAGGTTCCCAGCTTTCATCTCATCAACGGTAGACTGGGGCAGAATTTTGTTGGTGAACATGAGCGCGTGCATGAAGGTGGCCAGGTCTTGAGCAGAAAGGTTCCACCCCTGGGAACCACAGACAAGTGTCATATCTCCCCAAATTTCACCCGATTTCACGCTACTAAAATTCACAGGATTACTCGTTGCCGATTCGTAACTCAGGGCAGGGGTTGACGATGTTGGTTTGCAAGCCGCAGTAGGAATGCCTGCGGGCTGGAGAACTTGTCGGTTGACCCAGGCAATGTAGGATGAGGCATATCCCTCAGCGGTTGGTGTGGTTGCGCCTAGCATGCGAGGAATCAGCACCCGCATCAGCGCATAGTTAGCGTTGCTGTAGTGGAAGGTCTTATTCGATAACGAAATCCCGGTCGCGGCACACTCTTTGAGTTGGTCGAAATTAATGCCACAGTCTCGGATGCCACTAGTGTGATTCAGCAATTGACGAAATGTAATGGTCTTGAAGTGGTTGCCAAAAGTCCAGTCGGAGGGGAGATATTCCCAGATTGCCGCATCAAGGCTGATGTTCTTCGCGGCCAATGACTTGAGCAGTGAGGCAGCAGTAATGGTTTTGCTCACACTCGCGATGGTGATCCGCTCTGTTGTGCTCATGGCCCGTCCGTCGGTGTCGGGTGGTTGCCGTCGGGCAAATCCGCCAGCCGCATTCCCCGTCGCCCCATTGGTGGTTTTGACCGTGATCGCGTAGCCAACTGCCTTGCCCTCAAAGCGATTTTTGATCGCGTCGGCGACTTCTTGGGCTTTGAGGGCGCTGATCACGCGCTCAGAAATTTGCAAGTTTGCAACGCCGCCGGGCCTTAATCGGTAAATACTCGTTGGTAGATTAGGCATCATTTGCTGTGGGCCACGCTGCAAAGCATTTTGGAGAGGGTCAACTCTAAAAGGCGCTTGTGCGATCGCAGAAGATGCGATTAAGGTTGCCGCAAGACTGGTCGTTAAATTTAAATACTTTGCTGCTTTCATACTCAAATCATTCCTTTAGGTTTAGTTCCTTTATCCCAGCATCAATTCTTAAAATTCTTACGACAGATGTTATGGTAGAAGAAAGAGATCTCTCCCCAAGAGGGAGTGTTGCTCCCTTAAGCCTTATCTATCGCCTTGGTTTTTAGAATTGACATAATCCGTGCAATGATCGCCTAAGGAGTGAAGCACTAAGGCGTGGAAGCCAGATCAGCCCCCCGCAGCACTCGCTTCAAAACAAGACTGATGCCACACCAATTTGGCACACCAATTTGGACAGAGGGCGAGTCAGACGGCCAATTGACTGGATGGCATCGTCAGGCTTTTGCAAGCTAAAATCGCAAGTCCAAAATCCAAAATGGGACGACTCTTCAACAGCAACCCAAAGGTTGCTGGAATGCTACACTCCCTTGACGCTTCGGTTCAGGTATAGATTCATTCAACGGACGGGTGGTTTCGTCAGTATAGAATTTCTTGACTATTTCTTCACACTCTCAGCTTGGACTGTTGACGTCAGTGCGCAATGGGGTGTGGCGTCTATCCCTGCTATCCGTTTGCCTGTAGCCCGAACCCATTGGCCATTAATTGCTGCAACCGTCGAGTGAATCGGGCAACAGGTGCGCCATCGATGACGTCGTGATCGAATAAGAGGGTAATGCCGACAAATTCTCGCACGACGATTTGATTATCTACCACACCGGGTTTTTGGGCGATCGCTCCGACCGCAACAACTAGCGGATGAATTCCAATTGGGATGCCCCAACTCATTCCCACTTGCCCTCCCGCTGCTAGAACAGTCAAAGCAACGGTTCCCATCAGTTGCTTCATTTGAAAGGGGTCTCGAAACAAAGGCTGCCAGAAAATTAAGTCCCGCACGAAGCGGGGGAATCGTGAAAACAGTTTTATCATCCAGTTGGCCTGAGTCGGGCTGATTTGCACGTCTCCAGGAGTAATCGTTTGTTGTTGTGCAGCTCGAATTTCGGCGTGGATCATGGCAACGGTTTTCTCATTTGCTTGACGAATGATGTAAGGCATCGGCAGCGTCTCGCCAGCATCTGCTTCACCTACGGCACGCTCCACAATGATTGAAATATCCACATCATCAAAAATAATCAGCCGTCGTCTGCCGTGACGTATTGCATGTATTGATTTGTATTCGCTGACAGCCTGTGCCACACACTTCACAATCCAGCTTGTAAAGCTAATTTTTTGCCCGGTCTGAAGCTTGGCTGCACGGAGAAGTGCTCGGGCCGTTGTGACATCCACTTCAATTAAGATGGGGACGTGGTGCCGCTTGCTGCCCCATATCAAGGTATCGATGGTTGGCTCACGGCACTCTGGAAACCGGCGTTGCTCATAATTTCCGATAAGATTCGATGGATGCGGTGGCATTCCTGCTGCCTCAAGTGTCACACTTGTTTCTTACGATAAGGGGTTGTGTGATCGCCGCGTCAACGTGCCAGTTAGCTTAGATTGTGCAAGTGTGCAACCTCCTAACA
>DVEB01000030.1 GCA_015295905.1 Synechococcales cyanobacterium M55_K2018_004
CGTGCGCTGCGTGCACGTTTTACACCACGACAAACCGACTCAATAACCGACGGAGTCGGTATGACATTATTTACCAAAGCATAACCATCCCAGGGTCAACCAGCCGTTAGAATCAGGAGATTGTGCCAGTTGTGACTCTTTCGTAGGTGTCTATGCGAACATTTCCTTCACCCGAGGCGCTGCGTCGTTTTCCCTTCGGGTTGGCTGATATTGCGGTCTTGCTCGGAACACTGGTTCTGATTGCATTGGTCGCAAGAGTCGGTGCGGGTACATTGGTCAGTTTTCAGCCCCCACATGACGTCCCTAGTGTCGATCTCGACCTCCGCAATTTGCCTTACTACGCAGCGCGTTCGACGCTGAGAATGTTTATTGCGTTATTTTTCTCAACGGTCTTCACACTGGTCTATGGGTTCATTGCGGCCAAAAGCCGTCGGGCTGAAAAGGTGCTGATCCCCCTGCTCGATATCCTACAGTCGGTACCTGTCCTGGGGTTTCTGTCAATTACTGTGACGGGATTTATTGCCCTGTTTCCAGGCAGCCTGCTGGGTCTAGAGGCAGCCTCCATCTTTGCGATCTTCACCAGCCAGGTCTGGAATATGACCTTTTCGTTCTATCAGTCGTTGAAGACCATTCCAGCCGAACTGGATGAAGCGACGCGCATTTACCGGCTATCCGGGTGGGAACGCTTTACAAAATTAGAGGTGCCCTCCTCCATGATGGGACTCCTCTGGAATGCAATGATGAGCTTTGGCGGCGGCTGGTTTTTTGTTACCCAGAGCGAAGCCATTACGGTGCTCAATCGTGACTACACCCTGCCGGGGTTGGGATCCTATGTGGCGGCGGCGATCGCCGAGGAAAACTTGGCTGCCATGGGCTGGGCGTTGGTCACCATCGCTGTTGTGATCCTTCTCTGTAACCAGTTGTTTTGGCAACCGCTTGTGGCCTGGGCCGATAAGTTTCGCATGGAGCAGAGTGCTGCGGCAACTGCCCCCGAGTCCTGGGTCTATGACCTCTTCAAGGCCGCACGACTACCTACGTTGATGCGTCAAGCCTTTGCACCGCTGAAGGATACGATCAATCGGACTCTGGCTGCTCTCACCCCGGTTCGTCCGGCTCGCCCTATCAATCCCGCTCAACAGGTGTGGGGCGATCGCCTCTACAATCTTGTCTTGTTGTTGGTCATTGGTGCCCTTGTGGTCGCTGGGCTGCACTTCATCTTAACAACTGTAGGGCTGCCGGAGGTGTTCAAAGCCTTTGGGCTAGGGCTCCTGACATTGCTGCGAGTAGTTGTTCTCATGGTGATTGCAACTGTAATTTGGACACCCGTGGGTGTAGCAATCGGTTTCAACCCCCGGCTAGCAGAATTTTTGCAACCCGTCGTCCAGTTTTTGGCCTCCTTTCCGGCCAACTTTTTGTTTCCCTTTGCCACGCTGTTTTTTATTCGCACGGGTATCAGTATTGAAGTGGGGAGTATTTTGCTGATGTCGCTGGGCGCCCAGTGGTATATTTTGTTTAACTCGATTGCAGGCGCCATGAGCATCCCCACTGAATTGCGCGAAATGGCGACCGACTTCAACCTGCGAGGCTGGTTACGCTGGCGTAAGTTAATCATTCCTGGCATCTTTTCAGCTTGGGTGACCGGGGGCATTACGGCCAGCGGAGGAGCTTGGAACGCTAGCATTGTGGCAGAGGTCGTGTCGTGGGGAAGCTCAACACTGGTGGCAACGGGGCTAGGTGCTTACATCGCGGAAGCGACGACTGCTGGTGATTGGCCGCGTATTACCCTAGGCATTGGCATGATGAGTTTGTTCGTGGTGGGTCTCAACCGACTGTTTTGGCGGCGACTCTACCATCTAGCCGAAACAAAGTATCACCTGTAACAGTTTCAGTTTTGTTCGCCCTAAAGTTCTCATTCAAGATGCCAATTGTATGACAAGCGTAGTCCATACCGATAATGCTTTAATCACGGTTCAAAACGTGCGCAAGAGTTTTCCCCAGCCCGATGGCAAGGGTGAACACCTCGTCTTGAGCGACATTAACCTAACTGTGCAGGCTGGTGAGGTGGTGGCCTTGTTGGGCCGCAGCGGTAGCGGCAAAAGTACGCTGCTGAGACTCATGGCGGGGCTGCTGACCCCGACGAGTGGGGTGGTGTTGAACCGAGGGAAACGGCTCACAGGGGCCAACCCAGACGTGGCGATCGTGTTTCAGAGTTTTGCGTTGCTGCCGTGGTTGACCGTTTTGGAAAACACTGAAGTGGGGTTAGAAGCTCAGGGAATGGATCGGGAGAAACGGCGGGCAAAAGCGCTCAAGGCGATCGATTTGGTCGGTCTCGATGGATTTGAGAGTGCGTATCCGCGAGAACTGTCGGGTGGCATGAAGCAGCGGGTAGGCTTTGCCCGGGCGTTTGTCATGGAACCCGCTGTACTGTTTATGGATGAACCCTTCAGCGCCCTAGATGTGTTGACGAAGGAAAACCTACGGGGTGAAATTGATGACCTCTGGAATGCAGGAAATTTTCCTTCCAAGAGTATCGTCATCGTTACCCACGATATTGAGGAAGCGGTTTACTTGGCCGACCGCATTGTCGTTTTGGGGGCAAACCCCGGTCACATTCGGGGGGAAGTGGTGGTGAATCTACCGCGATCGCACGACCGTACCCATCCTCAGTTCAAGGCCATTGTTGACCACCTGTTTACGGTCATGACGAATCCATCTGAAACGGTGCTCCGCGATGTGGAGATCGCACAACCATCGGTGACGCCGGTGCCTAGTGTTGCGGTAGAACCTGTGGTGCGATCGCCCTACAGCCAGCCCCTCCCCCACGTTACGGCTGGTGCAATCAGTGGTTTTCTAGAATTGCTGGTAGAGGATGATGCCCAGCAGATCGACATCTATCAACTGGCAGAACGGCTCCGCCTCACCGTGGACGACCTCTTACCGCTGCTGCAAGCGGCTGAACTATTAGACTTTGCCAAAGTGACCCAGGGCGACGTCAAATTGACCGATATTGGACGTGACTTCGCAACGACGACCATTCTGCGTAGTAAAGACCTGTTTCGTCAGCAGGTGCTTGCCCACGTCCCCATGCTGGTCAGCATGGAAAAGACGTTGCGCGAAAAGCGGAGTGGTTCCATGCGAGCCGACTTCTTTATCGACCTGCTCGATGAGCACTTCCCCCATGCTGAAGCAGAACGGCAGTTTGCTACTGCTGTAGCCTGGGGACGCTATGCTGAATTGTTTGAATACGACGATAGTGAAGCCCGCATTTATCTGCCCGATTCTGTAGAGGCAAAGCAAAGTTAATGTCATTTGCTACACTTTCGCTTGTGCTGCGAACCGTACTCTCAGAGCAAGGTTCGCAGCACAACCAGCCATGCCAATTCCAGATATAGCGCTACGCTTTTGACATCATGAGCGTGTAGCGTCATAAAACGTGCGCCCAGCGCACGTTTTACATCACAACAAACGGCTATTTTATAGACGGATGCTATATTACGAAGATTTTTATATCTTTGTGACAGATGAGAGGTATTGAGATCCTTCTCAATACCTCTGGCTGAAGATGGTGGGAGAAGACAATTTCAATCGTGCGACTCCTCATCCACACTGACTTGGCACACATCATGCATTGCACTCCAACTCTTTTTCCACTGGATCACAGGAGGATTAGCCGATGACGGAGCGATCGCCGACTCAAACCAAATCTGCCTCCGTCCCATCCCTCAACTCCGACTCGTCAGGTTTATTACAGCGACAATGCAAAACCTGTGGCCAACATACTAATGGGGGCGCATGTCTAGCCTGTGATCAGAAGAAACACCTGATTCAACGTCGCGCAATCAATTCTCATAGAGTCGGCGAAGTGCCACCCATTGTGGGCGAGGCGCTGCGATCGCCCGGTCAACCACTCGACTATGATGTCCGCTCTTTCATGGAATCCCGATTCCACTACGATTTTAGCCATATTCGAGTACATACTGACGCAAAGGCTGCACAGTCAGCGAAACGACTTGGGGCACTGAGTTACACGAATGGTCAAGAAATTGTATTTTCAGCCGCTCAGTACCGTCCATCCACTCTAGCAGGTCAAGAATTATTAGCTCATGAACTCGCTCATGTTATTCAAAGTAAATCTTCAGTAACAAGCGATACATTAATTGGTGATTTACATGGGCCAGCAGAAGTTGAAGCGGAACAAGCTGCAATTGCGATTCAACAAGGAAAATGCTTTGAAATCGCAAATGCGGCCACATCTGCAATTCATCTCACTCCCGATCCCAATCTGCCTCATTACTTACAGCAAATTAGAAATATTCCTCTAGTCTATACAACTGAATTCACCGTTGAACGTCTCTTTCAAATTCTTCAAGATGTCAATCTAAGTGATCGAGACAATCTTCAAGCAATTACTGAAATCATCAGCATGACTTTCCCAAATCCAGTTCTCATTGCTTTTCTCTCACGCTTAGATGCTTCCCAAACGCTGAGACCAACTCGGCCTACTGCTCGTCAGGAAGAAGCCTTAGAACGGCGATTAAGTTTAATGCAAGTTGGCAGACGGGGGGCCTACGGTCAGCATGGCCCTGGCGTGGTTTTACCTGTTTTGTCTCAAGCTGCTCGTCCGCTACTGCCCCTTGCTGAAGCATTAGAGAACACTTTTGAAAATGCGGGATCTTTTGTTAGAGGTATTTATGAGGGCTTAAGTCAGTCAATCAGTCCACAACAGCTTCAGCAGTTAGGTGAACGACTGCTGACTAGTTCAATCTTAACAACCGCTTTCCCAGTTGTATTTACCGCGGGAGCCGGGGCCGGAATTTTAGAGGATGCGGTGGAAGCAGTCCGAGGTATTGTTCATCTGCTTGGCAATTTTCGAGAAGTTGTGGTGGCAACTTTAGAATTCATCGGAGTATTCTTTGCCCCTGAAGGAGAGCAGATTGCCCGTCGCTTAGGACTTGAATTGGGGCGAGAGTATGCACGTAGAATTGTCGCATTGTTGCAAGAAAATATTATTGAATTCACATTTGAACTAGGCCGATTAATTGGGCCAACAATTATTTATACGGTACTTGCATTTCTCGGCATTCCCCAATTAATTGGAGGTGCAATTGTTGCTCGCGTATTAACTTTCCTTCGTCCACTAATGCAGCGATTTCCTCGATTGCTTAGACTTGCCGAGAGTATGGCACAAAGGCTGGCACATCGCCCGCATAGAACCCGCGTTCCAGATAGTCGAGGTGAGTCACCATCCGTGAGAACAGATGTCTCTCCTCCAAGACCAGATAGACCAGCAACGCCAAGCAGATCTGCAATGCCAGAGTCTTCCAGAACAAGCGCCCCACCCCTTCGAGAGCGATCGCTCGAAGAATTACAAACGCTAGCGAGGACAGATAGAGAGGCAGCGCTAGAGCTATGGGAGCGGTATCGACGTATGTCACGTAATGAGCTTCAAAATCGTGCTCGTGCTGGTGATTCAACTGCTGAAGCAGTCCTAAGACAACAACCTGAGCCCAATGCTTACGTTGATCGTTTGCAAGCAAGGCATGGCCCCTCTGCCAATCCAGCAATGCAACGAACATTAATGGAAGATTTAGAAGCAATGCGTCGTCAATCGGGAATTCGAAGAGTTGACCCAGCACCCGTTGTGACTAGTGTTCCGGTACGGGGAGGAACAATTGGAGTGGCACGCACAGATATTCCCGGTCTTGAAAATCGACTGTTTCGGGGGGCTTCTCCCCAAGCTGGGGGTACACCCGATCCAACATTTCGACCACCTACCTCTTTCCCCGCTGCGCAGGGACATGCTGAACAAAATTTGGCAGGTGAAATTCACAGGTCACTGCAAGCATCTCTACGGTCTGGTCGCTTAACACCAGCACAGTTACAAGGGCGAACAATTTTTATGCGAATTGAGCAGGAAGTTTGCTCTATCTGTAGAGCAACTTCATCGTCGGGTGTACTCAGGCAATTAAGCCAACAGTATCCAACACTGACGATTGAAGTTGCAGCGTCTGGCACCTCAGAAATTTTGAGATATCGAGCAGGAAGGTTAGTGGGCCAGTAACATTTTCACAGAATGCAGCTAAACTGTTTGGGCTACATTGAAAGTATTGAACGAGAATTCGGGATAAGCTGAAACCCTCGCTCTCTCGAACTGATGTTACTTAGCTAAGGGGGTGTGATGTCATATGAGCGTGGATGAAACACTGCAATGGGGAATTGTCGAAGGACTGCTGGCACTCGCTTTTGTGCTGGTTTGTGCGATCGCCCATTTTATTCAGCGTCGCATTGCCGAACGTGAGGCCGACCGCACTCTAGAGCAACACTTCCTGCCCGATCGTCCCCTGCAACTGACCTATCGTGGAGCTCGCTACGTGCTACCCAACAAAGACACGGAGGCGATCGCCCAAATTCCGGTGCAATATCGCGGCACTGCAACTGTGGTGACCGTCTCGTCTAGCAATCAGCTTCCTGAGGGAGTTACCCCCCTCAAATTTCGTGGAATTCCCTACCTTCGCATCCATTAACGGCATCCATTAACGTTATAGCTGCTTGCAGTGGTGTGGTCATAGACCACACCACTCAACCTCTTAACTAGCGGGATGTTGTGCTGCGTGACTGTCTCTCATCAAACTGTCTCTCATCGATACGAGAACCGCTATAGTTCGGGTTCAGCCGCTCTTGGTGCACCGCGCCTTCTACAGTGCGCCAAACCGCATTCATGCATGCTACATTAGACCGTCTGCATGAATGCGGCGTTGCTGATTTAACCAATGATTTTTTGAGTGAGGGACGCACGGAGTGCGCCCCTCACTCAAAAAATCATATTTGGATTAAGCAACGCCCACGAATGCTTGCTGGCAAACCCGCTTTTGGGAGGGCGCGGTATGATGGCGAATGGATGTTTCTGTTGTCCTTGAGCCTCCCTTATGCAAACAGCACTGCGTTCAACGCCCCACCCTAGGCCTTACCCATTCCAACGACCAGAACTACTTGCCCCCGCAGGCAACTGGGAGTGTGCGAAGGCAGCGGTAGAGAACGGTGCAGACGCAATTTATTTTGGCCTCGATCGCTTTAATGCCCGGATGCGGGCACAGAATTTCACCGAGGCTGATTTACCGGAGTTGATGTCATTTTTGCATCGGCGGGGAGTCAAGGGCTACGTGACAGTCAACACCCTTGTGTTTGCAGGAGAACTGGCGGATGCAGAGCAGTACCTCCGCAGTGTTATTACTGCAGGCGTAGATGCCGTCATTGTTCAGGACATTGGGCTGTGTCGGCTGATCCGTCATCTGTCGTCAGATTTCCCGATCCATGCTTCGACACAGATGACCATCACCAGCGCCGCAGGCGTTGCTTTTGCCAAGGAATTGGGCTGTCATCTCGTCGTCTTGGCGCGGGAGTGCTCGCTGCAGGAAATTGAGAAAATTCAACAACAGCTTGGCAACCAGGATATTGCATTGCCGCTAGAAGTTTTTGTCCACGGGGCGCTGTGTGTCGCCTATTCAGGCCAATGTTTGACGAGTGAGGCCCTGGGAGGTCGCTCTGCCAACCGCGGCGAGTGCGCTCAAGCCTGCCGCATGCCCTACGACCTATTTGCCGATGGTGAGCAGGTAGACTTGGGAGACCGCCGTTATCTGCTCAGCCCACAAGACCTATCAGGGTTAGAGGTGTTACCGGAACTGGTCAAATCTGGCGTCGCGAGTCTCAAGATTGAAGGGAGACTGAAGGCACCAGAATACGTTGCAAATGTTACCCGTGTCTATCGAGCAGCGTTAGATCGGGTGATGGATGCTTTATCGCTAGATGATTCACTCCAGAATAATCAGGTGAATAGAACAGCGATCGCCACCCAGAACGATCAATACAACCTGGAGATGGCTTTTTCGCGGGGATTATATACAGGATGGTTTCGGGGAATTAACAACCAAGAATTGGTTCATGCGCGGTTTGGTAAGAAGCGCGGTGTATACCTAGGCGAAGTGACCCAGGTTCGCAACGACCAAGTTTATGTGAAGTTAGAAGCACCAGTGAAAGCTGGAGATGGCGTGGTGTTTGACAACGGGCGGCCTGACCAGTCCGAGGAGGGCGGACGGATTTATGCCGTTGAGACTCGCGGCCAAGTGACCGTCCTCACCTTCGGACGCAATGCCGTGAATTGGCGCCGGGTGAACGTGGGCGATCGCCTCTGGAAAACGAGCGACCCCGAACTTGACCGCGAACTGCGTCAGACCTATGCCGGAGACACCCCAAAATTCCAGCGTCCAATCTGGGTTGAAATTCACGGTGCGTTGGGTGAAACGTTAGTGGCGATCGCCCGGGATGAGTTGGGCAACATTGCTCGCGTGGAATCAGGGATGATCCTGGTTGCAGCACACAATCAACCGCTCACACCTGCACGCCTGCACGCACAGTTCAGTCGCTTGGGAAACACCCCCTTTCGCTTAGAAACATTGACAAGTCACCTGCAAGGAAATTTGATGCTGCCGGTGAGCGAATTGAACCGTCTGCGGCGAGAGTTGGTGTCTTTGCTGGAGGAACGGCGATCGCTCCCCAAACGCTGGACCCTAAATGCTGAGGTCAACTATCAATCCCTGCTGCCATCGATGATTCACGCCAATCCATCTGATGGCTCTGCCCCCTCCGTTAATTCCTGCAATCTCATCACCTTAACCCGTCGCTTAGCTCAACTCCAAGCCGCACTAGAGGCTGGTATTACGACGCTTTACTGCGAATTTGAAGATCCCCGTCGTTACAAAGATGCTGTTCAGATCGTGAAGAATTGGCGGGCAACCCATCCTTCTGCGGCGAGTCCCCAAATTTTTGTGGCTCCTCCCCGCATCACCAAACCTGGAGAAATGTGGATTCTGCAACAAGTCCGATCTAGCAATGCAGATGGATACCTGATTCGCAATTACGACCATCTGCAATTCTTCGCAGACCAACGGTGTATTGGAGACTTCTCTCTAAACATTGCCAACCCCATTACTGCAAATTATTTCCATACAACTTTTCGGCTTGAGCGACTCACCACATCCTACGACCTGAATATCCAGCAACTTACAGATCTCATCCAACAAACACCCCCGCATTGGTTAGAGATCACCATTCACCAACATATGCCCATGTTTCATATGGAGCATTGTGTCTTCTGTGCATTTTTATCTGAAGGAACAGATTACAGAAACTGTGGCCGTCCTTGTGAAACGAAACAAGTGACACTGGGCGATCGCACGGGTACTCAACACATCCTTCAAGCAGATGCTGGTTGTCGCAATACTGTCTTTAATGGCACTGCTCAAACTGGCGCAGAGTATGTTCAGCATCTGATTACCCTAGGTATTCGTCATTTTCGGATTGAGTTTGTTAATGACAGTAGCGATCGCGTTAAGCACATTATTCAAAAATATCAACAACTCCTTGCTGGAGAAATCACCGGTACTCAACTCTGGCGCGATCTCAAGCTCTTCAATCAACTAGGGGTAACACGTGGAACCCTGGGATAGAGCAGCTAATCTGCTTACTTGCAGTGGCTGACTCAAAGATCAACGCACTCATGAATACCAAACGTTAAAAGATTTGGTGATATATTCAAACTCAATATTCCTAGAGATTGCGTTGATAATGCAAAAGCTTTACGAGCGTTTTCAGTCGCGCCGCTATCGTGAAAATGGTCTCCTAGAGGTCTCCCAGCTTCAGGCAGAGTTGATAGAAGAATCAGCGCTCAATTTTCCTTTCTTGGTGCTGATCGTTAGTTCTTGTGCGATCGCCACCTTTGGCCTCTTGGCAAACAGTACAGCGGTTATCATTGGTGCGATGATCATCGCTCCCCTGATGATGCCAATCCGAGGACTTGCCTTCGGTGCCCTCAAAGGTCACCCCTATCTGTTTCGTCAGGGGTTGATTTCGCTCTTTGTGGGCACGGTCGTAGCACTGGCGATCGCTTGGGTCTTGGGGCGAGTAGTTGGTCTCTCTAACTTTGGCAGTGAGGTGATGGCGCGGTCAGAACCAACCTTGCTGGATCTTGGCGTCGCCGTTGCCGCAGGTGGAATCAGTGCCTATGCTAAATTCCAGCCCAAGATTGCGGGGAGTCTAGCAGGAACTGCGATCGCCGTTGCCCTAATGCCACCCATTTGCGTCATTGGTTTGGGACTTTCGCAAGCAAACTGGTCCCTCAGTTGGGGGGCAACCCTGCTTTACTTGACCAATCTTTTCGGCATTGCCCTGTCCTGTATGCTGGTCTTCTTGCTAGCGGGGTATGCGCCCTATCACCGTGCCCGCAAAGCGCTACTATGGACGCTTGCCTTCACCAGTGCTTTGGTTATTCCACTGGGGTTCAGCCTAGCTCGCCTAGTGGAGCAGGCTCAGCTAGAACTCAAAATTGACGAAGCTTTGCGGAACCGCACAACGACGTTTCAGCGGATTGAGTTGGTTGACACTACCGTCAACTGGTTGCAAAACCCGCCAGAAGTGAGACTTTACGTCCGGGCGAAAGAACCCATTACGCCCTATCAAGTAGCCCTTCTGGAACAATTCCTGACACGCGAAATGGGTCGTCCTTTTGAGCTGATTTTTGTGGTGGGGCAGGTTGAGGAGATTCGCAGCTCAGATTTAGAGGCAGAGGGTTAGCAGTGGGCGATCGCCTCCTGATACTAACGTGAATTTGGGATAAGCTGAAACCCTTGCTGTTCCGTGCGTGACGCGCACGGAACAGCAAGGGTTTTGGGTCACTGCGCCCGGGCGCGGTGACCCAAAACCCGCTTCACCAGAACTGACACTGCCCGAATACTAGGCAGGTATAGCGCTACACGCATAGGTTTTGACAATACGTTTTGTGGGCATCCTCGCGCATCGGAGGCTCCCACAAAAGGCGTCTTATAGCATGAGCGCGTAACACCATAGTATTGCGACTAGGCTCCTTGCTCGATGGATTAAATGCTCACATGGGCCGCCTTCAGCATGTGGTATGTGATCAACAGTTGCGTCAATGCAAGGGGATAGCTCTGGAGCGTTTCTCCTGTGGTGCCCACCACTTTCCCCAAACCAGAGTTGCCCTCTAGAGAGCAAAACCTGCCCAGCAAGGGAATGTCATTACACATTACTCGTTCCAATTCCATCACCTGAGTTGACGTGGCGTGACCATCAATCTCTAACACATCCACGGGTTTATTCATATCCCGGTCTAATTCGAGACGCACAGCGCTCTCTAGATGTTTGGCCTCTGGCTTTTGGAAAATCCCAATCAAGTCGGGATGGGCGATTGTGGGGCGTAGAACCAGCCGCACATTTAACAACAGGTCATCTTGGTTTTGGCTATTTTGGGGTGGGTAAAATGACACAACTACGTCGGCCCACTGCCGCTGCGGACGGATAAAGGCTTCCGAGTCTGGCTCGCGTCTTTCTAGTTCCTTGAGGACTTCCGCTTCTGTGTAACCCCGCTTGCGGGTGTCTCGCTTAATCTTCCAGGCAAACCGCAGGTCTTCGGGCGGTGCTAGGTAGACTTTGACATCGTAGGTGTCGCGCATACCGCGTGTGGAATAGCCCAACAGCCCCTCAACAATCACAAACTTGCCAGGTTTGACGTACTCCGGTGGGTCAAACGTGCCCGTTGAGTGGTTATAGACGGGTTTCAAAATGGATTGGCCCGTCCGTAGGAGGGTCAGGTGTTGCTGGATGATGTCGAGGTAGTTGCAGTCGGGGTGGAGTGCGGAGATCCCTAGTTCTGCTCGTTGTTTGCGATCGTAGCGGTGATAATCATCTGTGCAGATCACAGTAACATCATCTTCTCCCAAGACCTGGGCAATCCCTCGGGTCAGCGTAGTTTTGCCGGCTGCGCTATCTCCCACAATACCGAGGATTATTGGGCGCTGGGTCATGGGGAATCCTCCCTAGTGAGCAATTTGAGCGATGTGAGTAGACCCACCATTATTCAATTCATTTTTGCCAGATGCAAGCACTCCCTAAAATTGAGTAAACTTCCGCAACAATTAGCAACAGAGGCAGTATAGCTGTTTGCAGTGGTGTGGTCACAGACCACACCACTCAACCCCTTAACCAGCCAGATCTTGTGCTATGGACTGTCTCTTATCAATATGAAAACCACCATCACCGAGGAAGGCGTTGCTTAATCCAAATATGATCTTTTGAGTGAGAGACCCCTCACTCAAAAAATTATTGGTTCAATCAGCAACGCCTAGAGGACTGCTCACAGAGGAGCAGCAACAGCGGCGGTGAATGTTGGAGGGCTACCTCAGGGCAGGTGTTGTTTGAGCACATGCCAGCGGGAGCAGTGCCAGTAATCCACATGAGAGATGATTAAGCCTGCTTCATTGAGATCTAATTCACTCCAGCCTGGGATAGTAATCCGGGGTCGCCAAGGCAGGGGCGTCGTCCAGCTTAATGTCCAATCAGTGCGAATCCGAGAGCCGGTCTGCTGAATGGCGTGGAGATCAAGTTTGGGGTCTTTGAACCACTGTTGAATGAAGCCAATCATCTGTTTGTAGCGATCGCACCCCCGAAACTCTGTCATCGGATCCTTGAAATAGACGTCTTCTGCGTAGAGGCTATAGGTCTGGTCGTAGGGAAACCGCCGATAGTCCTCCTGCAACTGCCGCACAATGTCCATACTTGCCCTTGTGGTGTCCTGCTCTGCTGTCATGCCTCTGTCGGTGTTGCTTAATCCAAATATGATTTTTTAATGGGGAGGTGTGTCCCACACGCCTCCCCATTAAAACATTGGCCAAATCAGCAATACCCTTCTGTCTACTGGTTCTATCTACTGGTACAGCTTAACTCACTTGCGATGCTGCTTGGGCGGGGTGCAATGCAGTCCACTCTTGCCGAAATTGTTCTACCACTTTGTCTAACCCCACGGCCCGCGATGCTTTGAACAGGAGGCGATCGCCCTCCTGCACCAAGGATTTGAGCCGCTCCACCACGGCCTCCGCCGTTGCAAACTGCTCGGCCTGGAGCGACCCCGCCCCCGCCGCCATCGCCTGTGACTCCTGCTCGTCCGCTAGGATCAGCAGATGATCAAGGTTCAATTGGCGGGCTGTGGCGCCGACTTGGTAATGGAATTCTGGTGATCGCGCTCCCAGTTCTTTCATCGTCCCCAGCACGGCAATACGTCGTTGACCGGGCGTTTCTGCCAACAACTGCAACGCTGCAATCATCGACTCCAACCCTGCGTTATAGGTCTCATCCAGCAGCAGCACATCGTTGGGAAGGGTTTCGCGGCGCGCCCGTCCCTGTGGCAGCGTGACTGTGACCCCTTGCTGGAGTGGCTCCCAGGGGAGTCCCAACGCCTGAGCAACTGCCAAGGCTGCTAGGTAGTTTAAGGCATTGTGTCGGCCCGGAAGGGGCAGGGAAAACGCCAGTCCATCAACCCAGAGGCGATCGCCCTCCACCACACCCCGTAGATCACCCCCCGCCAGCCCGTAGGTCAGCGTCTTGCCCTGCCACACCTGAGCAGCAGTATCGAGCAACCGCAGGTTGTCATGGTTGAGAATTGCCACCCCGTCTTGCGACATCTCCGCCAGCAGTTCACACTTGGCCTGGGCGATCGCCTGTTCTGACCCTAACCGACCAATGTGCGCCGTTCCCACATTGGTAATCACGGCCACCGTCGGACGAGCAATTCGCGTTAGGTCAGCAATTTCACCTGCTGCCCGCATACCCATCTCAACCACAGCAAAGTCGTGGGCGGGGGTGAGTTCTAGCAGCGTTTTGGGGACGCCGATCTCATTGTTGTAGTTGGCCTGGGTTTTCAGGACATGACCTTGGGTCGAAAGGACGGCGGCAATCAGTTCTTTGGTGGTCGTTTTGCCAACGGAACCTGTGACCGCAATGACAGGGATCTGGAATTGGTCGCGCCACCACCGCCCCAGCGCCTGGTATGCCTGCAACGTATTGGGAACCTGCAACAGCGGCAACCCATCTGAATGCTGCGGGAGCCGGGAAACCACTGCTGCGATCGCTCCTTGCTGGAGAGCGGTTTGGACAAAATCATGCCCATCGAAGCGATCGCCCTGCAACGCGACGAACAGCGCTCCTGGACTGACGCTGCGACTGTCAGTTGTGACCCCAGTGGGGACATAGCCCATCACCTGGGGTGAAAGGTTCAGCGGTTGAGCCGTCAGAATTGAGACCAGTTGAGAGAGGGGGGGCAACGCTGCCATGCCGAACATAATAGGGAGGGTCAGCAGTCATCATACCGCGTCAGCCCACCCAGATCCTGTTGACGGCCCTTGGAATTAGACCGCCAATATGAATCGTCGCGTGGTCAGGCAGCAAAACGATTCACATCTCCATGAGCTATAGCACTGTGCGCGTTGATTCTTACCGACTCCAGCGGTGATTGGGTCAGTTTAACGTCAGTTCGATAACATCCCTCTTTCATCACTCTAGGAGCATTACTCTAGGAGCAATAAAATCAGGACAAGGTTATCAAACGATTGACAGAGAGATGGTTGAACCACAAGCAGCGATAAGCATGGTTACCTGCATCGATACTCACTAGAGTTGTTGGGAAATAAAAGCAGCTCTGGACAAGCTTTTCCAATGTGCCTGCCCTATTTACGCTGCATCCAGGTACAAGTTCCACAATCCTGTTACATTCAGCATTAAGCGGTCATCGAAATCAGGCACACGATTGCGATAAACATCGGTCACCGAACGATAACGCCTGAGGATGAGGATGCGCTTTTTTCGCGTACTGCTAGTGATGTGCTTACGGGTATGCTGTTTCTTGTTGCCGGAGTAATAGACCTGTTGGAAAATAACGAGAAAAATCGCTGAAACTGTTATACAGACTGGATTTCGGGGATTTTGTCAGAAAATTGCCGAAATACTTACCTGGTAAGGGTTTCAAGGATTTCTGAGCTTATTACCCAAGGACTCTATGCTCCTTTTAGCGGTCAGAGTCTTTGCCAAACAACACACTCATTAAATCAAAAGTGGAATAGCATTTGCAGTACAACAAAATGTAAAACAACTTGTTGCGACTTGTCCGTAAGGTTGCTTTGCGTTCCCCTCCAGGGACATGCTTACGCTAACAGAGACTGACTCCTAGTTCTAACATTTCAGTGTGCCTGTGGCTTGCTTGCGCTTGAGCCACGACTGAACCGTGGTTTTGCTCGCCTGAAACCTTTCCGCTACCTGACGGATCGACGTATTGCCTGCCTCATAGGTACTGATAATTTTTTCGTGCCGATCGAGGGAGTAGGGCTTCATAGCTATCCGAGTTAAAGATCCTCTTACGGAATCCGTTGCTTATAGGGTCGGTTAGTTTTTGGTAGAACGTCCGCTGCGCGCGCGTTCTACCAAAAACTAACTGCTACTATATAGGCGGATTCCGTATATTGAGCCAAACCGTTGCACAAAGTGCTGTAAGTCTAATGAGTTCCCGTTGTTAGAGGGATTAATTAATCCTTAAAGTCTTTAGATGACTTGGAGAACACCTGATAAACTGCTGGAAAAAGGGTTTGACAGTTATTGCACTGAAGTATTTACACATTCCGTTCTATCTGCTCTATCTGCTAGTTCGTCCTGAAACCCTAGTATTTCTAAACTAATAGGCCTAATAGGCTCTTCTTTCC
>DVEB01000065.1 GCA_015295905.1 Synechococcales cyanobacterium M55_K2018_004
CCAGTACTTTAGCCCTCTTAAGCATTTCTACTTACTGCAAAGGTGGCATGCTCCCCAATCCAGGCAACGGCAACCCCAACATTAGCGGGGGTAATCACAGTCTACATGACTTGTCCCAAGAAACACGTCTAGCGGGTCGTCACCATAGCCCCCCACCCTTTTGAAAACTCACCATAACGTTATGGTCGCATGACAGCATTCCTCAAGTGGGCCAACTGGAACTGCATGAGATGAGAGGGGTGTGCTTCGCCCTCTCATCCAAACCCTTATCTCGGAATTCCAGTCCTACACAGGCTCTCAGCGGTCATTTCCTTAACGTGAATGCAGGATAAGCTGAAACCCTCTTAACCCGAACTGACGTTACGAGCAAAATCGCCACTTTAATCCCTAGAATCCGCAGTTTTGCACAGCGAACTGCGATTTTGCGATTTAGTGTAATTTTAGTGTAAGTCTCCCTGACTACCACCCTCTGGTCAAGACAAAGGACAGGGGTGTCCCTACGCAAGCAAGCGTCCATCCTCACTAGCAAAATAGCTAGAACAAGAGATGGGACGCATCGTCGCAAGGGTTTCACCGTCTAAATAGCGGTACGGGAGCACACTGGAGTACACATGTATTTAATGCTCTCCAAGTAAGGGGTGTACCTTCCAAAGGATTGCGATATGTCAAGCAGACTGCACTATATTCCTCTTTTTAATGATATTTTTTATGACAACCCTGAGATTGAATCTGGGCTTGTTTTTTATGAGGAGTTAAACAATGACCGCGTTTATTATCAGTATTATTGTCACAGCGATCAGCCTGCTGATCATCTCTAAGCTACCCACCGGGGTTGAGATTGACAACCCCTTGATTGCACTGCTTGCAGGGGCTGTGATCGGTGCCTTTAGTGGTCTGTGGGGGCTGTTCCCAGCTTGGTTTCGGACAGGTACAGCCATAGTGAGCCTAGGACTAATCCCCCTCATTGGTAGCATTATTGTTTTCGGTTTGTCTGCCTGGCTGATTCAAGGATTCCGGCTCCGTTGGGGAATTGGCAGTGCAATTCTGGGGGCGATCGCCCTTGCGATCGTCAATTCCATTCTTTTCTTCATCTTGCGCCAGACTGGTCTGGTAGCTGTCTAAAGATGTTGCTACCGGCAGCGGCACCTCCTGCTTTTCCGTAGCTCTTGCTTGAACGATGACCTCAAGCAATGAGTCGATAAGAAGACTGCCCGGTATTTTTAACATTCTTTGCCATTACAGACAGGCTCTCCTTAGGAGAGCCTTTTTGATTGGTGCTGGTTATTGCTATTATCTGCCTCTGACCTTCGTAACGTGAATTCCGCATAAACTAGTACCGACTCCGTGGGTTATTGAGTCGGTTTGTTGTGGTGTGAAAGGGCGCTGTGCAGGCGTTTCACACCACAACAAACAGCTACTTTATAGGCGGATTTCGTATGAGAATTGCAGTTTTGCTATTGCTTTTGTCACCAAAATCTGATCTGATTACACTAGAATACCGATGTATTAGAACGATGTGACCATAACGTTATGGTCACACTGACCCTAAATTTTCGATCTGATTCTTTAACCTTAAACTGATCGCGACCATAACGTTATGGTCATTGCAGAAGAATGAAGCAAAAAGTCGCACAACGGCAAATTCGTCTTGCGATCGCCTCCAATGCGGGCGGATCAGGCAAAACAACCATGGCAATTCATCTTGCCTATGGGATTGGAGCTAGAGGCTATAAAGTTACACTGATTGAACTTGACCACAATGGCTCTCTCTCTGTACTAGCTGGTTTGCCTCCTAGTGGTCACGCTGAGAACTCTCTAGCAAAGGTTCTGTCAAAAGACTTTCAGGGAGACTACCCGCTCGTTCAACTCTGGGAAGATCGAGTTTCAACGGTATCTGCTATCCAAGGCGGCGCACCCCTAGAGGCAGCGATCGCCAACCTCTATAGTGCTAACCGCAAGCATTACATCTTAGGCGATCGGTTAGAAGACTTTCCCCTAGAGGCAGATGTCATTATTTTTGACACCCCAGCTTCTCTAGAACCCATGGGGTTACTGGCTCTTGCAGCTTGCACCCATGTCTTGGCTCCCATTAAGCCAGAGTATAAGGACACTGGAGCACTGGCAGGACTGTTGAACTGGTACTACGAAAAAGTAGCTGAACTCCGCCTTAAACCACGGCCCGAATTCTTGGGTTTCGTCCCATCGCGAGTCGATCTGAATGAGGCAATCCACCGCAACATCTTAGGTCTGACACAAAAGGGAGAACCTAACAAGAAGATTGATCCCAGTGAAACCCTGCCTTACCAGATCCAACAGCTAGGAATTCACTGCTTCCAACACATCCGTGAGTCAAGCTACTACTTGTGGGCTTCGGGGGCAGGTTTACCCTTAAATGTTTACCGACCTGGATGTAGTTTCTACCAGGACTATGACCCAATCATTAATACCCTCATTCAACTTGTGACGGAGTAGTGCAATGGCTGTCAAGAAACCAATTGGGATGTCTCAACTGTTTGCGCCGACGCAGCAGGCTCAGGAAGTGCTGGGTCTTAAAGACCGGGTCGCAGAACTAGAAGCAGAGATCGAGCAACTCCGCAGCAAAGCCCAGAGCCACGTCAATGCAACAGAGCTTGAGCAAAAGATTGCGGAACTGACAAAGGAACTCGCCCAGCGGAGCGGTGTTCATGAGATTCCAATTGAAAAAATTCATCCCGACCCTGACCAACCGCGGACCATCTTCCCTCAGTCTGTAATTGAGTCGAGGGCAAAAAGCCTGCGTGAGGAAGGACAACTGACCCCAGTGATTTTAATTCCCCTTGAGAATGGAGAGTATCGTCTGTTTGAGGGAGAACTGCGGTGGCGATCGGCTCCCTTTGCGGGGATGACCCACCTGAAGGCTGTGTTTCGTGCCCCGACAGACGACCCAGCAGCGACATTTGATCGTCAGATGACTACCAGTATTCAAACAGAAAAGCTACACGGGCTAGACTTAGCTAATGGGCTACTCCGTTTGCTTAGCTACAAATACCCTGAATTCAAAGACCGTCTACATGAAGTACCAGGCATCCTTAACGCTGCTATTCAACGGCTCAAGCGCATGCAGAAATTGAGTGAGCTAGACCGCTTACAGACGGCAACCGCAGAACAGCAGCAGCAGTGGCTAGATCTTGCAGGGCTACGAGACGAGGAAAAGAAAATCCTGCTCGTAGTTTTGGGTAAACAGCTTAACCCGGCCTCTGTCAACGCCAACATTCTTCCGCTGATTAAGCTGCCTAAAGACGTGCAGCAGGTCATGGAACGCGGGTTAGACGCATCCAAAGCTAGAGTATTAGCGAAGCTCACGCCTGAGCGACTGAGAGTAGAGACCAGCAAAGCGATCGCCCTCAGAGAATCCCTCGCAACTGAGGCACTAGATCAAAACTGGTCACTCTCTCAGCTCCAGCACAAAGTTCAAGAGATAATCAGCAAGTCGAACTTTCAGTTTTACCCCAACCCCCGTTTAAGGAAAACAATCCAGCAAGTCCAGGCACTTAAAATCGACATCGAGGATGATGCCAACCGGGAGCAATTGAAGGAGTTGGAGCGCGCCTTGCAGGAGAAGTTGAAGCAGGTCCGTAGCAAGATGCAGTCATTGCAAGGCTAACTGTAGATCCCTTAGAGATTTGCAACTCAATCAAACACTCGCTGTAGGTGCGTTGTATGGCGCTACACGCTCATGATGTAAAACGCGTTTTGTGGGAAACCTCACTGCGCGGAGTTTCCCATAAAAACTGTGTCCTAACCTATGCACATAGCGCTATATAGCGTTTCTTGCCCTAGCGAGGTACGGGGGTGCAGGGGGCATCACCCCCTGCGTGGGGGCCGGGCGCGGTGCCCCAAAGCCCTCTGAACCAGAACTGACGTTAGTTCAAGCTTGAGTATCAGCATCTCCACATGATCATACTAAACTTACACTAAACTTACACTAAATTAATAGCAGTTTGGGTTAAGCGGGTTTTGGGGCACGACATGCTCAGAAAATCAACGGTTTCAGCCTATCCCGCATGCTCGTTAAGTTAAGTCTTGGCGTTTGGACTTGATTGCGCTAGCAATCCTAATCACAGTGTGTCAGTCGTGCCTGTCCAACTGGAGCTAGCCTCAGTCAGCGTGAGTCAAGTTCGGAACCAAGAGGGGATAGAATGATCGATCTAGCGAAAATATGGTGCTACGCGCTTATGATGTCAAACGCATTTTATGGGAACTCCCGCGCAGTGGAGTTTCCCACAAAAAACTGTGTCCTAGCCTCTACGTGTAGCGCTCTACAATCCCCACAATGGGTTACGGCTATCGGCACCCCATCTACGGCGGATCCATGATTTAATTGCAAATCCCGTGCGGCCTTTTTCCTAGCAAGCAGTTCCCTCATATTGATCTGGCTTATTGATCTGACTTATGCGTGTTGCTGTCCACAATCCGTTTGCTGAACCTTGGGTGGCAGAAGTCGAATTATCCCGGCGAATTGCGATCGCGGCCAGAAATCTGGGCTGGGAGGTTGCTGAAGTCCATAGCGCTGAAGAGATCCGTCATTTTCAGCCGGACTTGGTTCTGGCGTTACACAACAATCAGCCCAAACTGGCGAGTTTTCCGACCTATGGGTGTATGTGGAACCCACCCGCTATGTTTGAGGGAACTGACCGCTTTATCACCAACATTTTCAGCTACGACGGCTATCTAATTTCATCGCCTAGCATCGAGCTTTGGCTACACCATCTCTTGTGCAATACTGATAAGCAATACCTCAAAGCACCGTTTTACACGAGTTGTCCCAAAACTGAGTACCAGGCCCCCAACCTCAAACGTCCCCACCTCTTTTATTGCGGGTCAAACTGGGATGGCCCACGCTTCCGCGAATTATTTCTGCGGTTAGACCAAGAATCCTATCTGGCGGTCTACGGCAATCCAACGGGGTGGACGCACCTCAAAAAATCCTACCGGGGTTCCTTGCCCTACGATGGTGTGAGCGTACTGCAAGCGCTCCGACAGGCAGGCGTGGGACTGTGTCTTCACCTGGAGGCGCATACGCAGGCAGGCGTCCCCTCCATGCGAATTTTTGAAATTGTGGCATCAGGGGCGATCGCCATTTGTGGAGAACATCCCTTTATTCGCCAAGCCTTTGGTGACTCAGTGCTCTATATTGATGCTTCAGCGTCTCCCTTAACCCAGGCAGCCCAAATTTCACACCATATGCAGTGGATTGCAGCCAACCCAACCACTGCCCAAGCGATGTCGGCAAAAGCACACCAAATCTTTAGCGACCAGTTTGCGCTGGAACACCTCTTGCAAAATTTACAATCGCATCACGAAACTTGGCTCGAGCGCAAGGGCTTCGTCCGCCATCAAGGCACTGCAAGTCGGAATCTACCGGAGATGCAAAAGCCACGGGTGGAATTTATTATCCCCGTCCAGGAGCAATCCCTAGTCGATCTGCGGCGATCGCTCGACAGCCTGGCCGCGCAATCCTACACGGCGGTTGCTGCCTTGCTGGTCACAGATGGTTCTCGGCCAGAGATAGACACGTTACCTAGTGAGTATCTCCAGCAACTGCCCATGCGTTTGCTCAAATGTCCTCCAGCATCTCATGCGAGTACGCTGTTGTGGCAAGGGTTAGCGGCCGTTCAGGGCGATTACTGTGGAATTTTGCTGGATGGCTGTCTGCACCCAAACCATGTCTGGACATTGGTTAGATTGGGCGATCGCTATCCCAGTAGGGGCGTGTTTTACAGCGGCGGTGTACAGCAAACCGCGCAGGATCAGTCAACCTCAATCGCTTTTTCGCCATTTCGCCTGGATCATCTTCTGAGCGGTAGTCAGACCTTTCTCCTAGACAATGCCTTCATCCTTCGTAGCACGCTGATTGAGCAGGTTCTCCATAAAGATCCCCGACTTCACTCTGGAGCCGTTCTTTGTCTGCTGCTGTACTTATGCCAACACACGAGTTTTCACTTTAGCTATGAGGTCACGGTCGATGGGGTTATCCACCCACTAGCTCCAGCAGACTGGGCAGCACTCCGCTTGATCTTCTGGCAGCAGGAATTTTCACCGGGCCACAGGGTTCAGTGGCTTGGTGAAAATTCTCAGGAAAACGTAGAGCAACAGTTAGCAGATGCTCTGGCAACAATTGTGGCCATGGAAGGGAGTAAATTTTGGAAGATGCGATCGCTCTGGGTGAAGCTGAAACAAACGCTGAAGCGACTCATATTTGGCGTTGAGTCTCAACTTTAATCCCCCTGTAGGAAGCTGAAAGTTCGCAATTGAGCAGATTTTGCGCCATCAACCTTAAAAATTCGTTTTTATCTTTGTCCTCATGCATAAATTCTGTAATAATCTTGTTCGTGTGTACTACAATGCATGAAAACCTTGCCTCAGGAGAGTTTGAAGCAATGAACAAGTCTGAGTTAATTGATGAGATTGCAGCTAAAGCTGATCTCACCAAAAAAGAAATTGATGCCGTGCTGACTGCCACCATCCACACCATCATGGAAACGGTTTCTGCGGGTGAAAAGGTGACTCTGGTTGGCTTTGGCACCTTTGAGCCACGCAAACGGGCCGCGCGTGAAGGGCGCAATCCTCAAACAGGTAAAACCATTCACATCCCAGAAACGATTGTACCTGCGTTTTCTGCTGGCAAACAGTTCAAGCAGATGGTCGATAGTTGAGGCGATCGCCCCTGCACAGCCAATTGATTAGGAAATCAAATTAAGTTCAGCGCCAAAACTCTGTACCGCTGATTGTTGAGGCCACCTAGAGTTTTGCGTCAAGCTTTTTTCGCAGTACTGCTGCTCTCCTCGCTTTGCATAGAGGCCCACACTGCGATGGTCGCTTTATGCAAAGCAGAGGGGCTATTTTTATTTCTGCCGCCGCTATCCCCTTGACAATAGAACAAGTTTCGGTAACGCAGCGTGTCACCGAAACTTGCTTTGTGAAAGAGACATGACTAGACTTCAGTCCCCTTCCGTCTGCCTCTACCGCGAGGCTTCGTGCTTGCCTGACTCACAAGCGTCGTCGCTTTTGCTACTCCCCGCCGGGTTGTCGTAGAGCGAGGACTACGTTTGCGGGTAGCGGCAGCCATGGGTTCTTCCACTGCCGCCTCCACAGCAACCTCCGATGAGGCGGCGGCCAGTTCAGCTTCAACCACTGCTTTTGGTTTACGTCCCCGGCGGGGCTTAGGAGCAACGTCTGCTGATGCATCCACATCGGCAGAAGCCACTGTTGCTGACTTAGGTCGGCGTCCTCGTCTCCCTTTTTCAGGCTTGACCGCAGCATCTCTGCGAGCTGCCGTGAGGTAGGACTTGAGCGAGGAAGGACTGATTTTAACGCCCTGCTCACTTAAGAATGCAGCCACTTCCTCGTAGGTATATCCCCGGTCTAAAGCAGTCAAAATGGTGTCTTTCAAAGCGTCGATCGCTTCTCGGAGCGACCAGTTATCTTTTGGCTTTTCAGGGAGCTGCTGAAGTGCAATGTTTGCTTGTTCAATTGCATCCTTCTGAATCATCGTAGAGGAACGCCGTCTACCTGGCATAATTTTTGAAACCTTAACTTTCAGACTTATATTTCTTATCCTATCGAAGTTATGACACAATCCTGTCAATTTGCTCCAATTTTTTGAGATGAACTTTTTCTGAAGAACACTCCAAACAGTAATTTCTGGTCTGTTTATTACTTGACAGGTCAATCACATCAATGCAATCACAATCATCTCAGCGAGCATCACCACAATTCATGCAGAGCCTCTGAAACTGGCGCTTGACCGACAGATCTCGGATCAGAGCCATGAATTTAGCAGCGTGCAACTATTGAGAGAAAACCTTTAGCTACCAAAAATTAGCCACCCAAAATAGTTCTCGTCTCAACAAGCCTCTGTCTGAGTGAGAGACTGACTCGATGTGCCTCTGACTCAAAAAATCAGGCTTGGATTAAGCAACAGTAATTCTCATTTTAGGCGTCTGGGATGATTTTAGTTCGCCCATGGCAGGCTAAAATCCAATCAGCAGGGAAGGTTCAACTTCTGGTTTTCATACTGGAGAAGTGCTGTTGAGTGAGGTTAAAGCTTGACAAGACCGTAACTCCCAGTACAATCTGGGGGACGTATTCTACGCTTCAATATCTATTCGATATTTTTTCGACAAAAGTATTTGCCGATAACGTCTCCTACCCATGCGTGATAAACCAATTGATCCAGTGCTGCTCAATGATTGGTATGTTCTGGCAAAGGCAACGGATTTAACTACCGGAACTCTATTGCTGTGCCGATTGTTGGGAAAGGATCTGGTGCTGTGGCGGAGCGAAACAGGCCACCTTTCTGCCTGGGAAGACCGTTGCCCCCATCGCAGCGTGCGGCTTTCCCTAGGAAATGTCGTGGGTGAAACCCTGGTCTGCTCCTATCACGGCATGGCATACCAGGCCGTAACCGGACGGTGTGTGAACGTACCCGCCCATCCTGGTTATGTGCCCCCTAAACAAGCCTGTGTGCAACAATACCGTGTGCAGGAGCGTTATGGGTTGATTTACGTCTGCCTAGGAGAACCCGACCGTGATATTCCTCGGTTTCCGGAGTGGGAAGACCCAGCCTATCGATGCACCGTTGCCGGCCCTTATGCCATGCGGGCAAATGGCCTCCGGGCAATCGAGAACTTTCTGGATGTCGCCCATTTTCCCTTTATCCACACCAACATTCTAGGAGTCTTGGAAAATCCGGTGATTGAGGACTACACAGTCTCCATCGATGACCATGGCGTATATGCTAAGGATATCTGTGTGTGGCAACCCGACCCCTACGGCACTGGCGAAGGCACTCAGGTCAGCTATGATTACTGGGCAATGCGTCCGTTGACAGCCTACCTGCGAAAAAATAATCCAGGGGGTGAATGTCTGACGTTGATGTATAGCGTTACGCCTGTTGAGGAAGACCAGTGTATTGCCTGGATGAGTATTGCGATGAACTACGCACCAGAGTTGTCGGAGTCTGAGGTGATTGCTTTTCAGGACATGATCACGTTGCAAGACCTGAAAAATCTGGAAAGCCACTCGCCACAACTACTGCCACTCACGTCGTCGATAGAGTTTTCTGTGCCGAGCGATCGCACGTCCCTTGCCTACCGCAAATGGCTAAAACAGTTGGGGCTCACCTATGGAGTTTTGGAAGGTTAGAATAAGAGCGTTTATTACTGTCTTGAGGAATGGTTGCATCATCCCCAGTTCCAGAGCGATCGCCACTCCATCTGATCATTTCCGAACAGTTGCGCGAGCAAATCCTAACTGGACGTTATGCCCCAGGAGAACAGCTACCTAGCGAACATCAATTAATGGAACAATTTGAAGTCAGTCGCATCACTATCCGGCGCGTGCTGGCGAACTTAGCAAGTCAGGGCTTGGTGGTGGCGCACCAAGGCAAGGGCGTTTTTGTGAAAGAG
Organism: Synechococcales cyanobacterium M55_K2018_004; assembly: GCA_015295905.1. GTDB lineage: Bacteria > Cyanobacteriota > Cyanobacteriia > Elainellales > Elainellaceae > DVEB01. The sequence continues at coordinate 9,450 of DVEB01000065.1, forward strand.
CAACGCAAGATCAACTATCGCTTGAGTAATCAGTTGGTCTTTTTTGAGGAGGACATGGCTCAACAGGGAGTCACCAGTTCCATTCAAAGCCTTGTGTTTGAACAGGTGCGTGCCCCTAAGGAAGTGCGTGAGAAACTCAAGCTACCCGCCAAACATGCTCGAGTTTATCTACAAAAAAAGTTGCTTTTGCTGGATGGAGTGCCTGCCGTGTTTGATGTCAGCTATATCCTGCCGGAGCTTGGCAAGCGGTTCGCAAAAGAACTCCAAGCGCAAATGACCTTTCCGGTACTAGAGCAAAACAATATTGGCATTGAGCGGATTGAGGCCACCTTTGAGTGTACGCAGGCCAGTCAGGAATTGAGCCAACATCTGCAAATTCCCCTCGGGAGTCCACTGCTGGTCTATTGCTACACGGCCTACAGTCAAGACGATCAGCCAGTGTTGTTTGGCTGGGCGCCGTCCTGTGGCGATCGCCTCTGTTACTCTGTCACACTCCAGCGCAGCCTAGGAGCATGATCTGAAGTGTTCGCATCGTACATGATGTCACGAGCGTTTTGTGGGCACCCCCGCTGCGCCCGGTTTCCCACAAAACGCCTTGTCCTCACCTATGGGCGTAGCGCTATGAAATATGTTGTGTGACAAGGGTCTCCACTCGCTTCCACTGCGTTTGGGCAAGATGGAGTTCTAGCCGCTCTTTTCCCTGCCTCGGATGTCGCCAGACCAGCACAGCAATGCCTTCAATCCGTGCTGGCGCCGCACAATTAAGCGCCAAAGCTTTGAGGTGAAACGGGGGCTTTGGGCGAGCAATTTCTGCCAGAGCCGCGAGCGACATTTCTTCCGGTAATAGCATCGCCGTTAGCCAGGGAAATTGTTTGACCCAAACGCGACAATTTGCGGCAGCAGCCCGCAGCGCGCCCGGCAACGTCTCTCTATTCTCCGGACAACAGATCTTCTCCGGACAACAAATCCGAAAGTTCCCCTCACAAAGCCGCAAGACGGAACAGGGAAGGCCATGCAGGTCGGTCTCCAGCGATTGAAACGGAGCAATGCGATCGCTCTGCTCTCCGAACACGCGCTTCATCACCTGCAATCCATCGACCCCGGCAACATCCCAAAGCACTAACTTTTCCTGCGTCTCGTTGTGATTCATGCTTTCACTCGACTCTTGGTTGGATCGTAAGCCGCTAGGGTTCCTACGGTTGCGCTGACCCGTCGCTTCAGACCATCGACCAATCCCACTTCCACAACTGTCCCAATGTCTGCGTATTCTGGTGCAATTTGTGCCAAAGCAATACTGCGATTCAGGATGGGCGAAAAGGTGGCACTGGTGATCACCCCCACTCGCCAGCGATCGCCCACTGGATGAACCCACTGCCCGTGGGCAGCCACTTCATTACCATCCAACAACAACCCCACAGCCACTCTCGGCGGACGTTCGCGAATTTTTTCCAGGGCAGCTTTGCCGATGAAATCCGGCTTCTTGATTGCCACCGCCCAACCAATGCCCGCTTGGTAGGGAGAGATGAGGTCATCAAATTCGCGTCCGGCTGCTAGCAAACCGGCTTCAATGCGGGCGCGATCGAGGGCCAACATTCCCATCGGTTGTAGGCCAAACGGTTCTCCTGCCGTCATCAAGGCATCCCATAGGGCGGGGCCGTGGTCAGGATGGACAAAGAGTTCATAGCCGAGTTCGCCAGTGTAGCCTGTGCGAGAGAGCAACAGGGGAATCCCAGCGATCGCTCCAGTCGCAAAGTGAAAATAGGGCAAGGTATCAATTGTCAATGACTGAAAGCATGGATCAAACGCCACCAGAGCACGAAGAATTTCACGAGAAAGCGGCCCCTGAATTGCAAGGTTGTGGAGGCGATCGCTACTGTTACGAACATCCACCTGCAATGACCGCTGGGATGCAACGTTGATTAACCAGTCTGCATCGGTATCACAATTTCCGACATAGCGGTAATGCATTTCGCCTAAGCAAAATACAATGCCATCGTCGATAATTCCACCATGCGGGTTAAGCAGACAGCCATAGGCTGACTGTCCCACCTTCAGCTTGCTGATGTCTCGTGAAAAGGTGAGTTGCAGCACGTGAAAGGCATCTGTTCCCGTGATCTCAAATTTGCGGAGAGCCGAGAGATCGAGCAACACTGCCCGCTCACGCAAAGCCCAATATTCATCCTGAAGGCCGTGATTGGCAAAGCTATTGGGTACCCAGAAACCGTTATATTCCACCAAATCGCTGGTGAGTTGCTGAATACGTGCCGTAAACGCTGTGGAGCGAGTCAGTTGTAAGGGAGCCTGAGGGGCAATGCGTCGCCCTAGCAGCCTGGGAAAATGTTCCGTGGCCTCGTAGATCCGAATCAGGATAGGAGTCGGGTTCCACCCATTTACCGGATCAATATCATCAGCACAGGACGAGCTAGCACAGAGCAAATCCTGATGCGCCCTGAGCAGCACATAATCGCCTGGACGAGACCAAGCTTCACCCCCTATAATGGCTCCTTCATCGTCTACCCAAGTGTTGTAGAAGAAATTAATCGCACTCCAACCGGGACGGGGAGCAATTCCATAAGGCTGTAAGACCTGATTGAAATTTTCGCTGCAACTGGGATGTCCTGGATAGCCTAAATCTTCGTAATATTTGGCAGTGCAGGCCAGCAAAAAGCTGTCGTGGCGACCGCAGGTGTCTTGGATCACCTCCAGCATTGGCTGCATGTTTTGCGAGAAATACTTCCCCTGCAGACCAACCTTAGGTAGCGACCGACCATTGAGGGTGCGAGTCACCGTCGGGTCAATTGCTTCAGAGTAATGTTTACCACTAAACGCAATCAGGTCAGAACACTGACAACCTTCCACATCCAGGATTTGGATATACTGGCCGGCTTCGACGGAGTAGGCGATCGCCGTTCCTCCCTCAACCCAGTACTCCGCCACAACTCGACCGAGGCGTGGCGGAGCATGAGGTTCAGGACTAAGTGTAGTGTCTACAGAAATCACAGTAGAGACAAATTCGCAACGAAAAACTACACCCTAGCGCTAACGCATCCCAGCTAGTTTATACAGCACTAGTGGCCAACACCTTTTGGGGCACAGGGGCCTCGGCAGATGCCGCTTCTGCCAGTAGTTGCTCTGCCAGTCGGCGCTTTCCATCCGCATCTAGCTTCTTCAGTTCGTTGTGAAGCACCCGCTCATTCACCGATTGATTCCAATAGTCTAGGGACTCAAATCCCAGCAGGGCGAGCTTACCCACAAATTGTCTGAGAACCTCGTTCGTTGGCCCCATGACCCAACCCGCTTTTCCATCGCGCAGATAGCGTTCAATTTCCATGTCTTTCTTGAAGCCAGAGCCGCCACAGGCATGGAGCATTTTGTCGCAGACATGGGCAACATTTTTGGCAGCAGCAAACTTGATCTGCCAATACCAGGGCAGATGCACCGAGCGAGGCAGGGCCGTGAGATCAGCATGAATCGACCAGTCACAATCATTGGTCAAATCATCCATCAATTTACCCATCGAAAAGGTAAACATTCGACAGGCATTGGTATCGATGATCGCTTCACCAAAATAATCCTGAATGGTCGGATAATCAGCCACTCGCATCCCCACATCCACATGCTTTTTACGAGTGACATGCCGTTTTGCAATATCAATCGCCCCCATTGCAATACCATTCCAACAAGCTGATGAGCAAAGCAGGAAGAAGGGATCAACAATCTCATCATTCGACGCAGTACCATCACCCTTTGGCCCCACCATACGATCGAGGGGAACAGTCACACCATCCACTAGCAGTGTTCCCGATTGGTTGCCGCGCAGCCCCAGCGCATCCCACTTGTGCGGTTCTGCTTTGACTTCCTCCTTAAAGATGAGGAAGCAGGACAAATCCGAGTAGTTGCCATCAAATTCTGGGCTAGTCGTCTGCACAATGTACCAGTCTGCAAAACCTGCCGAGGTTGTCCAGGATGCTTTTTTGAACACCTCCCAACTCTCACCAACTTGCCGCGCCCGCGAGGAAACGGGATACCAAAAATGGGAGCCTGTTTCAGGGTCAGAATAGGACAGCGTACCAATTAACACATCAGCGTCTAACCGCTTCAGTAAATTCTGCAAGACAGGGCTTTGGTGTGCCCGGAACAACGCGGCTGCAGTTGCCCCCAAGTGCATGGTGTAGCACATGGCGGTGCTGGGACAGCCGTAGCGAGCAATGGTTTCAACGACCATGGCTGCACAGGTGTGGCTCTCTCCCAAGCCGCCCCACTCCTTGGGAACGAACAGACCGAGTAGGCCCAAAGAGGCCAGTGCTTCAAAATTCCGGCGCGGGTAGACAAGGCCGCGATCGCTCTCAATCGCCTGAGGACGCAGCACCTTCGCACACAGTTCAATCAACTCAGCCTGTAATTGCTGCTGGGCCGGAGTGAGTGTCCACTGCGGGTCAAAATCATAGCCCAGACCCCAATATTCCTCTTGATTCCAGGTTTTTGCTGCAGTCATAGGTTTTGCGAGAGGTTCGACTTTGATAACAAAAAGAACAAAATTGTGTAAACGTCAGGCGCGATCGCCAAGAAATTTCCGTAGCCAGAGATGTCAAGAGATGTCAGTAGAGAGAATATCAGCAGAAGCAGCCCCCTGGTTAAATTCAGGACGACCCCGCACAGCGCTGAACATAGCGCTGAGAACTCTGCTGAGAACTGCTCGGATTAAGTTGATTTGGGTTGAGTTAATCTTAATACAAGTTGAGTTGATCCTAATACAAATATTAAGAGACACACCTGCCAGAAAGATAGACGAATCCAATGATCACAATAGTCAATTCGGATACATTTGTTATAACAAGTTTGACCGAGGCTAGTTAGAGTTATGACTCTAGCCATCAGATCCAATCCAACTTCCCTCGCCCTCAATTTCCGTCCCCCCCCATGGGGGGAGAGATTTGCCAGAGCAACTCCTCTTCTTCCGTTTACCAACTCCGTCGGTTATTGAGTCGGTTTATTGTGATGTAAACCGTGGGCGCAGCGTACGGTTTACATCACAATAAACTGCTACTTCACAGACGGATTCCAGATTAGGAACAGCAGGGGCCGGAGGGTGTCGTTTGCTTCCTGGAGGGTGAGGCAACAAAAACTGTATTCTTTCCTGTTGTCGATCAGAGTAATAGGAATATACTGCTTTGCTCATGCTACCAATTTGATAGGCTTGTACCATGTATTTCCTCTAACTGACTCAAGGAATATCTCTCTCATTCTATTGATCGCTCAGAAAATCATGAACTCTCAGCATTTCTCAACTGTTGAATCCGGAATTCTCCACATTGTCACCAGCGACTTTGACGCTCGTCCGATGAGCTATGTTGTGGATGGGGTGCGATCGGGCTATGAACCAGAACTCGCACGCTTGCTCTGTCAGCGCCTTGGGCTGCAACCCATCTGGCACAACACGCCAATGGCTGAGTTTTACATCCAGATGCAGACGGGGCAATTTGATGTGATGTGGTTCAACCAAGCCATTACGCCTGAACGACAACAGTGGGTCGATTTTACTCGTCCCTATGGCTTGTTTGATGAAGCTGTTTTGGTAAAACGCGATCGTCCGATCCATAGCATCGCAGATTTAGCAGGGCTACGGGTTGGAGGTCTAGCAGACAGCACCAATATTGCTCTGGCAGCAACCTTCCCTGGTGTGACTGTTGTCCCTTATCCAGGCAGTGATCAAGTGCTGCCTGAAATGCTAGACGCTCTTCGGCATGATGAAATTGATGCACTGATTGATGATGAGTTAGTGCTGATAGTTGCTGCGGAAGAAGATATCAGTTTGCGGGTTGCTTTTCATGTTCCAACCCGTGTCCCGTTTGGCATTGGGGTTCAGAAAGGGAATGCAGCATTGCAAGGGGCGATCGCACGCACACTCAACGACCTGATTGCCGATGGCACTGTTGCCCAACTCTGGGAACAATGGATCCCTTGGAAACCCTTTCCTTTTGCCGATGAGATAAAACAGTCTGCTTAGATCAACGTGATTTAATACGAAATCCGTCTATAAAGTAGCTGTTTGTTGTGGTGTGAAACGGGCGCGC
>DVEB01000220.1 GCA_015295905.1 Synechococcales cyanobacterium M55_K2018_004
CCGTTTCACACCACAACAAACCGCTACTTTATAGACGGATTTCGTATCAAATATCAAACTATCAATTGCCTAGCTTAGAATTTTGAGGGAAGGCTGCCATCAATCGCCTAATAGCGCTGATGGATCAGCGTCTTCAGTGGTTTGCAGCAGTTTGAAATACTCGCCAGGAGAAATATTCCCCTAGCAAAGGGTACTTGACAACTCATGAAAAATCAATTTCCTGAAAAACCTGCTCACAATTCTCAATCTGCGGGTGCAAACATCCCACTGCCAGTGTGGTTTTAGCCCACCTGCAGCGGGCTAAAACCACACTAGAAGCCCAAAATGAGAATTGCTGAAACCCTGCAACCTATCTTTGCTTTTCTCTTCTTTTTTAATCGTGGAAACGTTGATCGTGGAAACTGTCCCCCCTAAAACCATCAAGGTTTTGCAACAACCTACATCTGCAGCTTGGGTTGAGCAGGCGATCGCCCATCTCGACATCATTTTGCTCGACCATTCCCACTGCGAACGCAAAGCTGCCGGAGTTGCTCTCAACCTGATGTTCCGCTATCCCTCCAGTGCCAAGCTGGTGCGGAGTTTGACGGCGATCGCCCAGGAAGAATTAGCACACTTTGAGCAGGTCAACCAGTGGCTCGACCGACGCGGCATTCCCCTGGCGCCGTTGTCTGCCCCACCCTACGGCGCTGGACTCACTGCCCAGATTCGCCACCAGGAACCCCTGCGTATGCTGGACTCCCTGCTAGTCTCAGGACTGATTGAAGCCCGCAGCCATGAGCGTTTAGGCTTGCTGGGAACCCACTGCCCCGATCCCGAACTCGCCGCCTTCTACCGGGGACTGATGGCCTCCGAAGCTCGCCACTACGGAGTTTACTGGACACTGGCGACTACTTATTTTGACCGCAACGTCGTGGAGCAACGCCTAGAGGAACTTGCCCAGATCGAAAGTGAATTGCTGTCAACGCTGCACCCAGAACCTCGGATTCATAGTTAATCGCGTTCTACCGTATGTTAGAAGACTTGCGCTTGGAGAGCGATCGCCTCATCCTCACCTTACTCACGCTAGAGTATGCTCCGGTCATCTTTCAGGAATTCACCGCAGAAATTACCACCTATACCTATCCACGTCCAGCAGAAACCATCCAGCAGACCGAGCGTTTTATTCGAGAAACCATTCAACAACGTCTCAACGGTACGAACTTAACGATGGCGATCGCCAAAAAAGTCTCCCTTGAATTCGTTGGTGTCTGTGCCCTCCACAACCTCCACACCGATACCCCAGAACTCGGTATCTGGACCAAGAAGTCGGCTCATGGCAGCGGCTTTGGCAGGGAAGCAATTCGCTGCCTCAAGCAATGGGCCGATGAGACTTTAGACTATGAGTATTTGCTCTATCCCGTCGATCGACGCAATCTTCCCAGCCAAAAAATTGCCAAGAGCCTAAACGGACGCATCATCCGGGAATATCAGCAGATGAATCTATCTGGCAATTTATTAGAAGTCCAGGAATATAGAATTGAGCGGGGACAGCCGATGATGGGGTGAATCCAGAGGGAATGAACACAGGTGAACACTATCGTGGGGCAAGGTGTAAATTCCCTATTGGGCTGCTCTCATATTTTGAAAATAATCACTGGGGTTTTGTGCCACCCAGCCTTCGCGGGAGTTAGAGCGGACTTCAAAGTGCAAGTGGGGACGAGTGGCCTGCCCAGTATTGCCAACGGCGCCGAGGCGATCGCCTAGTTGCACAGTCTGTCCAACCTGGACGGCGATGCTACTGAGTTGGGCATAGCGCGTCTGGTAGCCCTGGGCATGGTTGACCACCACTAGGTTGCCATACTCGCCTTGGTGCCCGGCGAAGGCAACCGTCCCCGCTCCTGTTGCCAGGACGGGGGTGCCTGCCGGAGCCTCCAGGTCAATGCCACTGTGGAAGACCACCTGCCCGCTAGTGGTATCAACACGCCAACCGTAGGGGGTCAGGATGGGGGCAATCCTAGGTAGGGGATATCCTCCTAATACAGATACTTCGCGCACTGCCAGACGGTTGGGGATCACCCCAGCAGCAGTCCAGTTCACGCCGGGGATGAAGACCACACGGGGCACCGTTTGCACACAGCCATTCACCTCGTACAGCACATCAGCCCGGACCCCGTAGAGCCGAGCCAAGTTGTCCCAACGACTGCCAGCGGGCACCTCCACACGCACACCGTTGAAGGGCGGAATTTGCAGAGTTGCGCCCACTGGGGCCTGTCCGTTGCGGAGGACGGGGTTAAACCCCAACAGCGTCGCAGGCTGGAGGTCGTAGCGTTGGGCAATGCTGCTGAGGGTTTCGCCACGCGCCACGCGATGAAGCCGCAACCGCGACAGGGCTGGGGCAGGACAGTTCTGTTGCGCCTGGGCAATGCTCCCCAAGGTCACTGCTGCCACGCTGAGGAGGAAAGCGCCAAGGGCGATCGCCCTGCGACGGGCAACACGCCTGCTGCGAGGTGGATTTACCATAACCAAAATTCTTCATGCCACACTGCGATCACCATTCTGGCAAACAGAGCTCGTCTTTGTGTGGTGCTACGAGCGTGTGTTGGGTTACACGCGATCAAGACGTTGGCCTCATCTCCCTGAATGCGTTGCGAAGCACGCGCTGGGAGGATGTTTCGCAACACTGATTGCTGAAAGCGCAAAAAATCCTGAACCATCGCTAACGTCAGTTCGGGATAAGCTGAAACCCTTGCTGTTCCGTGCGCGTCGCGCACGGAACAGCAA
>DVEB01000332.1 GCA_015295905.1 Synechococcales cyanobacterium M55_K2018_004
CAACCTAGTCAGCTAATAAATAGGCACGTTCGTTGTTTGAAACATCATGACTGTGCATGATCTGGATAGTATTTAAGGGTAGATATCTCAGATCTCTGCTGAGAATTGCAAGGAAAATTTACTAAAAATCATGTCTTTTCTGTTTTTTCAGACGTTATCAGGAATACACTAAAGGTGAGTAGAGAACTAAGATCACTCAAGGAAGTGAGAGCAGTAAAGAATCGCATAGGAAAGTGATAGAAGAGAGTCATAGAAGAGAGGATGGCAGTCAAAAGATGATACGAATCCTTGATGGAATTTGGAATCAGTGATTCGGAAACTTAAACAATCATTACTCTAATAGGCTGACACCCCTTTCTAAAAGGTGAGTAAAAGGTGGGTTGACTATCCGTAAAACCCACACCGATAGCAGCTATTCTTAGCTCGTGTCAGTTTTGCCATTGGTGATTTAACCCACGCAAGCGTTGGTGTTTCCAGAGTGGGGTCAGTCGATCGGAACGCTTATTTCTACTACCAGGATGTCTTTCAGGAGATCTTATTATGACAGTCCAGCCAGATAAAAAGCAATTGACAGAAATGCAGCTCGACCCGCTGAAAGAACTTGCAGAGACTGATGATCTGGCAACACAAATGCAGCTTGATCTGCTAGAAATGGCACCAGAATCAGAAGCAGTCACTCCCCTGTCCTGGGAAGATATCAGCGATCGCAATCTGGGTCTCGGTAAGATGATTGAGGAAGTCAGGGCTGCGGCAGGGTTTGACTCGTCTCCGACGGGTGGAGATGTAGATGTTAACCAATACTTGGCAAAGGTTGCGGGCGAAGAGGCCGTAGGCGGCACAACCCCCACCCCCGACCAAAATGTGGTAGAAGACTTGGCAGCTTCGGTCGGCATCAAAATTGCCGATAAAGCTACGCTTCACACTAGCGAAATTCTAGAGCAGCGAGACGCCCATCGTTGGGAACTAGAGCCAGAATCGGCAGAAGACTATGAAGAACGTGAAACATGAGACAGCAGCTTGGCCTCAACCGTATCCAAAAACTGAAACGCTTGCCTTGCAAGCGTTTCAGTTTTTAGACGGTCAGCCCGATCAGCACGATGAACCCCCAGTCAAACCGCCAGCACTTGCACAATGACAAAGTAAATTACCAAACTGAGCACATCCTGAATAATGGTCGCGACTGGGCCAGAACCAAAGGCGGGGTCTTTTCCCGCTTGGTGCAAACACCAGGGCAACAGTAGGCCGATACTGGTGGCCACCCCCCCAGCAACCAAGATGGTGAGGGCAACGGCGATCGCCAAGCGAACATTCGCAAAACTCACCCACACCAAAGGAAAGCTCACCCCACCTAGGGCCAAGCCGATGAGCAATCCGGTCCAGAGTTCTCCTGCCAGAATAGAGCGCAGCGAGTTCTGGCTCAACGACAATCCACGCACGACAATGGCCTCAGTCTGCGTTCCGATCGCATCTGCCAAATAGACAATTCCCGGCACAAAAAAAGCCACAAAGACTCTCTCCTCCAGGGTTTGTTCAAAGCGAGACACCACAAAGGTAGCCAAAATACTACCCACCAGTCCTACCAATAGCCACGGCAAGCGATCGCGGGTGCGCTGAGTCGGGGGCGCCTCCAACGCTTGACGGGCGTGGGAGTTTTGATGCCAAATGCCCGTCAGTCGATGCAGGTCTTCAACATGTTCGCGTCGCAAAATGGCAATCAGCGCCTGGGCAGGAACCACGCCTAGAAAACAGCCCTGTCGATCGACTACAGGCACCGAGGCCAAATGATATTTGACGGCTAGGCTTGCAACTTTTTCTTGGTCATCGGTGGGTAAAGCCACAGGAGGTTGAGTCGTCATCACTGCCCCCAAGGGTTGATCCGGAGGCAGTCGCAACAAGTCAATCAGGGGAATCAGTCCACATAAATGTCGTTCCTTGTCTACGACGTAGACCGTTTCGGTGGAATCAAACGTTGTGCCCACTAGGTTGTTCAGAACTTCACCCACGCGCTCCTCAGCATCAGCCGTAGGAACGTGCTGAACTAAGTGCTGTGCTGCTGTTTCAGAGTGAGAAAGTATTACAGATGACATAGATTAGCTGACGGCTGGAGTGTAGATTTGTAAATAGCAAGGAGGACATAACCCAGAAAAGACACAGAATCGTCCATTTTTACAAATAATTATGTTTTTTTAATCCTTGTTGGCCTGAACAGACTTACACTGAAGATAGGAAGTTGTCAGGGAGGTTAAACGCATCATGGCTAAGTTCGTTCCTGAACTTGATACGCTGGTTGAAGACCTGGGTGTCCCTGGAATCGCTGCGATTGTCTTGCTGCCAGTGTTGGTACCAGTCGCTGGTGGTGTGATGAAACCTCTGGCCAAGGCAGCAGTCAAGGGTGGTATTGTCCTCTACGAAAAAGGGAAAGGCATCATTGCAGAAGTGGGTGAATCCCTGGAAGACATCATTGCCGAAGCGAGAGCCGAACTCGCTGAAGAGCGAGAAAAAGCGCTCGAGGAAACGGTAAATGCTCCTGAAGCGCTGCCTTCCGGAGAAGCTTGAGGCAGTGAGCCAGAATAACTCAGAGCGGGTAGTCTTGGCACGGTTTTAGTGGTGGCGTGAACTACTCCTAAAACCGTGCTAATTAACGCGAATTCGAGGGTTTTGGGGCACCACGCCGGGCGCAGTGCCCTAAAGCCCTGTTAATCCGAACTGACGTTAGATGACAACACGCCAGATTTTAATCGTGTGATCGGCACTCCCACTAATGAGCGTCTGCTGGTCTGGGGTAAGGGCGATCGCACTGACACTCGCGCTATGTCCCCTGAGGGTATGGAATAGTTCACCCGTCAACCCATGCCAGATTTTGATGGTCTGATCAGCACTGCCGCTAACCAACCACTGCCCATCAGCTGAGAGGGCGATCGCATTCACACTGCCAGTGTGTCCTTTCAAGATCCGTTGGACGTTGCCAGTCTTGAGATCCCAGAATTTAATGGTTTGGTCGGCACTGCTGCTGATCAAAGTCTGTCCATCCGAACTCATCTGCAACCCCGTAACAGGGCCTTGGTGACCCTGAAGCGTCCGCAGGGGTTCACCTGTGTGTGGGTTCCAGAGTTTGATCTTACCGTTGGTGCTCCCACTGACTAGCCATTGTCCCTGAGGGCTAAGGAGTGCTGTGCTAACGGGCGCAGTATGCCAGAGGGTACAGAACCGTTCGATGGAGAAGTCTTGCCCAGAATTGTTAGCGGGCAGGTGCCACAGCTTAACTTTATGACTAGCACTAATCAGCGTGCGATTATCAGCGGCGATCGCCACCAAGCGTACAGGCTTGTGATGACCTGCTGAACTGTAGACCAACCGCCCAGTCGGTAAATGCCAAATTTTGAGATTGCCCTTAGGACAGTGAGGGCTGCTGCTAGCAACCCATTGCCCATCCAGGCTGATCGCAACAGAGGACACTGCCTGGGTATGGCCGGAGAGGGTGGTGATCAACTGCCCTGTTGCGATATCCCAGACTTTAATGCGGTTGTCCTGGTCAGCACTGACCAGGATTTGCCCATGACCGCCAACTGCGAGCGCACTAGGTTTACCGCAGTATCCTGTCAGGGTGGAGAATACGGTAATTTTTTCTAAATGGTGAGTTAGCTTCCGTCCTGGGCGATCGCCCGAGGGCAACAGCAGTAGGGGGGTTCCAGGGTGGGCGGGATCTGCAACAGAGCCACCGATCTGGTCTAACATGTCCTGGACTTGCAGCGCTCGTTGCTCGTTTCCCAGGGCAGCCCAGCAGCTTTTCAACTGCTCCAGGTAGGCGCGGTCTGCTGGGGTCAAGGCGGGACGCATTGCCTGTAGGGGGTCTTCCCCCGGCAATAGAGGAATCTTGTGTAACTCTAACCAAGCTTGCAGTGAGATCTCAATTTGTTCTTGACTCCAAGCACGACTGGGCAGATGCAATAGACTTTGCGCTAGTTGCAGGGCTAACTCAGGCAACCAATAGCGCCGCTCCTCCTCCAGCGCCTGATAGACCTGTTGATATCCTGTGGCGATCGCCCCTACCAAATCACTTTCTTTTAACCGTTCCGTTAACCTTGGCAATAATTCAGGTAATAGGGGCGGTATATCCCGATAGATGAGATGGTAGATATCTGCAATCCAGGCTGCAACTAAACAATGACAGTCCACCAAAAAGTGACAGAATTGTTCAACATCGGCTCGACTGACGCTGTAATTGAAACTGAGTTGCGTAGTATCAATTCCCTTGGCTTTCCAGTTCTCTTCTTTTTCTAAAAGCTTCAAATTCTCAACGTTGTCTCCCCCAATCTGGTTAATTTCGGTCTCATCAACACCCAGGGCGATCAGTTGGTCTCGCGTCTGCTTCCAAGCCAACGCACGGGCCTTAACTGCGTCTTGGATTTGCTTGCGATAAGGCAAGCGGGCAATCGTTTTATAGTAATAACTCTCTTGGGCCACCCCCCAGTAAGCGATGCGAAAATTCAGACAATCGCCGTCAATTTCTGATTCCAAAATTAATGTCGGTTCAGATTTGAGCATGCCAAACAACGCTTTAATGCTGGACTCACTATGAAAGCGTTTGCTCTCCCATGCGCCCGCCAAAAATTCAGTGGGCCTGACCGGGCTTTGCAGCGAATAGTGCTGATTTAAGAAGGTGCGTAATCCTTCTGCTAGGCAAGTCTCAATGTTTAAGTGGGGCTGCTTTGAACGGTGCAACTGGTCAAACTGTACCTGGGGCGGAGCCAGAAAGATGCGAAGGGGTTGAAATGATTGCCCTACTTGAGATTCCAAAATCTGAGAAGGATACAATCGCAGTGGCCAGCTCTCTAAAATTTTATGGATCTCCGGCAATTTCAGCGCCGTCTCTCGCTGCATCGCCGCTAGCTTGAGTTGAGTTTCCCGGTGATAGGCCGCCAATTGTTGTTGGTGACGTTTCTCTTGCTCAAAATCGGCGCGGGAACTGCTAGGGGCAGCAGCAGGACTGATCCACTGGAGGAGACCGTGGACATCCTGGATAGCTGCCGTGGGCGATCGCTCCCCACCAGTTGCGTAGCTTTTTTGAACCAAGCTGACAACAATTGGGGCAAATTCTATCATCCACCTTACCAGCACATCGGACGACTCCTTTTCGAGGATTCTATTGCTGCCCGCCAACAGCTCACGGGCGATCGCCCATAACCTCTCTTACCCATTCTATTGAATTACCGAAGTCATAGCCTAAGCTGCAATAGAACAATCAAATATTACAAATTATTACCGCCAAACCAGTGATCTTCTGGCTACCCTGTGGCAGAATTAAACTTGTGTTGACAGTTCAGTAATGTTTGCTACATTACACAGTTTGCCTGAGGTTGTCACTACTCTTGTCATCCAACACTTTGAACCTGGCAATTTGAGCGTAGGCGCTAGTTTCTGCAGAAAGAAAAACTGATAGCAGCATTTCCACTCTCCTTTGCATGACCGTACCGTATCCGCAGTACCAATCTGCCATCTCTGCGGTTGAACAGTATCGTCCACTGAATCCGTTCCCTGTTGAACCCCTAAAGCTAAACGCCCTAAAGCTAAACGCCCTAAAGCTAAACAATTGATTTTCGTGTCGCTCCGAGTCAGCCCCCCTTAGGAGGAACAGACCGATGGATCTCGTTAGAGTAAACGCTCGGTGCGAACCAGTGAGCCACGCACCGACGTTCGCTGCCGCTGCGTTTCCTGAATCATGGCAATCGCTCTTGCTCGCGCTTGACCAGTGTGCTGAGTCCTCCAGCCCTTTGCCTTATCACAGGATATCCCTGCCTCTGGGTGCCGACATTGCAATCAATTCCGAGCTTTGCCTCTTATGGGAAGGTCGTGTCCGTCTCCTGACTCAGCCCCCAGGACAGGCCCGTGAGATAACGACCTTGCTGCTAGACAAGATAGACAGCTTTGGCGCAGATGCTTGCTTTGGACTCCATCCACCGTCCTATCGTGCGATCGCCGCCAGCACAGTTGAAATAGTTCGCATTCCCACGTCGTCGCTACAGATCCTGTTGACGCAGTTTCCCGATTGGCGCGATCGCCTGATGGAACAGGCAAAAGAGCGCGATCGCCTCCTGTTTCTCAAGACGCAGACTGCCCTACAGCAAGTTCCCAGTCGTCAGCTTCGCTCCCTTGGGCAAGCGTTCATCGCAACAGACATTGCCCCCGGTCTGGCCTTGGCACAGGCCATGCCGCAACATTCAGAGCGCTACTGGTTGCGTCAGGGGGGAATTCACACCCAGGAACCAAGCCTACCCCCCCCAACCGTTGGTGATAGTTGGGGCTATCCTGAATCCACACCAACTGCTTGGATCACCCAAACCCAGACCACAATTTATCGCTTACCCGCAGAACAGTGGGATCGCTTACAGACGCTGCTGTCGCGCGATCGCCGTACCAGTGATGATGGCCGCTCTACGCCTGCTCAACTGGCCATTACCGCTGGGTCTGCAAGTCCTCCAGCCCCTGCGACTGCTACCTCCACCGCAACAACGCCTGTGCCCCAACCCCCAGCTCCGTCAGCCTCGACGGTGCTCTTTCCAAAACCTGTCCGGCGAGGATTGATCCGTCAGTTTCAGCCGTTTCCTTGGGTGGAACAACAAAGCTCTTCAGACTGTGGGGCAGCCTGTCTGGCCATGGTGTTGCGCTACTGGGGAAAACGCATCCCCCTTTACGTGCTGCGCGATCGCGCCCAAGTGGGACAGTCTGGCGCTTCTCTCAAAAATTTAGCAAAAGCGGCGGAAGACCTGGGATTTCATGCCCGCCCCGTGCGAGCAAGCTTCAGTCGCATGGCCGACCAGCCCTACCCCTGGATTGCCCACTGGCAGGGCAATCACTTTGTTGTGGTCTACCGTTGTCGGGGCAATCGAGTCATCATTGCAGACCCCGCCATCGGACGCAAAACCCTGTCAGCACAGGAGTTTCAGCAGCACTGGACAGGATATGCCTTACTCCTCGACCCGACTCCAAAGCTGCACGACATTGCGGCTCCTCAAGCGTCTTTAGGACGCTATCTCAGCGCCCTGATTCCCTATCGTCACCTTGCCTTACAGATTATTCTCGTCTCGCTATTGATCCAGGTTTTTGGACTGGTCACGCCGCTCTTCACCCAAATTATTCTCGACCAAGTGGTGGTTCAAAAGAGTCAGACGACTCTCAATGTCTTTGCCATTGGGCTTTTTCTATTTGGAATTTGGGGAATTTGTACTGGAGCCGTGCGTCAATACTTACTTAGCTATTTTTCTCATCGACTAGATCTGACGCTCATTAGCGGTTTTATTCGTCATGCATTAACCCTACCTTTAAGTTTTTTTGAGTCACGACGTGTAGGCGACATCCTGACTCGTGTCCAGGAAAACCAAAAAATTCAACAATTTCTGGTTGGTCAGATTGTGCTAGCCTGGCTCAATTTCTTGACGGGTTTTGTGTATCTCGGCTTGATGCTGTATTATAATTGGCGTCTTACCTTACTCGTGTTGGCGTTGATCCCGCCCATCGTGGCCCTGACTTTGGGAGCCACTCCTTTTCTCCGCAAGGTGTCACGAGAAGTTTTTAATGAGGCCGCAGAGCAAAACTCTTCACTCGTCGAAATGATGACTGGAGTTGCGACCGTTAAAGCGATCGCCGCAGAACAGGATTTACGCTGGCGCTGGGAAGACCGACTCACCACCCAAATGAATGCCGTCTTTCGCGGCGAGAAGCTGGGTATCGGATTACAAGTCACCAGTGGACTGATTAACTCTATTGGCAGCACCCTTTTACTTTGGTATGGCGCTACCCTTGTTATTCAGGCACAACTGACGATTGGCCAGTTTGTTGCTTTCAATATGATGATGGGGTTTGTGATTAGTCCGGTCGTGGCGCTGGCTAATTTGTGGGACGAACTGCAGGAAGTGCTGATCTCCGTTGAGCGTCTCAATGATGTATTTGAGGCAACCCCGGAAGAAGCACCCGGTCAAGCTTTGCTCAAGTTGCCAACCATCCAGGGAACGGTCAAGTTTGAAGATGTCACCTTTCGCTATGCTGCCGATGAGGAACGAAATACCCTACAAAATATTTCTTTCGAGGCTTACCCTGGTCAGACGATCGCCATTGTCGGACGCAGCGGTTCCGGCAAATCAACCCTGGCTAACCTGATCCAGGGACTGTACGTTCCTAATGGTGGACGTGTTTTGGTCGATACGCACGATATCCGGCATATGTCGCTACAATCATTGCGATCGCAAATTGGCGTTGTGCCTCAAGATTGTTTCCTCTTCTCCGGCACTATTCTGGACAATATCACGCTCTATCGCCCTGAATTCACCCTAGAGCAGGCTATTGAGGCCGCCAAGCTGGCAGAAGCTCACAGCTTTATTCAGGCCCTACCACTGGGCTACAACACCAAAGTTGGGGAACGAGGCTCCACCCTGTCGGGTGGGCAACGGCAACGAATTGCGATCGCCCGTGCCTTACTGGGAAATCCTCGAATTCTGATTCTGGATGAGGCAACTAGTGCTCTCGATACTGAGTCGGAGCGTCGCTTCCAGCGGAACCTAATGCAGTTAAGCCGCGATCGCACAACCTTTATCATCGCCCACCGACTGTCAACCGTTCGCCATGCCGACACCATCTTGGTTCTAGATCGTGGGATCTTGGTCGAACAGGGAACTCACGACACATTGATGGCCCATCGAGGACTTTATTATCATCTGGCGCAGCAACAGCTTGATCTTTCAGCAACAGCTTGATCTTTAAATCTTGAAATCTTGAGACTTTGAATCTTAAGAAACTTATCTGAATGGTTAAACTGAAAAAATTGCCAATTTGGCAGTTTCTTGATTCTCGCTGTTCTTACGATGTTTACGAGATTGTAGCTTGCCCCCTGCTACTCATGGAGCCGATGCTTATGGTTGTTTTCAATATAAGATCGAATGCTCCCTCAAGGCAGTATTCTCCACAAAATGCTTTGACAGAGCTGACTGAGTTTGAATCCACACAAATCCTCGGAGGTCTTCCTGTCTCTACTCATGATGGTCGCTCAGCCCCGCCCAACCCTACTGCTGCGGTGATCATTGCATCCTCGCCTGAAGTGCCAGGTGCAGAAATCAACTGCTCAGCCTCAGCAACCACGACTGCTTCTTGGAGTCAATCGCTACAAGCGGTGATTGATCAACCTCCAGCCTCGTTTCCCCGCTATTTGCTGCTGGGTGGTCTGGCCTTCTTTTGTGTGTTTGGCACTTGGGCTTGGTTTGGTACGGTGCAGGAAGTGAGCCGTGCCCAGGGCAAACTGGTGCCTCAAGGAGAGGTCTACCGAGTCCAACCTGTTGTTCAGGGCAAAGTGACGCATATCTTTGTGAACGAAGGAGAACAAGTCAAGCTTGGGCAAGCAATTGTCGAGTTGGATAACCAACTGGCTGTGACTGAAGTAGACCGCTTAAAGCAGGCTCTAGAGGCATACCAGCAGCAATTGATCCAAATTCAAGCCCTGATGGAGCGCACCCAGTTGGAAGCACAGACCAAGCAGAGAATTGCACTGGCTGAGAGCAGTGCCCAGAAGTCGGCGCTGGCTGAAGCCGAAGTAACTGTCAAAACTCAGGTGCAACTGATCAATTTTTTGCGAACCGAACAGCGGGCTTACCAGGATCGACTGGCGCGGCTGAGGCCTTTGGTTGAAGTTGGGGCGATCGCCGCAGAACAGTTGTTTGAAGTAGAACAGTCGGTGCGCGATCGCCAACGGATGATGGTACAGGGCCAAGGAGACTTGGAGCGTGCCCAAGCTCAGGTCAAGCAGTTATCAGCAGTATTAGCCCAACGCCAAGCCGAAGAAAAACGGACCAATTTTGAGAGCCAGCAACAACTCCAACAATTGAGGCTGGATGCAGAACAACTCCAAGCCAAAATCCAAGAAACTAAAAGCTTATTACAGGCGGCCCAAACCAACTTGGACCAAACAGTTTTACAGGCTCCAGTCGGCGGCACGATTTCCTATCTCAGCATTAATAATGTGGGAGAAGTTGCTCAACCCGGCCAAACTGTGGCTGAGATTGCACCGCATGGGATGCCTCTCGTCTTGTCTGCTGTTTTGCCCAGCCAAGAAGCCGGACTCGTGCGCCCTGGCATGGCTGTCCAGGTTAAGTTTGATGCTTTTCCGTTTCAAGACTATGGCATCGTAGCAGGTACGGTTCTCTCTATTTCCCCCGATGCGCTGGTTGACGAACGACTGGGCAGTGTCTATAAGGTCAAAATTAAACTTGAGCGCAACACAGTCTCTAATCATCAACACACCGTTACTTTAAAGGCTGGACAAACTGCCCAAGCAGAGATTGTGGTTCAGCGGCGGCGGATTATTGATCTCATTCTCGATCCATTCCGAAAACTTCAGAGAGATAATTTAAATTTGTAGCCACAATTTGTAGCCACTCTGTAGCCATTCTGTAGCGATTTCGTCATCATTCAAGCTGACCACTCAACAGTTACTTTTCCTTACAGGAGATTAATCTCCAAATTTGTCTGTGCTTCAATGCCTTGATTTTGATTGTATCGACAACTTGACCAGGAGATGGGTGCAATGGGTGTAAATTCCACAGCAAAGCTTGACAAATCCATGAGTGAGGAACAATTTAATGAAGTTGTCACTGCCATTCTCAATGGCAAGTATTCCTGGGCCTGCCTGCTCATTCTTCGCTTTGCAGGATATAATCCACTACACTACATTCCTTACCGAACTTATAATCGGCTGATGAAGGAAAACACCGTTCCGATCAAATCTCAGCTACAGGCCAAACAAAATACTGAGACCTTCTCTCAGCGAGAAGCTTGCTTTAATCAATTAGAAGATTTAGGTTATTTGGAAACCCTCCATGAACAGTCTATCCAAGTGAATGGCGGACATCGCCGTGAGTGGTGCGATCGCCTCCTAGCGCTGTCTCACTACCTGAAGTGGTAGCCATCTCGTTTTAGAACGCCTCTATTGGTTCAATAGTCTAAACAGTTTTCGCCCTCACAAGGGTTTTCAGTGTTTTCATAAAAACTGTCCAGCGTATTATTGGTGACAGAATCGATTTTCGGCAGTCCTAAACTTGTAATGATTGGGGGGTTGCGTATTAGAGTTTGGATTTACGCTTTTGGATTATCAAAAATGAATTTTATCTTCATGGTCTGAAATCAATATATTATTCTCACAGCGTTAATTTGCCAATTAGATTCCATATTGCTGACATAACAGTAAAAAGGAAAATATTTTCGTAGTTTTGTACATTGACGAAGAAATGAAAATCTGCCAAATTGGCAATTTGCTTGGTTCAGTAGTCGCTATATTGAGTGAGTCAAATCAAACTGAATTAGTGATTGAATTGCAGTTGGGTCTCCGTCTCACTGTTGATTGATTTGTGACTAAGCTCTTGCATCTGCTCTGGATATTGTTTTGCAGTTAAGTTGGGTTGCAGTTGAGCCTGTAAGTCAGGATGTTGAAGCGTGTTGAAATTGATGCACAGCAGAAATGCACTTATTCCCTATTAGAGAGGTCTCCTATGCTGATACAAGATTTAGAATGCCTAGAAAGCATGGATGAATTGAATATGATTGGGGGCGATCGCACTCAAAATAATTCTCTTGATTTTTTCCTTGCCGACGGGGTTTTAACCCTCAAAAAGGAGGGCATCACCCTATTTGAAGGTGAGGTTGGGTCTCCCCAGCAGATTTCATTTTCGTTTGAAGGGATTCCTTTTCTCTACAGCAGCGTGTCAACCACTAATATTAACGGGGTAATCAAAACCCAATACATCCTCTCAACGCGGCCCCTTCAATCACCCCCTTTTGGATTTAATTTTAGACCAGGTTTCTTCGCTGACCTGTTCTAAAATTCTCAGCCTGTACCGATCAAACAGGTTGTGTGAGGTGTGATGCATCTCGCACAACCTGTTTTGTGCTTATTTTTTCACTTGGATGTAAAAGTGATGAGATTTCATGAATTAAATAAACAACAACTTATTCTTTAATTTGTTTATTGTTTATTCTTCAGTTTGAAAATCTGCCATTCTGGCAACTATTCAAAATTTAGTTCGATAATCTATAAACAACAACTCAAACAGAGTTGCTGCAAACAATCGATTCTTGAGGTAAAAACTATGATTATCGCAGATCTGAACTACCTGGAAGTTGCTGAAGTTGCCGTTGAAGGTGCCACTGGTTCTCTCTCTCGCCGGTACACCCAAGACGACAAAGTTACTGTTACTTTCAGCTCTTTCAACAACTTCCAGACCACTGTTAACAGCCCTAAGACTCTCAGCAACAGTGCTGCTGCTGGTGCAAAGGGTGATGCTATCAACAACACTTGGTTGCCGACCTACTCCTTCACCAAGGCTGACACTTTGGCAGTGACCGAGTTTCTCGGTGGTTCTTTCTCAGCTAGCACCTCTGCTGCTGTTATCAACCTCGCCTACTAATAGTTGCCACAAGATGGATTGCCAATGAATTGCAGTTCATCTTGTCAGCAATGGGTTGCCCAGTTTAATAATCAATAAACTGGGCAACCTCTTCCTCCTACGTCAGCCATCCCATCAATTGGATTCTCTCAAATTGTGGGAGTAAGAATGCTCACTTCGATTTACTGCACAAAGGTTCTTCGAAGCAGTGATCCTTTGCTTCCTTTTGCAACCAATTCGGGGACGATTTTCAATGTCAAATCTGCAAATTAACGATCTGGATGTTATCACTGTTCTTCCAAATGTCTCTAGTTCCATTCACGCTAGTTATGCCTGCGTAGAAACAATGACTTGGGCTGGGCCTAATTATGCAATCGGTTATGCAAATGCGCTGGCAATTGGCTACTTTACTGCCACACAAACTCTGACAACTGCCACAGTCTGGTGGAACCCCACTATGACCACGAGTCATGCCAGTGCGATGGCACGTGCGACCAGTCGCATGAGTGCAAGTAGCTACAACGCCTGGTCCTATAGTACCTCCTTAGGTTTTAGCTCCTAAAGGTTTTAGCTTCTGATCTTTGCAGTGATGGTTTTCTTCATCTTCACTCTTCATCTTCACGATTTAAGAGTTTTTTTATGACGAATCGTATCTTGGCGATCGCCGACCTTCCCTACCTTGAAGAGATCCCATCAGCCCACATCTGCTTGGGTGGCGATGTTTATGCAGATACTTTTACTCAGACTGGGCCAGAGGTAGCCATTGCAGATGCAGCAGCACTTGCTCTGGGAGCAACAACCTTTACCTATACCAATACCAACGCCACGGTGCGTCAGCTTAAACGAGTCACGATCAGCCGAGCATCCGCGCTGGCCGTTGCTGTGAACTGGACAGATACTGGAATTGAACGGGCCGTCAGCCGTTCACGGTCAATTGACGTTGATGTTCATCGCTAGTGCGCCAGGGTGACAATTGACCGCCTTTTTGTAGGTGGTGGTGCGAAGTATTCCCATTTACAAAATTGGTAATGAACTTACGCTTCAGTCCACGAGTAACTGACGTTGATTCAGAACAAAAAGCCTGATGGTGGTGCCATGATTCCTCAAGATCAAACCAATGTGACTGCTCCAAACCGCAGCACCAGCAACAGTAAATCCCACTCTTTTGCTAACTCGACAGGGGCAGGTAGCAGCAGCAGTGCTAACACAACTTCGCCTTTAGGAAATCGCCAGAGCAGTCAAGCCGTGTTTACCCCTGGAGCACCCTCTAGTAGCAGTCGTGCCACTGCAATTGGGGGTTCTAGCACCCCGCCGCGTACATCAGCGATCGCCACAGTTCCTGCACAAGATTGGCCACAATTGCAGCAACTAGTTACTAGTGTTCGTGCTGGGGGTCAGCAATGGTCGGCCTTGAGGCAGCCGAGAAAAATACAGATAGGGCACTTGGGAGCGGATACCTTGGTGGGGACAAGCGCGAATGACCGCTTAATCGGAGGAGGGGGAGATGACTCTCTCTCAGGAAGGCACGGGGACGATCACTTAGTGGGTGGATCGGGGAATGACTGGCTCAATGGTGGTAGAGGGAATGATGCTCTTTACGGCAACGACGGGGATGATGTGCTGCAGGGGGGAGGCGGGCAGGATCTTTTGGCGGGTGGCAGAGGGGCAGATACCTTTGTCCTGTCAAAACCCACTTCAGACTGGTCTCAGGTCGATGTTGTGATGGACCTTAATCCTGCTCAGGGTGATAAAATCCACTTGCCCCAAGGGATTGCTGCCCGCGATTTAATCCTGACGGGTGTGGATACGGATGGCGATCGCATAGCAGACGCCACATTCATTCAAACAGCAACCAACGGCAGGCGCCAAATGCTGGCTTTAGCTGGCAATACGTTTGTCAACGGCAGCACAACAATCACTCATCTTAGCTTTGTAGCATCCCATTTCAGGACAGGCTGATCCGAGCAGAAAAGCGCGATATAGCAGGGTCGATTGAGAGATTTTGAAAAATTGGTTTCATTTATATTGGATATATTTTATTTACGATTTCATATACAGTATGATTCTTTGCAAGAGTGCTTTTAGATCAGCTTACGATCACTTTGATGGGTGCTTCAGGTTATATGCTGGATATCTCTTCAATCCCTCAAACCATGGTTGAATTTGCCGGGGTGCGGCTAGAACCAGAACGCATTGTTGGATTTCTCAGACAGGAAATGCAACTCAGACCAATTTGCCAGCAAATGATCTATCGTCAGATTATTCACCTTGCCGCACAGGAACGCAACCTAGAAGTTTCACCCGATGAAATTCAAGATGCTGCCAACCAACTGCGCTACAGTTTGCGAATTGAACGGGCTGCAGACACTCTGAATTGGTTGTCAGAGCAGATGATGACGGTTGAAGACTGGGAGATGGGATTGCGCGATCGCTTGCTGACCCAGAAGTTAAAAGAATCATTATTTGCCCGCGATGTTGAGCGAGTTTTTGCTGAAAGCCGACTAGACTTCGATCGGGTTGACCTCTACCGTCTGCGCGTCCCCTACCAACCACTCTGCCAAGAATTGTTTTACCAAATCGAGGAAGGTGAGATTAGCTTCTACGAAGCGGCTCATCTCTACGACGTTGATGAGCAGCGACGGTTACGTTGCGGTTATGAAGGCCGTCTACATCGGTGGAATTTTGCGCCAGAAGTTGCCGCAGCCATATTTGGTGAGGCTCCTGGGCAAGTTTTAGGGCCATTTGCCTCTAACCAAGGCTATGACTTACTCATGAGCACTCATTTTTTGTTTGCAGAACTGAATGACGAAACTCGTAACACGATTTTAGATCGACTATTTCATGAATGGTTAGAGGGAGAATTGAACTACTTGCTTCATAGTCAAATTAATTCAACGTGAATTCGGGATAAGCTGAAACTCTTGCTGTTCCGTGCGCGACGCGCACGGAACAGCAA
>DVEB01000140.1 GCA_015295905.1 Synechococcales cyanobacterium M55_K2018_004
GGGCGCAGTGCCCCAAAACCCGCTTGACCCGAATTTCCATCAATCATCAATAAAGTGTCACCGTGTTAAGAAAGTGTCACCGTGTTGAGGTAGGGCTTACTCCTCAAATTTGGGTCTGAGCACCGGCTTTTTACGCGGGCCAATGTTGCTGGCCCGCATCAAGTCTGAAATTGTTTCACAATAGACCGGCAGACCAAACTGAGCGGGGCTAACCGGGTCTTTGTGCGTGAAATGACGATAGTTGAGGCAGAATCGATCCCAAGCGGCCATCCGAATGCGAAACACTCGGATGAAAATGTTCGCTAGGGCGGGGGTCAGAGGAATTTGTAGGTAGATGCGTTTGTTGAAATAGCGGCAGAGGTCGGCGATCGCCTGATTAACCGTTATAGGCGCACTGCCCAAAACCAGTTCCCGCGCCGCACCCGCCGGGGGCGGATTGTCTGTGAGGTGAACCACCACTCGTGCGATATCTTCCCCATGGACAAAATGAAAACTGGCATCGGCTTTGAAGAAACGGGCCAACCCCAGCCAGCGGATCACCCCTGGTAAGCCTGCGGTGAGATGCGACTTGGGTTTCGTCTCATCCCCGCCAAAGACAAGGGTAGGGAAAACTGTCGTGATTTTGGGGGCGATCGCCAGTTTCGGCAATTGTTGATGGCAAATGTACTTCGTCCGGATGTAATCGGTCCCAATTTCTCCAGCCTCTTTCAACGGCTTGTTGTCGTGGTCAAGGATACTTTCCGTTGAGAAATAGATCACCTGCTCACACACCTCCGGGTCTAACAAATTCATCAGCCGAATGGTCTTCACAACGTTGACATCGTAGGTCATTTGTGGGTCGCCCCAAGCGGTTGCCGTCAAGATCGCCGTATGAATCGTCTTGAGCAGGTTGCCAAAGCGCTCGATCTGTCGCATATCTCCCTGCAAGACTGTCACTCCAGGGCGGGCTTCCACATCAATTTTGAGTTTTTGCGGGTCACGCACCAGCAGAAATAATTCGTGATCCGTTGCTTGGATCAGTCGCTCGGCAATGTAGTGACCGATGCAACCACTGGCACCCGTGAGCAAAATCCGTTTGGAAGACATGAGCAAGTAGGCAAATTCATTCTGAATGAAGCTTCATCAGTATAGAGTGCGATGGCGAAACCCGCGTTCCCACTGGGGCAGTTTGTGCCAAAACGCAACGAGGCGCATTGCTGTCCAATACGCCTCATCGCTCATGCACGCAGGCATGGCTTCATCCGAATAAGACTCTTGATAAGACTCTTTGGGTGACAGGAATGCGGTGTGCGCCTCCCCCCAAAAAACCATTGGCCAAATCAGCAGCACCCACATCAGCAGCACCCACACAGACGGGTGCATGTCACGTTTGCCCTCACCCTCAATCCCTCTCCCAAGCTGGGAGAGGGACTTTGAGATGCTCAGCTCATCTTCTCCCAAGTTGGGAGAAGGGGCTGGGGGATGAGGGCCTGCAAAGGTGACATGCTCTCCACACAGACGGACTACACAGGCGCCAGGAATTTGTCTGCTTGTTTAGCCGTTTCAAAGAAGAAGGCAGCATTCTCTTCTGGGGTCTTTTGCAAGATGCCGTGTCCCAAGTTGAGGATATGTCCTCGATTTCCGGCCTTCCGGATGGTTTCGAGAATGCGATCGCGAATCAAGCTCTGGGGACCAAACAGCACACAGGGGTCAATATTGCCTTGCACCCCAACCTGGGGACCAAGCCGCCGCCGCGCCTCGGCCATGTCAACCGTCCAGTCTACGCTGACGATATCTACGCCTGACTGCGCCATCCGCTCCAACAGCCCTGCACTGCCGTTGATGTAGAGGATTAGGGGAGTGTCGGGATGGGTTTGCTTCACCTGCTGAACAACGCGCTGCTGGTAGGGCAGGGCGAAGGCATCGTAGTCCTGCGGACTTAGGTGTCCGGCCCAGGAGTCAAACATCTGAACAACCTGAGCCCCAGAGTCAATCTGATAGCGCACGTAGGTGGCGATCGCATCGGCCAAGTGAGCCAAGAACTGGTGGAGGATTTGGGGGTCTTGGTAGGCCATACCCTTGATGATGGTATAGTCCTTCGAGCCTTTGCCCTCGATCGCATAGGCTGCTAAGGTCCAGGGAGCGCCCACAAACCCCAACACCGTGGCCTCGTTCCCCACTTCCTGCCGCAGGATCGACAGGGCTTTACCCACAAACGGCAGGTCACTGGCAGGATCCAGCGGATGCAGCTTTTGCACCTGCTCTAGGGTGCGGATAGGAGGATCAATGATTGGGCCTTTGCTTTCAATGATGTCAAAGGGGATGCCAATTCCCGGCAGTGGAGTCAAGATGTCGGAGAACAAAATCACCCCATCGGGACGGAAGGCCCGCCAAGGTTGCAGCGAAATTTCAACCGCGAGATCGACATTCTCAGAGCGCTCCCGGAAGGAGGGATACTTCTCCCGCAGATCCCGATATACCTTCATATATCGCCCTGCCTGACGCATCATCCAAACGGGGGGACGATCCAGTGCTTCGTGGCGGGCTGCTCTCAGCAAATACGGAACCTGATTCGATCCGGTCATCTGAACTCCGTTTTGATAAATCTATCTTTCAACAATGCCATCTGGTGCTTCAGCCGATGGTTTCCTCAACTTTGGCCATAGGCTTTGGCAATCGTTTTGAGTGGCCACTTTGCTGACCAGCACCAAAACCATTGACTCAAAATTGACCAACCAAAATTGACCAACGTGTCATCACAAGCTTGTGACTCAGAGGTTGCAGTCTGTCAGAGAGAGGGACTCGACAGGGCTGTAGGCTAGATCTCCAGTGCATCTGTAAGCTTACCACCGAGGGATTCCCCCACTGGAATAGGGACTCCCGTAACCGTTACAAAAGTTCATTTTTGTGCTGTTAGTCTGGATGCCCATCGCCTGCAAGGAATCTCTATCGTGCAAGCTTGTTGCCTTGTTTACAACTCTGATGAGCCCATCCGTGTACACAAGATCAAGTTTATTTTTCTTCATCCTTCTTAATTAAGAGTTGTCAATGTTTGAACTCCATCGCAGGCAATTTCTCAAGTATTCGAGCTTGCTGGGTGCCACTGCTCTGGCAACGGGGACAGGGTTGATGAAACCTAGCGCGATCGCCTCTGACCTCACCCTCACCATGCAACTCGACTAGGGATTTAACGCTCCGCAACAATGGCAACAGACTGCCAATCTGATGGCCCAGTACAACATTATTGCCACGGCTCCTCCCCTGGAAAATTCCCTCAATCTCAGCCTGTGGCCCGGAACAGAAGCAACTCCCAGAACATAGGGCCATAGGCTGGAAACCAACCGTCGGAGAGCCTGCGCCCCTCCACTCCAGCCGCCAACACGGAGAATTGCCACACTCACGGGTCAAGGCTATGTCGTGAGGAACCCTCCTCGGTAGAATTAAAGTCTTGCCTTGCCAGACGTGCATCATGTCTTACTCCCCCCCTGCTAATCTGAATGCTTCAGAGCAATGGATGCCCGCCAGTGGTGTTTGTCCTCCCTTTTCGATTGTGATTCCGGTCTACAACGAGGAGGAGGCGATCGCCCAAACTCTGGATGACCTGCAGGGGGTGCTGAAGCAGGTGGCCAGTCCCTACGAGGTGGTGGTGGTCGATGATGGGTCGAGCGATCGCACAGGGGAAATTCTCAGCCGCCGCAGCGACATTCGCCTGATCCAACATACCGCCAACCGGGGTTATGGCGCTGCTCTGAAAACAGGGATTCGAGCAGCACGCTATCCCATCATTGCCATTACCGATGCCGATGGCACCTACCCCAACGAACAACTGCCCCATTTGGTGATGCTCTCAAAAGACGTAGACATGGTGGTGGGGGCCAGGATTGGCGAGAAAGTCACCTACTCAAACCTGCGAAAAATCCCAAAATGGTTTCTGGTGCAGTTTGCCCAGTGGGTGACCCAGGAGACCATCCCCGACTTGAACAGTGGGATGCGGGTTTTGCGGAAAGCGGTGGTCCAGAAATTTTTGGCAATTTTGCCAGACACCTTCAGCTTCACAACCACCATCACGATCGCCATGCTGACCAATGGTTACAAGGTTCGCTACGAGCCGATCAACTACTACTACCGCACAGGCAAGAGCAAAATTAAACCAATTCGCGACACCCTGCGATTTGTCCAAATTATCCTCAGAACAGGGGTCTACTTTGCACCGTTGCGGGTTTTCCTGCCGGTCGCAGGTCTCTTTTTCTTGGGAGGGGTGCTGACGCTGCTCCAGGATATTTTTATTCGAGACGACATCACCGATCGCACCTTGATCCTGCTAGTCACAGCAACGCAACTGGCCATGTTCGCACTGCTGGCAGACATGATTGATAAGCGCAATACCCGCTTTTAACCCCAGTGCAGATTGACAGCCGAATTTGCGCTTGCTGAGACTTGCGATCGCCCTTGCAAAACTTTACACTCAATCATCGACTGATCCTCAGTTGCCTAGACCTGTTGTAATGAATGCTTTTTCCAGGGCATGAATTCTTGTGCAGTGGGGCCACACAATGCTCTACCTAGAGGTCTAGGGCACAAGAGGTCAATGATTAGATTAGGACAGCACTGACCAAAACCACTTCCGCCTGAGCGGCTGCAGGTTCGTCTTGGTCAACGGTGTTCCTTGATGTTCCTTAGAGTGTGGTGTGCCAGTGATTAACCAGTTGGAGAGGGCGATAACGCTACCGGTGGTGAAACAGCCTAAGTCTCACATGACCTTTTGGTTCGTGTTGAGTCTGGTGATTTCTCTCACCTATAGCTGGGTTGTCGTGCAGCATGCGTTCAGTAATCCTTACGTCACCCAAGATGATGCCCGTCAGCACGTTTTCTGGATGCGACGCTTCCTAGATCCGACCCTGTTCCCAAACGACTTTCTGACGGATTACTTTCAGTCCGTTGCCCCAGTTGGCTACTCGTCGGTCTATCGCTTCTTTACTCTGTTTGGGCTTGACCCAATGGTGACGAATCGACTGCTGCCCATGGTGCTTGCGCTCATCGCAACTGCCTACGGCTTCTGGGTCGCCCTGCAATTCCTACCCATTCCCCTGATGGGCTTCCTCTCCTGCGTGCTGATGAACCAGTATTTCTGGATGCACGATGACATTGCCTCCGGAACGGCCCGGGGATTCATGTTCCCACTGATGCTGGCCTTTCTATACTACGTGTTGCGGCGGGATGAGGACAATTTTGTTTGGCGATCGCTCATTCCCTGCCTTGTAGTCATTGTGCTAGAAGGACTTTTTTATCCCCAATACGTCTTCATCTTCGCTGGAATTCTCTTGCTTTTGCCCATTCAGTTGCGAGCAGGCCGACTCCAGCTCAGCCAAGACCAACGGGACTATTGGATAGCAGGCGCTGGCTTGGCGGCTGCTTTTCTAATCATGTTGCCGCTAGCGCTGCGCGATCATCCCTTTGGGCCGGTTATGACTGGGGCTGAGGCAAGAAAGCTGTGGGAATTTAGGCCAACGGGCAGAAATGCTTTTTTCCATGACCACAAACCGATTTTCTTCTGGTTTTCGGCGCGTCGGAGTGGCCTGCTGGCAACAATCTATCCACCGCTCAAGCTATTTGGATTTCTTTTTCCCTTCCTGTTTGCTTTCCCGCAACGGTTTCCTCTAATTCGTAAAGTCACACCCAAAACGACCATTCTGCTGCGTTGGTTGTTGGCTGCACTCACGCTCTTTTTTGTCGCTCATGCTGTCCTGTTTAAGCTGTATTTGCCTAGCCGCTACAGTAGTTATTCGCTACACCTGATCCTGGTTTTTACCGCCAGCATGACACTTCTCATTCTGCTGGATGCGGGTCTGGGCCTATTGCGTCAGGTGAGCGATCGCCCCCCGGCGGTCAAAACGCCGATTTCAATTGGGGTGATTCTGCCAACCCTGCTGGTTCTCTACACGCTCGTCGCTTATCCCCTCATCAGTGATCCACTGCCTCATACAGAATATCGTGTCGCGCAATACCCAGAAATTTATCGAGTCTTGGCAGCACAACCGAAAGATACTCTAGTTGCCTCTCTGCTAGAAGAAGCGGACTTCATTCCAACGTTTGCTCGCCGCTCCGTGTACGTGAGTCGGGAGTTGGCTTTGCCCTACCACGTTGGCTACCGTGACCGATTCCGTCAACGGGCCGAGGCATTAATTCGGGCACACTACACTCCTGATCTGGCAGCACTGCAAAACTTTATTCGGGAAACAGGGGTTGACTTCTGGCTGGTTGCGCCTGGGCAATTTAACGACCACTCTGTCCAGCATGAATGGTTCCAGCAGTATCCTGCCGCGATCGCCGATGCCCGCAGATTTTTGCGACGGGGAGTCCCCGCTCTGGCGAAACAGATGGATCGTTGTACGGTGCTGACCGAAAAGCCGACTCCACTCGATGAAACCACAGCGCCTCAACTGGGTGTGTGGAAGGGCAGTTGGATCCGGCACGACCCCATTCAGCTTGTCAGTTCAGCCTGTTTGCTGCAAGCGCAACCTTGAGGAGAGGCGCAGTTTGAGTTTTGGCAGGCAGGGCTGCTGTGCCAGAAAACCACTGTAAGATAGGGATTGTTAAGAAATAGTTCGCAGTTCCTCACGATTCATGGATATCATCGAGTTCTTTCAACAGAGCGAAGGGAAATGGTTCTCCCAGCGCACCAGCCACCACCTTGATTTCAATCAGTCTGAAAGCGGCAAATCGGATATCCGAATTGAGGTGTTGCCGAAAGACCATGCAGAGGTCGTGAGGCTTTGCGAACAGTGTGGGATTTCTCCTAGCCTCGCGCTCTGTGGGGCAAGAGTTGCCTGGGAAGGCACGATGGAGTGGGACAAGAGCAAGCGCCATCATTCCACTGTTCTAGTGGCGATCGCCAATCCTGACAATGCCAAGGAAGGTAAACTCCTGCGGGATGGCATCAATGGTAGTCAATCTCCTGTGACAGGTCGCTACATCATGGGCGAAGATGATGCCCTGACCTTTATCACTGAACACGAAACCCTGTATTCTGAAGAACGGCTCTGGTTTGCCAGTCCAAACCTCCGCCTGCGGACCAGTTTGTTGAAACGGCTGGACGGTTTCAGCATGGCGTCTTTTTACTCTGAAATTCGCATGGGGGTCGCTGCGCCCGCCAAAGCAAGCTAGAGCCAATTGCAAGGTTTTACAGCTCAATGTTCCATCCTTCTCTTCAAAACTGACCCTAGCTTATGGTTAACAACGCTGTTGATGATAAAACCGTTGTCCGCGAATACTTTAATGAAACTGGCTTTGATCGTTGGCAGCGCATTTATGGAGATGGCGAAGTCAACAAGGTTCAACTCGATATCCGTCAGGGCCACCAGAAAACAATCGATACCCTCCTAGAGTGGTTTAAGGCAGACGGCAACCTGTCAGGCTTGACCATTTGTGATGCTGGATGTGGCGTGGGCAGCCTCAGCATTCCCTTAGCCGCAATGGGTGCAAAGGTCTACGCCAGTGATATCTCTGAAAAGATGGTGGGTGAGGCGCAAGAACGAGCAACGAAAGCGTTGGGGCAACGTGAGAATCCAGTGTTTGAGGTAAAAGACCTGGAGGCGATCGCCGGAAAATACCATACCGTTGTCTGTCTGGATGTGCTGATCCACTATCCTCAGGAAAAGGCGGCTGAGATGATTTCGCACCTGAGTTCCCTAGCGGAATCTCGCCTAGTCCTTAGCTTTGCCCCCAAAACTCCCTGCTACAGCCTACTGAAGCGGATTGGTGAGTTCTTCCCTGGCCCCAGCAAAACCACCCGCGCCTACTTACACCGAGAAGCCGATATCGTGAAGATTCTTGAAGCAAACGGCTGGACGGTTAAGCGCAACACCATGACGAAAACTCGCTTCTATTTCTCCCGGATGCTCGAAGCAGTGCGGTAATTCAGTGCGACCGATGGGTAGCAGATGGGCAATTTTTGTTCAGGGTTCATTCATCTCGCGTAAGAATTTTTAACGAAAACTCTCATCAAATCGGTCTACTGTAACAATTTAGATGACTTTTCGTCGTTTAAGTAAGCACCGATACGGAGGGAGTCCATCTGCCGGGTGAAGCTGGCGTATTGATTCCAATATCCACTTGGCCCTTCCCTTGAGTGACACCACCAGACGCATTTAGTAGGACATTTAGCAGGAACCTAGCATGAGTAATTTAGCAAGCAAGCTCCGTGAAGGCACCAAAAAGGCGCACACCATGGCGGAGAATACAGGTTTCATTGCGTGCTTCCTGAAGGGCACCGTTGAGCCAACTTCTTACCGCAAGCTGGTTGCCAATCTCTACTTCGTCTACTCCGCAATGGAAGAAGAGATGCACAACCTGCACGAGCACCCTGTTCTCGGCCAGATGTACTTTCCTGAGCTGAACCGCAAAGCTAGCCTGGAAAAAGACCTAACCTACTATTTTGGTAAGCAGTGGAAGGAGCAGGTTGCTCCCTCGGAGGCGGCTCAAGCCTATGTCGCTCGCATTCATGCCGTGGGCCAGCAAGACCCTGAACTGATGATTGCTCACCTCTACACTCGCTACATGGGCGACCTTTCGGGTGGTCAAATCCTGAAAAAGATTGCTCAAAACGCGATGAATTTAGCCGACGGGCAGGGCACAAGCTTCTACGAGTTCGACCAGATTCCCGATGAAAAGGCCTTCAAGGCCATGTATCGGCAGACGATGGACAGTCTACCGATTGATGATGCAACCGCTGACCGCATCGTTGCGGAAGCAAATGATGCTTTCGGGATGAATATGAAGATGTTCAAAGAGCTTGAAGGCAACCTGATCAAGGCGATCGGCATTCAACTCTTTAACCTGCTTACTCGCCGCCGTAACCGGGGCAGCACCGAACTGGCTACCGCTGAGTAGTGCTCTCCTGACCCATCAGTCAATTTATCAATCAATTGGGGTGGGCGCTGCTCACCAAAGCCTTTGGGAGATGACTCAGGGGTTTTGGCGATCAGGGTCCACCCTAAAATTTAGGCACAAATCAACAGGGTGTACTGCTCTCTCAGAGAGCAGTGCGCCCTGCTGATTTATTACGCAATGTCAGTTCGGGTTAAGCGGGTTTTGTGGCACCGCGCCCGGCGCGGTGCCACAAAACTGTTGATGTTCTGTGCGCGACGCGCACAGAACATCAACAGTTTTAGCGTATCCCGAATTCACGTTACGCAATTTCGTTCCAATCATGGGAGTGGAATTCCTGACTGAGGAGATCCTTGAAAACCTGGAGCGTTGCTTGCAAGTCGGGAGTCGGAGGCGCAGCGACAAGCTGGATATAGCTATGCAAGGTTGTGTGCAACAGTGTTGTTCGATCAACGGAGGCGATCGCGCTCATGGCTGCACCACGCTCCTTCAATGGTGTCTGTCCCCAAACTTGTGTCTGTGCCCACTGGTACAACATCGCCTGCTGCATCTGCTCAGCATACAGTTCTGCTGCGAGCAGTTTTTGCTTCCATTCCTGTTGCCAGGAGGTGGGTAGGTCGAGCCTCTTCAGCATTGTGCGGCGGAGGGTGCGCAGGGGTTGGGTCGCCAAGGTTTCGAGGGGGGCGATCGCCTGCAATGCCTGCGCCACTTCTGGGACTGACAGTGATTGTCCTAGCTTCGCCATCCAAGCGGCAAACAGAAGCAAATTCACACTCAAACCGAACTGATCTTGCAAACACAGACAACACTCCGCAACGCCGGGCAGCGTGTAGACCCGTAGCGAAAATTGCCAAAAGGGATTTTCCAACGGAGGAGGTTGAGACATGGACAGTTGCCCAGGCAGAAATGGGATGTGGGGCGATCGCAGCCACCGTTCTCATGCTGGCACCCGCAAACGGCGACCCAGTCAACGCTGCCAACGGCGACCCGCGTTTTTGGTGGAGCATACCCTCAGGGTGTGCCCGGCAGGTAAGGTTGGCAACCAGAAGGATCGGGACTACAGTGGCAGACTACCGCACAAAAGCAGAATCAGAGCGCTATAGAATCGATCAGGAGTGACGCAAGGAATAGGCTGGGTCATGCGACAGTTTTGGATAGGGCTAATGGGAACCACTGTCTTGAGTGTATGGGAAATAGCAGGAGCGATCGCCCAATCTCCTCCCGCCCCCCTGCCAGCCTGCCAACCTCCCGACGCCAACGAGTTGCTAGTCATGGTGCTCGACCCGACCTCCAGCAATCAGGAAAGGTTGCGGCAGTTGCTCCCGGCCAACGCCGCCACCACCGTCTGCGATTATCTGGGAACTCCTGTGACTCGCGTTGGCGGGTTTATTCGTGCTGAAATCGCCAACGCCTGGGCCCAGTATC
Source organism: Synechococcales cyanobacterium M55_K2018_004 (assembly GCA_015295905.1). GTDB lineage: Bacteria > Cyanobacteriota > Cyanobacteriia > Elainellales > Elainellaceae > DVEB01. Next base: position 10,291 of record DVEB01000140.1, read on the forward strand.
TCGCTGAAGTCGGTAACTTCCAGACCTTTGTGGCCCGTCCTGCCCCCCCTGCAATCACCCCACCTACCTCACCCTCTCCACCTACCTCACCCACCTCCTCTCCCCCTTCCCTCGGTTCTGGCTATGCTGTCCTAGTGCCCTACACAGACCAAGCCGAAACCGCGGCAGCAGTGCAGCGTATCTCCGGTGACCGTGTGGGTCTTGTTTCCTACGAACAACGCTCCTATCTGCTGGCGGGCTATACTGCAGATGTTGCAGTGGCAGCAAATCTTCTGAAAAGACTGAGCGATCGCAACCTACCTGCCATGATTGTGGATGGACGCAGAACAGTGCTGTTAAATCCTACCGTCACTCCCTGATGCCCCCCTTCCCCGTCCCTCTGCTTCATCGCCTCTTATGGCGCTACGCGCTCATGATGTGACAAGCGTTTTATGGGAAACTCTGCTGCGAGGGGTTTCCCACAAAACGCCTGGTCCTCACCCATGTGTATAGCGCTATATTGCTTACCCCATCCGTCTGCGTTTCCTTTGCGTCGTAATGCTCAGCCTGGAAATTAGTCTGTTCAAACTATACCTTCCCCTAGTTGGTTGGGTAGGTCTGGGATGGCTCCTGGGATACGGGTTACCCAAACGCATTCCCAATCTGTTTGGCAAATTCCTCTACTGGGTTGGGGTACCCGTTAGTGTGATTGGATTTTTGCTGGGGGCGGATCTGTCTGGCCCAATCTGGCTGGCGCCACTGGTGGCATGGGCAGCAATCTTATTGGGGGCCGGACTCGCCTACGGTTGGATGCGCTGGCAACTGTCCCTAGCATGGCGACGCCCCACCCAAGGCAGCTTTGTATTGTCTTCAATGGTGGGAAACACAGGCTATCTGGGCTATCCCATCGTGCTTGCCCTAGTCGGGTCACAGTACTTTGCCTGGGCGTTGTTCTACGACATGCTGGGAACCATGCTGGGAGCTTACGGATTAGGCGTAGTGCTGGCCTCGCACTATGGGGACAGCACTGAGTCACGCTGGAAGTTGTTGCAAGCGATGGTCTATAACCCAACGCTGGCCAGTTTTCTGGCAGGCTTATGGCTGCACGATGCAGCCCTACCCCCCCTACTGCAGACTGGACTCAAGGCCGCAGCTTGGGGATGCATTTCGCTGTCGCTGGTGTTGATTGGGATGCGCTTAAGTCAGTTGACCTCGCTGCGAAGCGTCAAGCTTGCCTCGGTCAGCCTAGGGATCAAAATGTTGGTCGTGCCCTTAGTACTGGGGGGCTTGGTGACCCTTCTAGGAATGACTGGCGCACCGCGCATCATCCTGGTACTACAGATGGCAATGCCCCCGGCCTTTGCCACCCTAGTTATCACTGAAGCTTACAACCTTGACCGAGAACTTGCCGTCACATCCCTGGCTCTAGGTTCCCTCAGTTTGTTGGCATTACTGCCCTTCTGGTTGTGGCTGTTTCCTGTGGGAGCCACTTAGCCTACCCAGTTCACAGCATCATCCGAGGAATTGACCGGGGGCAGCGGCTTGCTGATGGGAACCTCGCGGCGATTCAACTTATTCAAGCTGCTGTCACTGTTGCCATTGCTGCTAGCAGCGGGAGCGATGGGTTGCCCTGGCGCGGCTTGAGGCCTGCTGGGGCGTTGCCCAGGAGACGCTTGCGGTTGCGAGAAGCCCTGAGAGGCTCGCCCCTGAATTGGTTGGGGATAGGGCTGCTGTGGGTGTGGTTGCGGCGAAGGAGATGAGCGCGCTTGTTGTTCAAGGTGCTGGGCGCGCTGCTGGGCCTTACGCTCTGGCAGCACAACCTTTTTCATCACCCACTCAATCGTCTGTTCCTTCAGCCATCCCCTGGCCACCAACACTTCACCGAATTTCATGCCAGTTGCCTGCTGGTCGTTGAGGGCAACCGTCACCTGGTCATGGGTAATCAGACCTGCCTCCACCAGGTAGGTGCCAATGCGCTTGGGTGGACAAAATGTTGGGACGGTCTGCACCCGGTAACGATCGCTCTTGTCACGCATGGTCAATTCCCGTAGATACAACGGTGGGAAAGCATTGGTGGAGGACAACAACCTCCGGGTGCAATCGCCATAGCAGCGATGTTCAGTCAAAACATCACTGGTCAGCCATCAGCACCCATCCTCAAAGAACTCGTTCTTTTGAAGACACCCTTAGTCCTCACAGTATAACAACAGATTCATTGCAGCTTTACAGATCAAGTCATGGATTCCATAAAAAATTCTTGAACCCGCGATCGCACTTCCAGTAAGTTCCAGTAAGAACATTAATGCTGATTGCTCGTGCAGATTTTCTCAGCATCCTCTACCGACTCCAGTCAGGGTAGTGACTCTCGTTAACATGAATTCGGGATAAGCTGAACCCCCTGCTTTTCTGTACGCGACGCCCACAGAAAAGCAAGAGGTTTGGAGCAAGGCGCGGTGTATGTTGCTCCAAAACCCACTTACCCCGAACTGCCGTTTGTTAATTCTAAAGTTCACTCAAAAAAAGACCATCCCCACACTTTTTCCACATTTAGATAGGTTTAATGGAACACAGTACTGAGTATTCCGTTCACTGTATTGACCTCCACGATTGAACAATGCCAGAGATTCTCGAACTTGACGGGAGAAGTTTTGTCCCCGCGAACGAATATCCAATTCCCGAATGGACTTGCGTGATCAGCGATCGCCCCCAACCCACACTCACCCTCAAAGATGATGACCTGTTCCTGATCACCGATACGATGGGGAACATCTCAGCCTGTGATGTGGATAGCGGCAGGACGGCAAGCCTTGGGTTATTCTGTCGCGACACCCGTTTCCTCAGCCGATTAGAACTCCAGATTGACGGGCGATCGCCCATTTTGCTCAGCAGCAATGCCAACAAAGGATTTGCCCTCTCTGCCCTGTGCGCCAATCCCACGTTAGAGAATGTGCCAGCAGAAACCATTGGCATTCAACGAGAAATTGTCTTAAATGGCGGGCTGTTTGAAGAAATTAACGTGACCAACTACCGCACCAGCCCTGTCAGTTTTGAGCTGAGTCTTAGCTTTGACTCTGATTTCGTAGATCTGTTTGAAGTGCGGGGGTTCGCCCGCGAGAAAAGAGGCTCCCTGCTGCGCCTCCTACCGCCCGAAATGGTGCAATACGGAGAAGACGCCCCCACCGATCGCACCGATACCTCGCAGGCTGAAAGCCCTGACGTGGCTCCTGAAGCTGCAGAGCGGCGGACTATGCTGGCCACCCTACCGCTCAACACGCTGGTTAATCAAGAACTAACCCTGGCCTATCAAGGCTTAGATGGTTCCCTAGTGGAATCACGGGTGCAATTTCTGCACCAGCAACCTTCCGCACTGAAGGGAAATACCGCCATCTGGCGCATTGAATTGCAGTCCCACGAAACACTGACGCTGGGCTATCGGCTCCAAATGTTCATCAATAACCTGCCGGCTTCAACCGTCAACTCGCCGATGACGTTGAGACAAGCAAAAGCCGCAGAGCTGATGGAGGAGCAAACCTGGCTCTCTGCCGTGACTAGAATTCGCACCGACAATAAAAGCTTTAACCAAATCCTGGAGCGGGCAGAGCAGGATATTTATCTACTGCGACAAACGTTTACCCAGGGCAAAGTATTGTCGGCAGGGGTGCCTTGGTTCTCAACTTTATTTGGGCGAGACTCCATCATCGCCGCTTCACAAACCTTGATTCTTGACCCCTCCATTGCCCGGGAAACGTTGCGTGTGCTGGCCCACTACCAGGGCAAAGTAGACAACGATTGGCGCGAGGAAGAACCGGGTAAGATCTTGCATGAATTGCGCATGGGTGAAATGGCCCGTTGCCATGAAATTCCCCACACTCCCTACTACGGGACAGTCGATGCCACGCCCCTGTGGATCATGCTCTACGCAGAATACTATGCCTGGACGCATGATTCCGAAACACTGGAGAAGTTGTGGCCGAATGCGTTGGCCGCGATGGACTGGATCGACCGCAACCTAGAAGCAACTGGGTACCTGACTTACAACCGTCGCTCAAAACGAGGGCTGATCAATCAAGGCTGGAAGGACTCAGGGGACTGCATTGTCGATCGGCACGGCCAAGTGGCTCAAGGAGCGATCGCCCTATGTGAAGTGCAGGCTTACGTCTACGCTGCCAAGATTCGGTTGAGCGAAATCGCCCGCATGAAGAAGCGCATTGACTTGGCCGACCGCTGGCAGGAGGAAGCCCGTGACCTGAAGATTCGCTTTAACCGTGACTTTTGGATGCCCGACCAAGACTACTGCGCCTTAGCCCTAGACGGGCAGGGCAAGCAAGTGGACAGCATTAGTTCCAACCCCGGACAGTGTTTGCTCTTGGGCATCTTTTTGCCAGAAAAGGCCCGTAGTGTAGCTGAGCGGCTGCAGGCCCCCGATATGTTTAACGGTTGGGGCATTCGCACTCTCAGTAGCCTCTCGCCAGCCTACAACCCCATTGGCTATCACATTGGTTCTGTCTGGCCTCACGATAATGGGCTGATTGCCATGGGCTTGCGATCGCTCGGTCTGATCGACCAGGCGCTAGAAATCGCTCAAGGCATCATCGACATGACGCTGCAACAACCCTACCATCGCCCCCCAGAACTGTTCTGTGGGTACGAGCGCAATGGTGAGGGAATCCCTGTACAATATCCCGTTGCGTGCTCACCGCAGGCCTGGGCCACTGGCACTATCTTCCAGATCGTGCAAATGATGGTGAATCCAGTCCCCGATGCTCCCGGCAATCACCTGCGGATCATCGATCCAGCCTTGCCTGAGTCGATCCACCACCTATCCCTGACGAATCTACGAATTGGCGCAACACTGCTAGATCTGGAGTTTGAGCGGGTGGGCAATACAACTGCGTGCCGCGTTGTGAAAAAGCGGGGCAATCTGCGGGTGGTGATTGAGGCTTAGTGCTGATCTCGCAAACGTTGCACATGTGAAAAATACCCTCCACAGCTGGCACAGGTTTCGGTGGCACATGGCACCGCCGCAACCCACATCATTGTGATTAGCGTCAGTTCTGGTTAAGAGGGGGTTTGG
>DVEB01000279.1 GCA_015295905.1 Synechococcales cyanobacterium M55_K2018_004
CATAACAAACCGACTCAATAACCGACGGAGTCGATATTACATCATGAGTGCGTAGCGCTATAGTACAACAGTTTTTATAGCGATGAGAGACAGTCACACAGCATAAGATCCCGCTAGTTAAGGGGTTGAGGGGGTGTGGCCTGTGACCACACCCCTGCAAGCAGCGATATTAGAGACCAGCCAACGTCTCTTTCGCCGCGGCGATCGTGCGCTCAACATCCTCCTCTGTATGCGCCAGGGAAGTAAATCCTGCTTCAAACTGTGAGGGTGCGAGATAAACCCCCCGCTCCAACATCCCCCGATGGAAGCGAGCAAACTTTTGCAGGTCAGACTGCTTTGCCTCTTCATAGTTGCGGACGGGACCTGCAGTAAAGAAGAAGCCAAACATGCCGCTGATGTTGCCACCACAGGCCGCGTGTCCTGTCTCTTTGGCAGCCTCTAGGATGCCAGTAACCAGTTTATGAGTGATCTTTTCTAGATACTCGTAGGTGCCAGGACGCTGAAGAATTTCTAGCGTCTTAATCCCTGCGGTCATGGCTAGGGGGTTGCCAGAGAGTGTTCCTGCCTGATACATCGGGCCAGCCGGGGCTACCATCTGCATAATGTCGCGTCGTCCGCCGTAAGCCCCCACGGGCAAGCCACCACCAATCACCTTACCTAGCGTCGTCAGGTCGGGAGTGATACCAAATTTTTCCTGTACCCCCCCGTAGGCAATTCGGAATCCGGTCATCACCTCATCAAAGACCAGCAGTGCTCCATTCTCGCGGGTGATCTCCCGTAGCCCGGCTAGGAACCCAGCTTCGGGGGGAATGAACCCCGCATTACCAACTACTGGCTCTAGGATGACCCCCGCAATTTGACCGGGGTTGGCAGCAAAGAGCGCTTTCACTGCTTCCAAGTCGTTGTAGGGAGCCGTGAGGGTATTTTCGGTAGTGCTCTTGGGCACACCGGGAGAGTCGGGCAGTCCCAGAGTTGCCACCCCAGACCCAGCCTTGACCAGGAACATATCCGCGTGGCCATGGTAACAGCCCTCAAACTTGATGATTTTGTCGCGTCCGGTGAAGGCCCGCATCAGGCGCAACACTGCCATGCAAGCTTCTGTTCCAGAATTCACAAATCGAACCATTTCGATGCTGGGAACGGCATCGATCACCATTTCTGCCAACACATTCTCCAGGTAGCAGGGCGCGCCAAAGCTCGTGCCTTTTTCCAGGGCGGCGTGGAGGGCTTGGATCACCTCGGGGTGGGTGTGACCACAAATCGCAGGTCCCCAACTCCCCACGTAGTCAATGTACTGGTTGCCATCTACGTCCCACATGTAGGCGCCTTTCACGTGGTCAAACACGATGGGCTGTCCCCCCACTGAGCGAAAGGCTCGCACCGGGGAGTTGACTCCGCCAGGCATAAGTTTTTGGGCTGCCGCAAAGATTTCTTCTGAACGGGTTGTTTTCAAATTCTTCGTCGTTGTCAAGACCGTACTCCTGTTAAATCCCGATGAAGGTAAGTGAGGCGCATCTGGAGATGCTTCCAACGTCCTCAATTGAGCAACACTCCATTTTCCGTCTAGTGTCTACTTTAGGACAATAGGACAAGACGAGGGTGCTGATTTGAAGCAGGAGTTTTTGGGGATGAGCGCGGCGCACTGGGCAACTCCCATCCCCAACCTAGGTCACGCCTAAGACTGCCAGGCAAATCATGAAGAGGGAGACCAGCGTTTCTAGATTTTTGCAGATGGGCAGATGGACTCCGCAGGGGATGATTTCGCAGTGAGTGCGGTAGGGTTTTTGAGGGTGTGAACCATCCTGAATTATGTAGAAATGTTACCAAGGTGTCGTTCATCTATGGCCAATCGCTTTACTGCTCTACTCGCTCCCTTGCGTCACGGCTTAATTGTGTCGTGTCAGGCCCCCCCGGACTCACCGCTCTACGATCCAGAGATCATTGCTGCGATCGCCCATACAGCCGTTTTGCGAGGAGCCGTTGCCGTCCGCATCGATACCCCTATCCATATTGAGGCCGTCCGTCGTCGTGTGCGTGTCCCCATTATTGGTCTCTGGAAGCGATCGTTTGAGGGCAGTGAGGTCTACATCACACCGCAGTTTGAGCAGGCAAAGGCGATCGCCCAGGCTGGCGCCGATGTGATCGCCATCGATGCGACCCGCAGACCCAGACCGGGAGGAGAAACCGTAGAGTCCATCATTCAGCGGATCCATGCAGAACTAGACAGACCTGTGATGGCCGATGTAGATACGTTAGAGAGTGCGATCGCGGCTGAACAAGCAGGAGCCGATCTGGTTGGCAGCACCCTGTACGGATACACTGCTGCAACCCGTCACCTCAAACCACCGAGTCTAGAATTGATTGCTCAGATGACTGAACAGCTCATCGTTCCAGTCATTTGTGAGGGGGGCATTGCCTCCCCCCAGATGGCGCAGCAGGCGTTAGCAAGCGGTGCCTATGCAGTGGTAGTTGGCACGGCCATTACAGGAATTGACTTGCAGGTCAAAGCCTACTGTGCTGCCCTGACGGCCCAATCAATCGGCATTGCGTGACTTGATCGCCGTTGCGACTATGCTTTTGTCAGCATCCTAATCAAACGTGAATTCGGGATACGCTGAAACCCTTGCTTTTCCGTGCGCGACGCGCACGGAAAAGCAAGGGTTTTGGGTCACCGCGCTCGGCGCGGTGACCCAAAA
>DVEB01000235.1 GCA_015295905.1 Synechococcales cyanobacterium M55_K2018_004
GGTTTTGGGGCACCGCGCCGGGCGCGGTGCCCCAAAACCCTTGCTGTTCCGTGCGTGTCGCGCACGGAACAGCAAGGGTTTCTGCTGATCTGGAATTCACGTTAATGCAGCGCTACACGCTTGTACACCATGAGCGCGTAGCGCCATAACTTTGATTTTGTAGGAATTCTTAGTAGAGGGCACGCACAGGGCCAGCGGGCCGTGCTGGAGCTTGCTGCTGCACTGGGGGCGGTGTGGGGGCAAAGGAGGGCACTAGGGGAGGCACAAATTGAACCTCGGCTGGTGTTGCAGAGGAGGCTCCTTGCAGCCCTAGGTCGGGGGAGAGCAGGAGTGAAGTGCTAAAAGGATTTTCCAGGTCAGGGGTGCGTAGAATTGGGCCGGCAGCCTGTTGCGCTAGGGCTGAGTTCAAGGTTCGGTTCACGTTGCGGGCATCCGTGATGGCATTGTTTTCAGGGAAAGGCCCGAAGATCACACTCAACGTCCGCAGAAATCCCCGATTCTGGTAGAAAGTACCATTTGCCCCAAAAAAGGCATCTTCGAAGGCTTCATTCACCGTTGGGGGAACCAACTGCCGACTGGGACGCTCCTGAGCGTTGGCAGCATTTGCCCACAGCCCAAGTGTTGTTGTCAGTGCCAGTGCGCCGAATAAGTTTGCTAGCCTCACACCCATTGCTTTATCCTCAGCTTAGTTCATCAATTTAGGTCAAACGTGCCGTCCTCAAACGTTGAGATTATCCTACCGCATCTGCCCTAATTTCATGGCGACGTCAGAGTTTAAATTTTGTGGAATTACAAATATACTAGGCGGCAATATTGGCCAATAGACTGACCCGCGCCAATGATTTCGGAATAAAATCAAGTGGGATCTATTTCCCCAAAGCTTAGCGGCAAATGCAGGAAAATGTCATCCCTAAAAATCATGAATCTGGATTTTCTTGACACAGTTTTCTGCAACGTGAATCGTCTTCTTACGATGATTTCACTGCTGCAAAATTGCACCTTCTCCTCAGTCAAAAAAATGCCTAATCTGGCTAGTCAGATCGGGTATACGTCACGTTTGCGGGCCCTCATCCCCCAGCCCCTGCTCCCAAGTTGGGAGCAGGGGAGTTGAGCATCTCAAAGTCCCTCTCCCAAGCTGGGAGAGGGATTGAGGGTGAGGGCAAACATGACGTGCACTCAGTCAGATCTGAGGACATCCCACTTTTTGGTGATTTCCTCGCCCCATGTTGGCTAGGAGGGTGGGCAGAGCCTGCCGCTCGACCGAACTAGCGCCCTCCTTGAACGTTGCTCTCCGGTGAATTCTATTGACCGTTTCCCCTGTTGCTGATCAGTTGCTTGTCTTTGCTCGCTGGCCTGAGGCGGGTCGGGCCAAGACCCGTTTAATTCCAGCCTTAGGTGCTGAGGGAGCCGCCCAACTCCAGCGCCAGATGACGCAACACACCCTAGCCCAGGTTCGTTTCTTGCAAACGCTCCGATCCGTTTTGGTGACGATTGTTTTTGCTGGGGGCAGCGCCCCCCAGATGCAGCAGTGGTTGGGTGAACCATGGGACTATCAGCCCCAGTGTGAGGGCGGTCTGGGCGATCGCCTTGCCTTTGCAATCCAGGCGGCTTTTGCCCGTGGTGCGGAACGAGTCGTGACAATTGGCACCGATTGTCCCCAGTTGGATGCGGCCCTGCTAGACCAAGCGTTTCTGCACCTCCAGGCTCACGACTTGGTGCTTGGCCCTGCCACCGACGGCGGGTACTACCTGATTGGCCTGCGCCGTTTCCGGCCTGAACTGTTTGTGGGAATTGACTGGAGTACGGAGCGGGTGTTTGCCCAGACGGTGGCGATCGCCCAGTCCCTCCCCTGCACGATCGCCACCCTGCCCCCCCTGTCCGACATTGATCGGCCTACAGACCTGCCTCTCTGGGAACGCCTTTGTCAGCAAAAACTTTCTGTCATTATCCCTGTCCTCAACGAAGCCACCACCATTGCAAAACGGCTGAGTGAGTTGCAGCATCACCCAACGGTTGAGGCGATCGTGGTCGATGGCGGCAGTCAGGACGACACAGTGGAGGTCAGTCGCAGGTTGGGGGCAATCGTGGTGGACTCTCCCCCCGGACGTGCCCAGCAGATGAATCGGGGAGCTGCGATCGCCCAGGGACATACGCTACTCTTTCTCCACGCCGATACCCAACTGCCTGAAAACTTTGTGACGCTGGTGCACCACACCCTGGAACAGCCAGGCGTGGTGGCTGGAGCCTTTGAGTTACAAATTGATAGCACCTTGCCAGCAGTACGTTGGGTTGAAGCGGGGGTGAAGTGGCGATCGCACCTGCTGCACCTGCCCTACGGCGACCAGGCTATTTTTTTGCGAGCAGCAACGTTTCGGCAGGTCGGCGGCTTTCCAGAGTTACCCATCATGGAGGATTTTGCCCTAGTGCGACGGTTACGAACGCTAGGCCGAGTGGCGATCGCACCCGCTGCTGTGCTAACCTCTGGTCGCCGTTGGGAAAAACTAGGGGTCTGGCGCACGACCCTGATCAATCAGGCCATCATTCTGGGGTATTTTCTGGGGATACCGCCCGAACAGCTTGCTCGCTGGTATCGCGCTCCGCGCTTCTAAGTGAACCTCAGTTCGGGTGAAGCGAGTTGTGGGGCACCGTGGCCTACATAATGCCCCACACCCCTCGATGTTTTGTGCACCGTGTGC
>DVEB01000066.1 GCA_015295905.1 Synechococcales cyanobacterium M55_K2018_004
CTCCCTCCCCCGACCTTCTTCCCTAAGTTGTACAATCCATAAATACTTGTCCCTTCAACCCTCTTGCCCACCGTGACAGCACCAGGTAGCTACAAAGACACCGTTAATCTTCCCAAGACCAACTTCGACATGCGGGCCAACGCCCCCAAGCGTGAGCCTGAGATTCAAAAGTTCTGGGCCGACCACCAGATTTACGAAAAGCTGTCGCGCAGCAATCCGGGCGAACCTTTTGTTCTGCATGATGGCCCCCCCTATGCCAATGGCACGCTCCACATGGGGCACGCCATGAACAAAACCTTGAAGGATATTATCAACAAGTATCAATTGTTGCGAGGGCGCAAAGTTTGCTATGTGCCTGGTTGGGACTGTCATGGCCTGCCCATCGAACTAAAAGTTTTGCAGGAAATGAAGCCCGAAGAACGGCAGCAACTCACCCCCCTGACACTGCGACGGCGGGCTAAGGAATGGGCCTTGCAACAGGTGGAACAGCAGCGTCAGAGCTTCATGCGCTACGGGGTTTGGGGTGACTGGCAAAATCCTTACCTGACGATGTTGCCTGAATACGAAGCGGCGCAGATCCACGTCTTTGGGCAAATGTTCCTGAAGGGGTATATCTATCGTGGCCTCAAACCCGTTTACTGGAGTCCCAGTTCCCAAACGGCGCTGGCGGAAGCAGAGTTAGAGTATCCCGACGGACACACGTCCCGCAGCATCTACGTGGCGTTTCCGATGGTTAGCCTGGCGGATACAGCCTCGGCTCTCAAACCCTACCTGGAGGAACTGGGCGTTGCCATCTGGACAACGACTCCCTGGACGATTCCGGCAAACTTGGCCGTGGCCGTTAACCCCGACCTCACCTACGCCATTGTTGAGGTGATGGGAGAAGGGCAAGAAATTCTGGGGGGGCAACTCCGCTTCCGCTATCTCATCGTTGCCAAAGACCTGATAGAACGGTTGTCCAAAACCATTGGCGCGGAACTCACCCTCCAAGCGGAAGTCAAGGGTAAAGACCTAGAGCATTCCACCTATCTGCATCCGCTGTTTGAGCGGGAAAGCCCGATCGTCATCGGGGGCGATTATGTCACAACGGAGTCGGGCACGGGACTGGTCCACACGGCTCCTGGTCATGGCATGGACGACTTCGCCGTGGGTCAACGCTACGGTTTGCCGGTGCTGTCGCCAGTGGATGACCACGGCAACTTTACTGAAGAGGCAGGGCCATTCAAGGGGCTGAACGTTCTGAAGGATGCCAATGAAGCCATCATCCAGGCCCTTGCGGAAGCCAAGACCCTGCTGAAGGAAGAAACCTACGCTCATCGCTATCCCTACGACTGGCGGACTAAGAAGCCAGTCATCTATCGGGCCACCGAACAGTGGTTTGCCTCGGTGGATGGCTTCCGGGAGCAGGCCATGCAGGCGATCGCCGCAGTTCAGTGGATCCCGGCCCAGGGCGAGAACCGCATTACTGCTATGGTTTCTGAGCGATCGGATTGGTGCATCTCGCGGCAACGCAGTTGGGGGGTGCCGATCCCTGTCTTCTACGACGAGGAAACAGGAGAACCTCTGATCAACGCCGACATCATTAACCATATCGAAGCCCTGTTTGCCGAAAAAGGCTCTGATGCTTGGTGGGAACTCTCCATCGCAGAACTGCTGCCAGAACCCTACCGCAGCAATGGTCGCTCCTACCGCAAGGGCACTGACACGATGGATGTCTGGTTTGACTCTGGCTCCTCCTGGGCAGCGGTGGCCCAGCGCCGGGAAGGGATGCGCTACCCGGTCGATATGTATCTGGAAGGGTCAGATCAACACCGGGGATGGTTCCAGTCCAGCCTGCTGACCAGTGTGGCGGTGAATGGTCATGCCCCTTACAAGACTGTCCTCACCCACGGTTTTGCGCTGGATGAGCAGGGGCGCAAGATGAGTAAGTCCCTAGGCAATATTGTGGATCCAGCAGTGGTCATCAATGGCGGCAAGAACCAGCAGCAGGAGCCACCCTACGGTGCTGATGTGCTGCGGCTCTGGGTTTCCTCGGTGGATTACTCGTCGGATGTCCCTATTGGCAAGAATATCCTCAAGCAGCTTTCCGATGTGTATCGGAAGATCCGCAACACCGCAAGATTTCTGTTGGGCAACGTGCATGACTTCGATCCGGCGAAGGATGCCGTCCCCTATGAGGCACTGCCAGCCCTCGACCAGTATATGCTGCACCGCATTACTGAGGTGTTTACCGACGTAGAGGATGCCTTTGAGACCTACCAGTTCTTCCGCTTCTTCCAGACGGTGCAAAACTTCTGCGTGGTAGACTTGTCAAACTTTTATCTGGATATCGCTAAGGATCGGCTCTACATCAGTGCAGAGAATGTGGCCCGTCGGCGTAGTTGTCAGACAGTGCTGGCGATCGCCCTAGAAAACTTGGCCCGGGCGATCGCACCCGTCCTCTCCCACCTAGCAGAGGATATCTGGCAGTTCCTTCCCTACGCCACTCCCTACCAGTCGGTGTTTGAATCTGGCTGGGTGAAGCTGGAGCAGCAGTGGCAAAACCCCGAACTGGCGCAGACTTGGGAGCAACTGCGGCACCTCCGTACAGAGGTCAACAAGGTGCTGGAACAGGCCCGCAATGACAAAGCGATTGGATCTTCCCTAGAGGCCAAAGCTCTGATCTATGTGGCAGACGATGCCTTCCGTCAGACTCTTCAGGGCCTTAATCCCAGCGACAGCCTCAGCGGTAACCGGGTGGATGAGTTGCGCTACCTGTTTCTCACCTCCCAGGTGGAACTGCTGGACTCGCCAGCATCCCTGGCTGACCTGAAGTACACCGTCCAATCGGATACCCTCAGCATTGGTGTGGTGGATGCCGATGGGAAAAAGTGCGATCGCTGCTGGAACTACTCCACCCATGTTGGTGAATCGGCAGAACACCCCCTCCTCTGTGAACGGTGCATTCCTGCCCTGGCAAAGGAGTTCTAATGACAACCCTGATTACCGTAAGCGGCAACCAGCTCAACCAGCTTGACCTCTCTCCTGTCGAAACGGTACTGGAAACTTGGCTTTCCACCTTTCAGCCAGCCCAACTCACAGAGGCCCGTGAGCCTGGAGCCGACGAGGATGGCGTGCTTCCCTTACGCTTTCAACTAGACTTTCCCCGCGATCCCACCGATCCCCGTGAACTTTCCGAGATCCCCGAAGTGCGGCTGTGGTTTGTCCGTCTAGATACTCGTTATCCTTGGTTGCCCCTGCTGTTAGACTGGGAAGCCGGAGAGTTAGGTCGCTACGCGGCCATGCTAGTGCCCCACCAATTCAGTCCGACTGAAGGGATCCAGTACAATCCAGAAGCCCTGGAAATTTTTGTTATGGCAAAAGTATTTGCAACACTAGACTGGATGACGCAGCAGGGAGCCGTAAGCCGCACGAAAATTAAGTTCATGACCCAAATTTTGGGCTATGAATTGGACGATGCCTTCTTTAACTGCTTAGGCATCGCCTAGTCCTTTGCAGGGATGAATGCGATGCCGCTCGCTTGAGCACAGGGTTAGCCGCCCCAAAGTTTTGCCAAGACAGTTTCGGGGGGTAGGTCTGCCAACTTACCCGTCGGAGACTGGATTCCCAAAAACTTATCACTTGCGGGCAGCACCAAGGCCGGATTGGTCTGTCCAAACAGAGCCAGCGTATAGACCTGGAGCGCAACCGCCAAATGCATGGCGGTGCTATCGGTACAGAGTACGAGATTGGCACCCGCGATCATCGCTGCCAAACGGCTGATGCTATCAGGAGCAGTCAGCTTGAGGGCAGGAAATTGTTGCATCAGAGAAACAGCCCAGTCCTCACGCCCGTCATCCTGGGCGAGCACCAAAGGGAGTTCGGGTTGCCGCTGTTGAAAGTCCTGAATAATGGCTTGCCAGCTTGCTAGGGGATAGGAATCCTCGGCGCGACCATTGCGGGAATTGAGGGAGGAATTGCTACAGAGGAGAACGTACCCACCCCCACCAATGCCCAACCGCTTTTGTTCGTTGTCAGCCCAGTCAAGGTCACTGCGGGGAATTGAGAGGGTCAGGTCTGGGCAGGGAGTATCTATCCCTAAGCCTTGGAGCAACTGATGGTATCGAATGGCCGGGTACTGGTCCGCTTGCCACGGTATAGCCTGAGTCAGGAAAAGGGTGTTGAGACCGTTGGCGTAACCAATTCGTGTAGGAATTCCGGTCAACCAGAGCAGAAAGCCACCCCAGACTTGGCGACCGGCAAAGAGGGCGGCAGAATAGTTGCGATCGCGCAATGCCCCCAATAAGTTGGCCCAGTCTGCCGGACTGTTGTTGGCTTGAAAATCAAACACGATCGTCTCGCCAATTCCCTTAAACAGGGAGTAAGCACCCTTTGCCCCTGGCTCTACCACCACATCAATCTCGGCATTGGGGTAGGCCCGCTTCAAATCATCGAGCGTCGGGAAGAATAATACCTGGTCACTAATCCCGCCAGGGACGAGAGCCACAATTCTCATAACATTTTGTTACTCTAATTCGCTCCTATTGTAGGGGAACAGCGTCTAGGGAAACTGTCCTTGGGATTGTTTCTCGTCAGAAATTTTCAGCCATCCTGTATTTCTGGGGAGTTTGGACTTACGTTGCGCGAAAAAAGCATACCTACGTTACAAAACGTCAGTTCTGGTTCAAAGGGTTTTGGGGCACCGCGCCCGGCGCGGTGCCCCAAAACCCCTGCTTTTCCGTGCGCGTCGCGCACGGAAAAGCAGGGGTTTCAGCTCATCCCAAATTCACGTTACAAACATTCTTTTTTGCGCACCTTCAACGATCAGTGCTGTGCAACGCACTCTCAGAGCGAGTTGCAAGTAGAAAAATTGGCTCAAAGCTCAGGATTTTGGGCATCCTCGAAAAAGATCTAGGTGGATCTTGCTTGAGTCGTCAGGCTTCCTGACGGGCAAGCTGCCGGAATCAGACTAGCGCAGAGGTGAAAATTCAGGCAGGCACCATTTCTAGGGCCTGTTTTGAATTTCTAGGGCCTGTTTTGCCCCTCAGCCATGAGCTTGCGATTCATTTTTTACTGAGGAGAGTTTATACATCAGGATCCGAGGTTTTTCAAATCTCTTTCTTCACTTTATTGAAGCTTTACCGTTTAAGGCTGTTCTTTCTGGCGAAGATCCCCCATAACTGTAGAAAATACAGACTGGTAAGAAAACGCACATCCAACCCTGTGGGTGTTTCCTTGCTCCAGAGACTTCTGCTAGGTCGTGTTCCCTGTTCATCTACCTGTTACGACTCCCCTGTTATGACCGATATTTGTCTACCGCTCAGTCCTCCGTTCTCTCAGGCGTCCTCCCCCGACCTGAAACAGCGAATTCAGGCAATTTTGCACGGGTGTGAAGGAGTTCAGAGCGATGCACCCGCAGTCTTCGAGACGGCTTTTGCCCATGCTTGCCATAGCCTCTATGGCGTTGGTATGCGGGTTCAGACTGATGCGATCGCCCTGGGGCTACGGGCCTGCGGACTAGGACCAGGGGACGAAATTCTTGTCCCTGCAAATGTCGCCATGACCACCATGATGGGCGTCCTCCAAACAGGCGCAACCCCCATCTTGGTGGACTGTGAGCCAGAAACTGCTCTGATCGACCTGACTGCTACCGAAAAGGCCATTGGTCCGCACACTCGTGCCATTCTTGCGACTCACCAGTTCGGGCAAATGGTTTCCCCGAGTCGGCTACTCCAGCTTGCCAGTACCTACGATTTGTTGATTTTTGAGGAGGCAACCCAGGCTCCCCTCGCTGAGCGAGAAGGCTATCGAGCCGGCTCGGTGGGGGTGGCCGCGGTATTTAGCTTCTACCCAGGGCAAAATCTTGCTTCCCTTGGGGATGGCTGCCTGCTAGTCACTCGCGATCGCCGCATTGCAGAGACTGTGCGATTGTTGCGCGATTACCAGAGCCTATCCCCTCAGTCCATCCTGTCCCCTACCCACAAGGAGGGTCGTGGCTTGTTGCCGCTCCAGGCGGCTCTGCTGAGTGCAAAACTGCCCTCGCTCCCGAGTTGGAATCGCGATCGCTACCGGATTGCCCAACGATACGACCAACTCCTACATCCCTTGGCAACCTGGGGCATAGTACCGCTCCAAAATGACAGTGAGAGTAGCCATGTCTACCACCACTATGTCATTCGAGTTACCGAGCGTTGTCCCATTCAGCGTATGGCGCTCCAGCTTGGCTTAGAAGCGCAGGGGATTGTGACCAGGGTGCACTATCCGCTTCCCTGCCACCTTCAGCCCGCTTTCCAGTCTTTGGGCTATCGGTTGGGAGACTTTCCTCAGGCTGAGCGGCTTTGCAAGGAAGTATTATTTTTACCCATGCACCCCGGCCTTGAGGAGCACCAAATTAGAAGAACCGTGGGGGCGATCGCAAATTTAATCTCCCCTCAGGTTCAGTAGATTCCCATCATTAGAGCTCCATCATTAGCGCACTATCTTGATCCCATTGCTCTGGCGGAGACTCCTAAGATTGCAACTAGCTAGGATTGCAACTAAAAAGTTCTCCCCCAAGCTTTTGCTCTTAGTCATGGTCATTTTGAGGCATTGCTTAATCCAAATATGATTTTTTGAGTAAAGGGTGCACCCCATGCGCCCCTCACTCAAAAAATCATTGGTTAAATCGGCAATGCCCATTTTGACCCCTGGGCGTGACTTTAGCCCGTCACAGGCAGGCTAAAATCACATCTAAAATCATATGAATTCGGCATAGGCTGAAATCCTCAATGTTCCGTGGGCGCCGCCCACGGAACATTGAGGGTTTTGGGGCACCGCGTTTGGTGCAGTGCCTCAAAACCCTCCTAATCCGAGCTGACGTGAAGTCAGTGTCCGGCTCACCAGTGCCCGCCTTAAGCCCCTCATGACTCTAGAGCATTACCGTCAAAACCCGTCCTCTAGCGGTGTACCTGTGCTGAACGTCCTCTCTATATCTAGAGCAATTTGTCCTGATGGACTTGGGAATGCATGTTAGAGTTGACCAGATTTGAAAGCACCTTACTCCAGAAATTCGGTGATCTCAACTATCCTGGACTGGTTCCTACTCTAACTGTGTTTGTTTTAGAAGCCCCAGACTGTTTTAGAAGCCCCAGACTATGGAGTGTAAGCAACGGCATTGGTTTTTACGGCGTTGGTTTGCGATCGCCCTAACCAGCTTTTATCCAACCAGTAGCATCCTGATCAGTAGCGCTTGCGTGTGGGCAGGTCAGGTTGTTCCTGCTTCTGCCTCGGGGATCGCCCGCTTCATCTCAGGCATCCCATCAGTCAGCCAGGCTAGCCCGAGTCCTACCCTCCCCAGCCCCACGCCCAGCCCGGGGCCAGTCCGTCCCACCCCTCGTCCGCCCGTCCGTCCGATCCCCAGCCCTGCCCCCCTCCCTCAGGCTTCTCCCCGTCCTACCCCTACCCCCACGCCCGCTCCAGTTCAGCCCAGCGGCCCAACTCCACCCCTGTCTCCTCCCCAATCCTCGCCCTCGCTGCCCTCCTCTCCTGCTGCTTCGCCGTCTCCTGCTCCAGTTCCTGCCCCGCCTGCTCGTCGTCCTAGTGCGGCCCCTCCCCAACCTGCCCCGTCGCCGCCTCCCGCCTCTCGTACACGGCCTGCTGCGCCTCCTCTCACCTCTGATTTCGATCGTTACTTATTAGGGCCAGGAGATAGCTTATTTGTAAATGTATTGCGCTTTCCTGACCTGAGTATTCAGGGCACGCTCGACCTAGAGGGCAACTTGCTTATCCCACTGGTGGGGGCCTTGCGCTTGCAGGGACTGACGCTCGCTCAAGCCAGTCGGCGGATCGAAACTGAACTCAATCGCTTTGTTGTGAATCCGCAGGTCGATCTCATTCTGGTGGCCCAGCGTCCTGTGCGGGTCACGGTGCTAGGGAATGTGGTACGACCGGGATTGTACGGTTTAGAAAGTCCTCTCCTGGCGACTGCCCTCACCCGGGCCGGAGGTACGACGCAACGGGCTGACTTGCGAGCCATTCAGATCCGTCGCACGTTGCCAGGAGGAGCAGTGGCTGAACGGGTGATTAATCTGTATGCTCCCCTGGAACGAGGGGTGGCAATCCCCAATATTCGGCTGGCAGATGGCGATACGGTGGTGGTGCCTGCTTTAACATCAGGAGCGATCGCCACCTACAATCCCGATATTGTGGCGCGCTCGACCTTGGCCCAGCCGCAAATCACGATTCGCGTGCTGAATTACGCTGGAGTGCGTCGTGGCACGGCTCCCGGTAGGCAAGGCATTTCCCGGATTGTGTTGCCCAATGGGAGCGATTTTGTGGATGCCCTTACGGTCATTTCTCCCAATCCTGATACGGCTGATCTGCGTGATATTGCCCTGATCCGGTTTGATCCCAGTCTGGGACGAGCCGTGTCTGAGGAATATAATGGCAGGCGAGCACTGAGGGGCGACCTAAGCCAGAACCCCACTTTGCAGCATAACGATGTCATCGTGATTGGCCGAAACTTTATTAGTCGTGTGACATACCTGCTCAACACAATTACCCAGCCCTTTCGGGATGTGCTGGGATTCACGCTGTTTTTTGATGCACTGATCGACAGTGCTGATAATGTGTTTCGCCCAAGTGGGGACGACTAACCGCATGGCCTCTTCCTCGATCAAGCACTACCTGGTTGCCCTGAACCGCTATAAATGGGCCGGACTGACAGCCTTTGCTCTGATCTTAGGAGCGTCGGGTCTGGTCGCCATGCGGCCCGAACCCCCGGTGGATTATGTGGCTGAGGGGAAGCTGACTTACCTGGCTCCCCCCATTACCTTGAGCCAAACGGGCACTGTGCTTCAGCAACAAGGGCAGGCGCTCACGCGGGAAACGCTGCTGTCGGAGACTGTGGTGAACCGAGTGATTGAGCGGCTCAGAACTCAGCAGATTCTGATCACTCCGACCCAATTGCGGCAACAGACGCAGCTCCTGATCACCACTGACTCGCCCACCTCGGCAGTGGGTGGGTCTTCTCCTCCCCATCTGACTCACCCAGCGTCTACGGTGCAGGTGCATATCATTTACCGATCGCCGAATGAACGCATTGCTCGCACCACCACCCAACTGCTGATGGAAGCAATGGTTGAGCAGAGCCGTCAATTTAACAGCCGTCAGATCAACAGTATTCTCGACAACCTGAACCAACTCTTACCTAGAGTGACGCAAGAGTTGCAGGCAGCAGAGGAAGCCTTGACGCAATATGTCCGCCGTGAGGGGCCAGCTTTGCAATCGGCGCAGGATGGTCAGTTGGGTGCTGCGATCACCCGTGGGCAGGAACAACAGCGGCAGGTGCAACTGGCTCTAGCGGGCGTGAATGCTCAGATTCGCAGTCTAGAGTCTCGCCTAGGGCTATCGGCAGACCAGGCCTACCGGTCTTCGGCGCTGAGTGCAGACCCCATGATCGCGGATCTGCGTGCCCGCCTCTACCAAGTGCAGATGCAAATTCAGATGCTTACTCCCTCGTTGCGGGCAGACCACCCCAGGATGGTGGAGTTACGCAACCAGCAGCAAGTGTTGGAGCAGTTGTTGCAACAGCGGGTTGAGGAGGTGTTGGGAAGCAGTGCTTTGGGCGGCGATTTGACGCAGGTTGGTATTTTCCAAGGCAGCAGTTTGGACCCTGCCCGCCAGCAGCTTGCTAATACGCTGGTCCACCTGCACACTCAGCGAGCCACTCTGGAACAGCAACTCCAGGCACTGGTTGACCTGGATCAGCAGCTTCGCCAGCAGTATGCCACGTTGCCCAGCAAACAGCTCGAACAATCTCGCCTGGAGCGGCAGGTGACGTTGCGGCGGGCCTTCTACGACCAGTTGCAAACCCGGCTGGCGGATGCCCGGCTGGCAGCAGAAGAAACTGTAGGCAGTCTGGCGATCGCCCAACTGCCCCAAAGTAGGCCAATCACCGATCCTGGTCAGAATAACTGGCTGATTGTGGCGCTGGGGGCACTGCTGGGGCTGGGGGTGGCAGGCGGGCTGGTGTGGCTGCTTGACTCGCTCGATGCAGTGTTGCACTCCCTGTCAGACTTGCAACTCACCCTGCGGCAAAAGCAAGTCTCCATTCTGGGCCTGCTGCCACAGATTCCCATTCTCCCGAGTGAGACCTTGCCGCTGCTGGTGGAAGCCGATACCCCCTACCTGGAACCCTACGAGCGACTGCGAGTCAACCTGCGTCGAGTAGGGGGCGATCGGGCCGTGAAGGTTGTGCTGGTGACTAGCACGACAAGTGGCGAGGGCAAAACGGTGACGGCTTATAACCTGGCGATCGCCTCTGCCCGTGCCGGACGACGCACGTTGTTGCTGGAGGCCGATCTGCGATCGCCCTCTCTGGCACCACTGCTGAAAGTTTTGCCCAATCTCAGCAACCATGTTGAACCACTGCGGTACTATCACCGCGCCGAGTTTGCCCTGGTGCCTCAGATCGAAAATCTTTACATCTTACCGGGAGCAGGCCCTCAGCGTCAGGCGGCAGCTCTCTTGGAGTCGAGCGAAATGCGCCGCCTGATGGACGATGTGCGGGGGCGTTTTGACCTGGTCGTGATCGACACACCTGCTCTCAATCTCTACAATGATGCCTTGCTGCTAGAGCCTTACACCGATGGTATTCTGCTGGTGACGCGCCCTGGCTACACCGAAGAAGGGTTACTCAGCGAAGCCATTGAACAGTTTCAGGCTTCTGAAGAAATCCAACTGCTGGGGGCAGTGGTGAATGGGGCCGACATCTCCATTAAGTCTCCCCAATTTGAAGAGGATGCCATGTCTACCCTGCGCCTGGATGACCTGAGGTTTCAGACTGGGCTAGAACGACTAGGAAGCAGTTCTCGCAATCCCTAAGGTCTACTAGAAACAGGGCTAACCTCTCTGTGCCAGGCTCAGTTCAAGGCGATGATGACGAATTCCAACCATACTCAGGTTTTGGGGCAGTCGCGCAGATTTGCAACGAAAATCGAACACGGTATGCCCTCAAACAGTAGACCGTAGACAGTAGACCGCCCGCATGCCTCTTTTTTGCGTGTCCTGTTGGCGCGACGTCGCCGCGCCAACAGGACACGCCGGAAGTCTAATCAAATTTTGCAATTCTTGGCATACAAAAGCTGATAGGGTTTGAAGTGGCACTTCGGTTTAAGATCCTTAGACAGACGTGTTTGCGGGGATGGTTATAACGTTATGGCTGACATCGTAGATATTGCGGTTGGAGCGGGCAGTTTTCAGACACTCGTAACAGCAGTACAGGTGGCCGGGCTGGTAGACGCACTCAAAAGCCCTGGTCCTTTCACCGTATTTGCCCCCAATGATGATGCCTTCGCCAAATTACCGCAGGAAACCATCATTACCCTAGTGCAGAATCCTCCCCAGCTAGGGCGTATCTTGACCTATCATGTGGTTGCTGGAAAATACACTCGTGCTGACTTGGTAGGGGTCGATCGCCTCACATCGCTCGAAGGCTCACACATCACCATCCGTTCTACGCCAGACTATTTTGAAGTCAAAAACGCAACGGTCATTGCAGCAGATATTGAGGCAGACAATGGCATCATCCACGTCATTGATAATGTCATCTTGATGAGTCCCGACCCTGCCCACTCCTTTGACAAAGCGTTTATTTAACATGACGTATGACGCTACTCTCCAATAGGCTGTGGTGGGTCCGCTGCACCCTATTGCTTATTTTTCCGCTTCCATAGCGCTACATGCATAGGTGAGAGCAGAGTTTTTTGTGGGAACCCCCGCGCAGTGGGGTTTCTACAAAGAAGTCTTTTACATCATGAGCGCGTAGCACCATGAGACGGCATCCGTCTACAAAGCAACGTGAACTTGGGATATGCTGAACCGCGAGAGGTTTGGGGCGCCGCGTCCGGCGCGGTGCCCCAAACCTCTCTTAACCAGAACTGACGTTAATCCAAAATCTAATTTTGGGGGTGAGAGGCGCACTCCGTGCATCCCTCGCCCCAAAACCCATGGGTTAAATCCGCAATGCTCAAATTTTGATTACTGTCTAACAGACCATTCCCAGGGAAGGATCTATCGTAGAAAGCAGAAGAGCCAATATTCGCGTCCGCCGTCTTCCTCAACCGCATCTTCCCTGTGTTCCAGGCTAGTCTCCCTGTCCTATGCTAGATAGCAATCTTTTAGTTTTGCTGCTGGTGCTATTTGTGTGTGCCCAACCTGTTTTCTGGCTAGTTGCATTGCACCGTTTTAAGAAATACATAAATCTCCGTCTGCGGCGCATCGAGGCAAAAATTGATTTGATCAACGATTGTTTAGGGATTGAGAATGAGAACGATAATGAACTGGCAGTCGTGCGTGATCTAGTTAATGCCAATCTTAAGCTAGAGGCCATCGAAATGTTTTGTGAGCAAACTGGAGCGAATCTGTCAGAGGCACAACGTGCAATTCGAGCGATAGAGCAGGGCCAGTTATAACCATTGGTGTGTCGCTACGGCGGGTTCCAAGCGCTGTAAACTTTTTGGGCAAACAATGGTCTACGGACTGACCCCCACGTGCTTGGGCGCGTAGCGGGCTAGTTGTGCCGAAATTTGGGGATTGTAGAGCCGCAGGTAGTTCCAGTAGTTCTCGAAAACTGACTCAACGTAACCTTTGGTTTCGGGGAAGGGAATTTGTTCCACAAACCAGTCGGGGTCGCTGTAGCCAAAGCGCTGGATCCAATCGGCCACGGCTCCGGGACCTGCATTGTAGCTGGCAACAGCAAACAGCGAATTGTTGTCGTATTCCTGGTGGGTGTAGTCCAGGTACCAAGTGCCTAGTTTTACGTTGTCCTCTGGCTTTTCCAGGTCAAAGTCCTGTAGGCTGATCTTGCTGGCAATCCAGTCTGCGGTGCTGGGCATCACCTGCATCAGTCCTTTAGCGCCAGCAGAGGATTCGATCTTGGCCTCAAAACGGGACTCCTGCCGGATCAAAGCCGTCACCAATAGTGGGTTTAACTGCCGCTGGCTTGACCAGGAGTTGATTAGCTCTAGATAAGGAAAAGGGTAGAGTGCCTGCCAGTAGAGCGGGTCTTGCTTCAGTCGCTTGTATTGTTCCTTTTCCTCTGCTGTCTCCCGTCGCGCCAAGCTCGACACCATGAAAATTCCATCTAGGTTGTCGCCCACTCCCAGGCGCATCAGCCCATCGGTAAACTGTTCTACAACAGTGGGTTGCATCCGGTTTTGAAACTCAACCTGCCAGAGCGCCCAGGCATCCCAGTCTTGCCCCAGTTGGTAGAGTTCGCGCAGGGTAGCTGAGCCAACCGGGGGAGTGGGTCGTTCTGCGGGTTTGCTGACCTGGGGCAGTTTGGTGCGAACAGTCGTGAAATCGCCCACATCCCAACCCAGCTTGGCAGCCGATCGCCACGCATAGTAGGAGTGGGGATAGCGACTGAGGACGTATTCGTAGGCTTGCTTGGCTGCTTGTTGCTGGCCTGCCTGCTGCGCCCATTTGCCAATCCAGAAGGCGGCTTCTGGCGCAAACGTGCTGTCGGGGTTTTGTTGGGCAATTTGGCGCGCCAGTTCCCAGGCTCCCTTAATGTCTCCCGCTTCGATCCGCCGTTCCGCCAGCGTCCAACGCAGCTCGGCTGCTGCATCGGACTGGCCGTAGCGGCTCAGAAGCATCTGTCGTGCCTGAGAAGCAGCCTGGGGACTGTTTTGGGCATCCAAGATTTCGGCTTTTCGCAGGAGGGCATCCCCCGCTCGATCGGGGAACTTTTGCATCACCGTATCTAGGTAAGCGAGCCGCTGCTGGGGGTCTTGCACCAATTGGGAGAGCCGCATGAAGGCATTGCCCGACTCCGGCGCATCAGGATATGCCTGCACCAGTTGTTGGTAGGCCGCGATCGCATCTGAGTGACGTTTGCCTAACTGTGCCCCCCGTCCAGTCCGAAACAGGTTGAGAGGCGTGCGGGGCGCATTAGCGTAGGCTTTCCCCGCTTTGTTGTAGTTCATGGTTTCCCAGTAGGCAAAGGCGATCGCTTCCCAATCTTGGGGGGAGAGTTGAGCCGTATACTCCTTAGTCAGGCGATCTAAAACGGCTGTGATCTCCGGTAAGTCCACACCATAGCGAGCTAACACCAGCAGCAGTTGGGGCTGGTTGGGGTTTTCCTGCAACAGCGTTTGGGCAATTTCCAGCGTGCGAGGATGGGCGGGAAACTGAGCGATCGCCTGCTGCCAATACTGACGGTCTTGTTTGCCGAGGGCAAACAACGCCTCTGCGGCCACAGGGCTTTCGGGATAACGCTTGAGTAATTCCTGCCAGGTTGCACTGGCTTGGTCAGGCTGGCCACTGGCAGTGTAAGCCTGGGCCCGTTTGGCCAGAATTGGTGCGGCCAGGAGTGGGTATTGCTGATCTAGATTGTCTAGCAGGGGCAGGGCTGCGCCCCCACGATTCTGCTCGATTAGGTCTACAGCCAATAGATAGCGGGCACGCAGTTGGTCTTGCGAGGGGGAAGAGGTTTGGGCGATCGCCTGGAGTTGGTCTGCCCTCGCCTGGGGCGACTTTGACACCAGGGGCAAAACGGCTGAAGTCTGCCGTTGATGATCTTCAGATAACGACGGGGGGAGTTGTTCTGCCTTTTGGGACGGTTTGGGCAATTGAATCACTCCTAGGCCATGCAACGTGGAAGCGCCAGCCCCCACCATCAACGCTGCCAAAGCCATACCAGCGATCGCCAAAATTTGTCGATTGCTTCGAGAAAACCCGTTCCTCATGCGCCTACCTCGCCATCTCTGTCTTCAGGTATAGCGCTCTTGGGGACAAACTGCACACCTTTGCCACCAGTTCACCGCAAACCGTGATTGCTGGTGGTGCTGAATCCAATCATTCATCTGATACAGAATCCGCCTGTAAAGTAGCAGTTTATCGTG
>DVEB01000104.1 GCA_015295905.1 Synechococcales cyanobacterium M55_K2018_004
TTGCTGTTCCGTGCGCGTCGCGCACGGAACAGCAAGGGTTGCAGCTTATCTGGAACTCACGTTGCGTTAGTCTACAACTCTACAGCATTTACGTTTGTCGTCCTCACCTCAGGGGGCCGACGGAAGTTAGCACGATGAAGACACGATAAAAACTGTAGCGCCATAGGCGTAGCTTAGGACAAAGCGTGTAGTGCCATAAACACTAAGGACCTGAAAAAATTGCTTCTTCTAGGTCTCTGCGGCTGAGGGAATACTTAAAGCTGCGTTGCAAATCTTGCCCTCCCTCCCCTGCATTGCGATAGCGAACGGTCATTGAATCAACTTCCATTACGATGTCTGCTTCCCAGGATGGAGTCTGGACAAACCAGCAGTGCAAATTTTTGCGATCTTGTTGACATCCGTGAGCAGCCAGCCACTCCTCAATGGCAGGGAGCGGGTGATTGTAGAGAGGCGTGTCGGCAGAAGGAAGAGTCATGCAGAAAAAACTTGAGAGGGTCAGGAGAAATAGCGTGTTAAAGCAGCCTTAGGCAGCGTTTTCTTGAGTATCGGCAAGATGGGGGGAGGCAGTCGGGAGATGAGTGCCCGTGAGGCTTGGTGAATTCGTAGGAGCGGGAGAATGTGTAGGAGCAGGAACTTGAGATTTCTGATCTGATAGTGTATCTGGCCAGCCTAGTTCAGGCAATGGTACGCGAACAGATTCAGCCGTAGAGGAACCCGTCAGGTGGCTAAAGCTGACCTCACCGCGGGTTGCCCCAATCGCAACAACCAAGATCAAACAGCCCAGGAACGTGACCCCCAGGATAAACAGGGCGAAAAGTTCACCAGCGGAAAGGGGGCGATCGCTCGGATCGAGGTAGGCCGAGGAGCGATACTTGCGCCTTGTAGAAGTCTCTTGACGGAGATCAGTCAGGGGCCGAATAACCGTCACCCGTGAGTAGCCAAGCTTTAAGTCATAGGCAGCCCGACGTTCCAGATTGCTAAGGGTAGCATAAGCTTCGTTAAGCGCCTGAAACTTACTAGTGGCAATCGCCGCAGGCAGTTCAGTTGTATCGGGATGATAAAGCTTACTCAGTTCGCGGTAGGCTCGCCGAATTTGCTGCATCGAAGCCGTAGGCGACAAACCAAGAAGGTCGTAGTAGTTGGGTTCTGTCTGTTCCGCTGGCACTCCTTACCTCCAGACTCCGGAGCTGCGCCTGATGAATGATTTGCTTCGCTCCATTTTAACCGGGATCACGAGGATGCTTCCGTGATCAGAGGGACAATCATTGAACAGATTGCGAGTGGGGACCGTGTTATTCAGGCGGGATAGTATTCCAAGTCACGGGTGAGGCGGATTTGCGCCAGGGTAAACACAACTGGGATCACCCGCGCATAGTTGGTCGCGATCGCCCGCCACCCCAAATCCGCGAAAAACCAGATCCACAAGGCTGGCCCCACCACCGCAAAAACTGAGCGGACTGCCCCGTAACGGGCGGCACTCAGCATCATGCCGCGCGATGCCGACTGCAACGCTACCTGGTTGGCGATCGCTGCTCCACCCCTGAGCGCCGTCTCCTTCGCCAGTTGATAAGTCGCTGCATGCAGGGCAAACTGTCGCGAAATCAGGTGCAATAACCAGGGACGCACCATTGCGCTAATGGCCAGAACACTACCCCCCTTAAGCAGCAACCCAGCGGGATTGTTTTGCAACGAAACAGGCAAGTAGCGAGCTAACTCAGAGTGGGAAACGGCCTCTTGTAATTCCTGACTGAACACTTTTCGTTGTGAGGTTGGTAGCTTTTCCCACGCCCTGTGGAGCAGGGTCAGAAAAATTTCTGCCTCCAGGTCTCTGGTTTCCAGGGATGGACCGTAGGGGATCTTGAGGTAGCGACAGATTTGGATCAACACCTGACGATAGCTAATCTGCCCCGTCCGCCCAAACAAAACACTGACCCCATCTGCCGCTAGAAAGCGAAAGCGCTGCTCAATTGCATCGAGCCATGCCTCACGCTCCTGACTCTGGACGTCGATGGGTGCAGGAGCGCAAACATAGTCTAGGGGATTAAACTTTCGCTGAAACAAGATTTCCGTCAGCAATTGTAGTTCTTCATCGCTGGCAAGTTCTAAGGCCGCTCTCAACTCTTCCACAAACAGATGCCTCCTCTAGCCTCACTTTGATAGCGGTTCATCTCTAATGGATGAAATCTTAACTATCGTTTGCATTAAACCGATGTTGTTAAATCACCAAAACCTAAACTGACCAAGACCATTGACTAACAAAATGATGGACTTGAGCCTGAAAATGGTTTCAGGTTGCTCCACCTTCAACGCAGCTTTTCAGGAAGTATGGCCTGACCTGTTTGGGGGCGCGATTGTTGCGATCGCACTGACACCAACCAGGAGTGTGTTTTTCCTAACTCCCCCTCATCTTAGCCTTGCGATCGCTCCGCAATAGAAATGGACACCCGCATGAATCAACGTCAGCCCTACAACAGCAGACACAATTCTGAACAGTATTCTACAGGTTTGTTTAACAGACTTAACAAAACGTCAGTTCTAGTTACAAGGGTTTTGGGGCACCGTGCCCGGCGCGGTGCCCCAAAACCCTTGCTGTTCCGTGCGCGTCGCGCACAGAACAGCAAGGGTTTCAGCTTATCCAGAATTCAAATTCACGCTAACAAACATTTGATTTTTG
>DVEB01000301.1 GCA_015295905.1 Synechococcales cyanobacterium M55_K2018_004
CCCGTTTCACACTACAACAAACAGCCACTTTATAGACGGATTTCGTATGAGTTGGTTTGCAGGAGTTTTTCATTGAAAGTTTTTCCAAATTCCGCAATCGTTCTGGCTCACTCTGAAGTTCTCATTGCCCCCCATGATTTTCAGGTATTGACCAATGCAAACGCCATCTCTAAATGCAAATCAAAGAGTCATCGCCAGAGGTCGCATTGTTTCTCAAGAAATCTCGACTAATTCAACCAATTCATATTTAGAAAATCGTTACAACAATAATTTTTCAACCGATATCCTAGTCTTTTTCTGCGTTGTTAGTTCACTCCTGTTTGTGGGTCTTTGGGTGACCCACTATCGCAAGCACCGTGCCAAAGTCCACCAGCAACGAGTCCTCATGTTAGAGCGACTCTGGAGGATCAGCCCACAAAAGCAATCGTGATCCTCTGAGACAGCGTCCTCCCTACCCTGTTTAGAACCACATTCGTCAAGCAACGTCAAGTTTGGTTAAGAGGGTTTTGGGGCACCGCGCAATGCGTGGTGCCCCCAAAACCCTTGATTGTCTGCGCGCAACGCACGCAGACAATCAAGGGTTTCAGCCGCAGACTAGTTTCACCTAAACGCAAAATGCAAGGGTTGCATTGTTTTGATGCACAATCTTCAATAGGATATGAAAACAGTATCAAAAGATGCCATCTACGCTGGGTTCTCAATTTTAGATATAGTCAGATAGTTAGAAGGATAGGTCAGTCGCTCTGTATCGATTAACGCTGTGTAGATTAACGCTGAGCTGCTGAACCTCCTCCCTGACTGCCAATTCTTCCACTGCAAACTCCTTTTCTCGCAATGGTGCAACCTTTGGGCAAAGTTTATCTCGTTGGCGCAGGCCCTGGCGATCCAGGATTATTTACCCTAAAGGGGAAAGCACTGTTAGAACATGCCGATGTTGTTGTCTACGATGCGCTGGTTAGTCCTCAAATTCTGGCGATGATCAGTCCCAAAGCGGAGGCCATCAACGCTGGTAAGCGGCGCGGTCGCCACTCGATGCTTCAGGAAGACACCACCCAGCTGTTGATCGAAAAAGCACAGACCCATGCTGTTGTGGTACGGCTCAAGGGCGGTGACCCGTTCGTTTTCGGGCGGGGCGGTGAAGAGATGGAAGATTTGGTGAAGGCAGGGGTGCCGGTGGAGGTCGTCCCTGGTATCACATCGGGGGTGGCGGCTCCGGCCTACGCCGGAATTCCCCTGACGCACCGAGGGTATAGTTCTTCCGTCACCTTTGTGACGGGGCATGAGTCGGTTGGCAAGTACCGTCCGACGGTGAACTGGGAGGCGATCGCCCAGAGCAGCGAAACCATTGTCATCTACATGGGCGTCCACAACCTGGCTGCCATCACCGAGCAACTGCACCGGGGTGGCCTGCCGCTAGAGACGCCAATCGCCCTAGTGCGCTGGGGCACCCGCCCTGACCAACAGGAGCTAGTCGGCACCCTGGCTACGATTGCCCAACAGGTGCAAGACACAGGGTTTGATGCCCCAGCGATCGCAGTGATCGGCAAGGTGGTCAACTTGCAAGCAACCCTAGCAGCCTCTCGCCCTCAGCTTTTGTAGAGTGCTGCACACATCGGTGAGGACAAAGTTTTTGGTGGGAAACCCGGCGGCGCAGGGTTTTCCATAAAATGCTTTTGACATCATGAGCGCGTAGTGTCATAGAACAACTCACCAAAAAGTGCAGCGAGGTGGCATGATAGTTCCTGATTCTTCCACAACTGATCGTTCCCTATGACCCGTAGTCCGTCCTTTCGCTGGAGTCGCCGCCAAGCCCTCTACTTACTGAGTGGTGCGCTGGGCGGCCTTACCCTCCATGCCTGCACTCCTGCGACCAACTCCGAAACCGCCTCATCGCCCACCTCCTCCCCAACGGCTGCAACGGCTGGCAGCAGTCCGACCGCTGCGACAGCACGGCTGGCAATGGTGACCTGGATTGGCTATGTGCCCATCTATATCGCCCTTGAAAAGGGGTTCTACAAGGAATTGGGGCTGGAGTTAGAGAAAGTGGTCTTTGGCTCAAACCCAGAGGCCAACACCGCATTTTTAGCAGGACAAGTGGATGGAGTGACCACGGTGCCCTCGGAGGCAGTGTTGATGGCTGCCAATGGCAAGGACTTTCGAGCGGTGTATGTGATTGACACGTCCAATGGCGGAGACAGCATCCTAGCCCGCAACAAGTTTCCCGATGTGCAGTCCTTCAAGGGGCAGCGGGTTGCTCTAGAGAGGAACGGCGTGAGCCACTTCTTTTTCCTGGAGGTGCTGTCGCAGGCTGGCCTGAAGGAAAGCGATGTGCAGATCATTAACCTGACGCCGGATGCCGCTGCCGCTGCCTATCAAGCGGGTAATGTGGAGATTGCCGTCACCTACGCCCCCTTCCTGTTTAGCGCTAATGAGGCGCAGAAGGATGGTCGCATCATTTTTGATAGCTCGATGCTGAAACTACCGACGGCGATCGCCGATGTTGCCATCTTTGATACAACCTTTGTTGAACAAAACCCCGCTGCAATCGCAGCCTTTGTGCGCGGTTCCCTAAAGGGACTAGAATACTTCGAGGCCAACCGCCCAGAAGGGCTGGAAATTGCTGGCAAAGAGTTGGGCTTGACACCTGCCGAACTGGACGAACAACTCAAGGGGGTGAAATTCGCCACCTTGGAAGATAACGTCAACATGCTCAGCAACCCCGACAGCAACCTCTACCTGTTGAAACCCTTTACCAACTTGGTGGGCTTCATGCAGGAGACGGGGCAAATCAAAACAGAGCCTGACCTCTCGCAACTGCTCGCTCCCCAGTTCGTCCTGAAGGCACGGGGCTAATGACTTTCTACCCAGCACCTCTACCCGTGCCAGCGGCACTCAGAACGGCTGAATTCTTGCTCCAACCGCTGCAGCCCATCTATGTGGAATTGGACTTTGCGGCAATTACTAGCAGTCGCGACATGTTGCGTCGGTGGAGCAACACCCCCTGGGTGCAGGATGACTTTACACTGGCAGAGAACTACCGGGACTTAGCTCGTCATGACAGCGAACACCAGCGGCGGGAGTCCTTCACCTATACCGTATTGAAGCCACTCGCAACAGAATGTCTGGGGTGTGTCTACATCACCCCTGCGACCCATCCCCTGCGGCACCTCTCCTGTGAAGCAGAATTTTCAGGGGCAGCGCTGCCAACGTCTCAAGTGGCAACGGTCAGCTTTTGGGTGCGCCAATCGCTTCTGCAAGAGGACTGCGATCGCCGACTTTTCTCAACTCTGCAAACCTGGTTTACTCAAGACTGGCACTTCACTCAGGTCTTGTTCCTCACAAGCCAACAGGACACCCGTCAAATCAGTTTATTCATGCAAGCCTCTTTGGTCCCTTGCGATGAACTCGATGCACCGGGCTTTTCTCACCGATTTGTTCGTTTTGCGAGCAACTAACGTCAAATTTACTTCCTCAGGACGGTCTGCTGACTCCACATCAACACCACGACGCTGCGGGATTCAACACAGTAGGTGGGGCTATCGATCAGGGGGGCGATCGCCACCTCGCAGAAGTCTTGGGGCGCAGGCAAAGCCGTATCGATAATGCGGCTCCAGCAATGGCCGTGGGGCAGGGGTGGCAACTCAAAGCTGAGCGGCTGCCAGAAGGCATTGAACAGCACATGAAAATACTCCCCCTGCTGCGGGTGGCAGAGCGTCATCGCTAGCGTGTGGGAATAGTCGTTCCAATCTGGGTGGTGCAGGCGGGTGCCATGCCAGATCACGTGCGGCTCGTCGTAGCTGTCGCGAGTGACGGTGAGGATTCGTTCTTGCCGAAAAATTTCGTGGGCCTGCGAGAAGGCAATCAACCGCTGGACGAAACGCAGCAGAGCTCCGTGGCGTTCCACTAGCCTCCAGTCAAACCAACTGATCTCATTGTCCTGACAATAGGCGTTGTTGTTCCCCAACTGGGTCCGTCGCACCTCATCCCCCATCAAGATCATGGGAGTGCCTTGAGACACAAACAGGATGGTATAGAAATTTTTGATTTGCCGCAGCCGCAGAGCCTCGATTACAGGATTATCGGTTGGACCTTCTACGCCGCAGTTCCAACTCCAGTTGGCATTGGTGCCATCGCAGTTGTGCTCGCCATTGGCTTCGTTGTGTTTGGTGTTGTAGGAAACCAAGTCGTTTAGGGTAAAGCCATCATGACAGGTGACGAAATTGATGCTGTGGTTCGCCTCGCGGTTAGGGTCTCGGTAGATATCGGGACTGCCCAGCAAGCGGTAGGACAACCGACTCACTACACCAGGGTCGCCTTTGACGAAGCGGCGCACGTCATCCCGATAAGGGCCATTCCACTCAGCAAAGCGATCGCCCGCAAACTGCCCCACCTGGTACAGTCCGGCAGCATCCCACGCCTCAGCAATCACCTTGGTGCCGGCCAGCACCGGGTCAGAGTTAATCATCCAGAGAATGGGGGGATGCTCCAGCGGTTCCCCCGATACATCTCGCGAGAGCGCTGAGGCTAGGTCAAACCGAAAGCCATCGACGTGCATTTCTGAGACCCAGTAGCGCAGGCAGTCCAACACCAAGTTTCCGGCGATCGCCCCCATCCTGAGGGTGTTGCCACAGCCACTATAGTTGCGATAGAGGGCAGGATTTTCATCCAGGATGTAGTAGTCTTGATTGCTCAGCCCCTTGAAGGAAAGCGTTGGCCCTGTATGGTCTCCTTCGGCGGTGTGGTTAAACACCACATCCAGGATGACCTCAATCCCCTCCCGGTGCAGCGCTTTCACGAGATCGCGAAATTCATCCACGGGTCCTTGGGGGTCTCGCCGGGAACTGTAGGGGCGGTGGGGGGCAAAAAAGGCCATCGTGCTGTAGCCCCAGTAGTTTTTTAGGCCGGGGCGGGCATCTTCCTCATCAAACTGCTGGATTGGCATCAGTTCAACCGCCGTGACACCCAGTTCTTTGAGGTAAGGAATTTTCTCGATCACCCCGGCAAAAGTTCCTCGCTTCTGAGGGGCTACGCCTGAACTAGGGTGCTTGGTAAAGCTGCCCACATGCAGCTCGTAGATGACGGTTCTGGAATAGGGGATCTGGGGATGCTCGTCGCCTTCCCAGTCGTAGGTACTGGGGTCGACTACCACACTCCGCAATGCCTGGGGACTATTGTCGTGGGGTGAAATTGCTGCCTCGCGGCTGTAATGCTCCCACCCCACAACAGCTTTGGCGTAGGGGTCGAGCAACACCTTATTGCGATTGAAGCGGAGTCCCCGCCGGGGGTCGTAGGGGCCATCTACCCGATAGCCGTAGACCTGGCCCGCCTGTAGACCGGGCACAAACACATGCCAGTAGTGGGCTGTCCGATTGTGTTTTGGGTCGAGGACAATCACCTGATCAGGTTGTGGAGCGTTGGGTTCAGCGAACAGCAATAGCTCTACGCCGGTCGCGCCCTTCGCATAAATACAAAAATTGACGCCGTGATGACTGACGGTTGCACCCAAGGGAAACGTTTGACCGGGCAACACATCTCGGGCGATCGCACGAACTAAATTGGTCGTCATCCCAAAGACTACTCAGCGGTTGCTGATCTTACCCTACCACCAAGCTCTCTACAGCAGAGAATTCATAACTCGTTATTTGGAATTCGCAGTTGACGCAAATCATGCCAACCCTGCAATCGGTGCAATTCACGTGAATGCGGAATCACCTGAAACCCCTGATTTGCCTGGTGCAAAGCGCAGAAAAAATCAAGGGTTTTGGGTCACCGCGCCGGGCGCGGTGACCTAAAACCCGCTTAACCAGAACTGACGGTTTTTACAGTATGAGTGCGTAGCACCATGCCAATTCCAAAAACTAGGGCAACAGATGGGATGCAAAAGGGCAATGCCCCCTCCATCAGATCTATCGTGAGCGTTTGCAGACTGGGTATGAGTCCAAAGCCCAGCAATCGCAGCACGTTTGATACCCCCGCCTTACCTTATCCCCAAACGATACATGGGGTGGCATTTCTGGCAGGGCTCTGACGGACCTAGGTCAACTCTTTGACACTGCTGACCAGTTGCGTCACCACGTCTTTCGCACTGCCAAACAGCATCAGGGTTTTATCTTTATAAAACAGTTCGTTGTCAACCCCAGAGAACCCAGCATTCATACTCCGCTTAATCACGATCGTGTGATGGGCTTTGTCTACCTCTAGGATGGGCATCCCGTAGATGGGGCTGTTGGTGTCGTGACGAGCAGCAGGATTCACCACATCGTTTGCACCGATAACCAAGGCAACATCCGTGTGGTCAAATTCCGGGTTGATGTCGTCCATGTCATAGAGTTGCGTATAGGGGACATTAGCTTCTGCCAGTAGGACATTCATGTGGCCAGGCATTCGTCCAGCAACAGGATGAATGGCATACTTCACATCTACGCCGAGTCGTTCCAGTTGGTCTGCCAGTTCGCGCACTGCATGCTGCGCTTGGGCCACGGCCATCCCATAGCCAGGGACGATCACAACCGAACGAGCGTAGCCCAGCATCATTGCCGCTTCTTCGGCATCGACGGAGTGAGTGACTTTGGGGGTCACGGAGTCACCACTACCAATGCTGGCGGTCTTAGCTTTGCTGAAGGCAGTGAACAAGACATTCGTCAGCGATCGGTTCATTGCCTTACACATAATTTCTGTCAAAATGATCCCCGATGCACCGACCAACGCTCCCGCAATGATCAGCATATTGTTCATCAGCACAAACCCGGCAGCGCTGGCGGCAAGACCAGAGAAGGAGTTGAGCAGCGAAATGGCAACGGGCATATCTGCTCCACCGATTGGGTTCGTAAACAGAACGCCTAGGATGAGCGAAATGGCCACCATTGCCAGGAAGGCGGTGAGGTTTTGAGGGTCAAGGATGAGATAGGCACTGCCAACCAGGAAGCCGATTAACAGGCCGATACTAACGCCCCGCTGGAAGGGGAAGATAATTGGTGCGCCCGTAATGAGTTCTTGCAATTTTGCAAAGGCGATCGCGCTTCCTGTCAGCGTGACGCCGCCAATGAGAACACTGAGGATGATGGTGATGATGCTGTCCAGGGCGATCGCCTCTCCCGCCGAGCGCAACCGCCAGAACTCTGCCACCGCAACCAAGGTGGAAGCTCCGCCACCCAGCCCGTTGAGCAGACCGACCATCTGGGGCATGGCTGTCATTTCAACCTTGTAGGCCATTACAGCGCCCAGCGCAGCACCCACAACGGTGCCCAGAATAATCAGTTCATAGCTGACGATGGAGCGATCGAGCAGTGTTGCGATAATGGCAATCAGCATCCCAATCGCTCCTAGCAGATTGCCTCGTCGCGCCGTCGCAGGCGAACTCATCTGCTTCAGGCCAAAAATGAAGAGCGAGGCTGCAATCAAGTAACTGATCTGTATGCTAGAAGGCAAAAAGTCGTTCATCGCCTAGCTCCTCGCTTCCTTTTTCTTAAACATTTGCAGCATTCGGTCGGTCACTAAAAAACCACCGACGACGTTGATAGTTGCCATGATGATGGCGATCACGCCTAAAACACTGCTCAGCGTGACATTACCCGTGCCTGAAACGAGCAATGCCCCCAAGACAGCAATGCCTGAAATGGCGTTTGATCCCGACATGAGGGGAGTATGGAGGGTGGGCGGCACTTTGTTGATCACTTCAAAGCCAACGAAAGCTGCCAAGACAAAAACCACAAGGGCAGAAATGAGGTCTTCCATAGAGTGTGTAGGGAAGTGAGAGGGGGTGAGTAGGGGAGGGGGTGACAGCTTGAAAAGCCAAAACCGACCATCGGTTAGCTAGTCACCAAGCTTTGATCCAACAATTGCTTCACCCGTTCATTGCGGATCTCGCCAGCATGGGTGACACAGGCGCTGTCGATGATGTCATCTGCAAAGTTGAGGTTGAGTTCGCCTTTGGGAGCCAGCAGTTGAACGAGGGTGAGCAGGTTCTTGGAATACATCTGGCTGGCGTGGACAGGCATGGAAGCAGGCAGGTTGAGGGGGCCGATGATGGTGACGCCATTCACCACCACATCCCGACCGGGACTGGTGCAGGCACAGTTACCACCTTGCTCGGCTGCCATATCCACAATGACTGCACCGGGTTTCATAGCTGCAACCATCGCTTCCGTCACCAGCAGAGGAGCTTTTTTGCCCGGAACCTGAGCCGTGGTGATGACCACATCTGCCTGCTTCAGGTGTTCCATGACAACCTGGCGCGATCGCTCCTGGGCCGATTCCGACAGTTCCTTGGCGTATCCCCCTGCGGCCACAGTATCTTCTTCTAGCGGCACTTCCACAAACTTGGCTCCCAAGCTTTGCACCTCCTCCTTCACCGCCGGACGGATATCAAAGGCTTCCACGACGGCACCTAATCGGCGGGCGGTGGCGATCGCCTGCAATCCTGCAACGCCAGCTCCCATGACGAAGACTTTGGCAGGGGGGATTGTCCCAGCGGCGGTGGTCAACATGGGGAAGAATTTGGGCAGTGCAGACGCTCCGATCAGGGCAGCCTTATAGCCAGCCACCGCCGCCTGGGAAGAGAGAGCATCCATGCTTTGAGCGCGGCTAGTGCGGGGGATCAGTTCTAGGCTGAAGGCAGTGACCTTGCGTTCACTCAAGCGGCGAACTGTGTGGGGATCGCCTAGCGGATTGAGGAAACCAATCAACACAGTCCCTTCGCGCAGCATGTGAATTTCGGAGGTACCATCGGGGCGATCGCGCGGGGGAGCAACCTTCAGCACCACATCTGCGGTTTGCCAGAGATGGTGAGCATCTGCAATGATCTGAGCGCCTGCCTTTTCATAATCGGTATCGGCAAAAAAGGCTCCTTCTCCTGCCCCAGTCTCGACGTAGACTTCGATCCCCTGTTTCACTAGCCGCGCCACTGCATCGGGGATCAGGGCAACTCGACGCTCTCCAACTTCAACCTCTTTGACAACTGCAATTCTCATGCCAGCTCCTTAATCCAAACTTAAGACATCTTTCCCGTTCCAGTTGCGACTGTCACAGACGCTCTACTGGAATTCTGCACAACGGTTTTTGCAATCCCTTGTCACACTTTTTCGCAATCTCTCTCATGGTTCATGGTTTCGTACCCATGTTCGTGTTTGGGATCTATTAGTTTCCCAGATTCAATGGGGTTTCAAGGCAAGCCAAAAATCTGGATACAAAATGCCACAACGCCACTTAAAACCATGCTCCACCAAAAACCTAGATAGTTTGATATAGATAGTTTGATAAGACCTTCTAGATTGATCTAATCAATTTTCAAATTCGCCTACGGTTGAGTAAACGGAATAGTTGAGCAAAAGGGATGATAAAGAAATAGAAAGAAACAGATGGAATACTCTTGTCAAAGAGGGCGATCGCATCGCCTGAAACCTATGAAAAACACGCGATCACCAGTTCCGATTGATGACTCCTGAAACAGCAAATTCTGCACTGAACAGGCGAAATAATCGGAGTCAACCATCTCTCAATTATCATTTGAGACTCGAGATTCCTCAGGGCGAGAAATGCATCTTACTGGCCAAAAGACGCCTGCAAGAAGATTAGCTCCAGTTAATCGAAAATCTCTAAAGTTTCTGGATCGTTTCACCTCTTAGATGCATCAACTGTCTGATTGCATCCTAGATTGATCCCCAGTTCTAGTGACGTAATTTTTAGCTTGTCTTATAGATTGCATCGATCGTT
This sequence comes from Synechococcales cyanobacterium M55_K2018_004, assembly GCA_015295905.1. GTDB lineage: Bacteria > Cyanobacteriota > Cyanobacteriia > Elainellales > Elainellaceae > DVEB01. The sequence continues at coordinate 9,712 of DVEB01000301.1, forward strand.
AAACAGGGATTGAAACGTAGCACAAAAGACAATTTTGTCAAATCACTACGCCCGAAAACAGCAATGCTGAGAATGAAAATTAGAGGTGGGATGGCGCACCCTGCGGCGCCATCCCACCTCTGGTGTGGTTTTAGCCCGTCCGTGGGGTACTAAAACCACACCAGACATCCAAAATGAGAATTGCTGACTCGAAAATAGCAACTCTCAGGGCGAAAATCAGAAGCCCAACACGAGAGTTGCACGCCCGAAAACTTTTAATTCACACTAGTTTGAGTTATGGCGCTACGCGATGTGCGGTGTCCTAAAGCCTTTGATTTTCTGGGCACGCTGCGCCTGCAACAGCAAAGGTTTTAGCTTCTCCCGCATTCACGTCAATGAGAATTTCAGGCTGGAGTGTAGTAGCAGGTCAGCTTGCCTCAGTACCCAAGAGTTCAGCGATCGCCTGTCGTTCCACCGGAGTTTCCTCTGGCATTTGTCGTCGCGTATCAGTAATTAGCCAGTCTAGCGCGGCTGCCTGCACATCAATAGCAGCACCTGTTTTATCAACGCAGTAACGACCGAACACTAACTTGTCTACTAGGCGAACCCCTGGCCCCAAACGAGAATACTCAAAAATAACGCTGTTATCAACCGTTGCGCCGCTACAGATGTGGCAGCTTGGCCCAATCATGGCAGGTCCAACAATGCGGGCACCATCCTCAATTTTGGTCATGCCTCCGATGTAGACTGGGCCTTTGATGTCTACCTTGTCCCAATTCACCGCCACGTTTAGGCCGGTGTAAATGCCTGGTGCAACTTCATGACCAGGAATCGCAACATTCTTAACCTCACCCGTCAAAACGCTACGGATTGCGGCCCAATAGTCTGGCACCTTCCCAATGTCGATCCACTCAAAGTCCATCGAGATGCCATAGAAGGGAGCCCCCTTCTCCACCAACTTAGGGAACAATTGACTCCCAATGTCGTACTCCACACCAGAGGGAATGTAATCAAAGATTTCCGGCTCAAAAATGTAAATCCCCGTATTGATGCTAGTACTCAGCGCTTCTTCCACGGAGGGCTTTTCCTGGAATGCCTGAATGCGCCCGTCTGCATCGGTGACTACCACGCCATAGCTGGAGACATCTTCACGCGGCACCGTTTTCATGACCACGGTGGCGATCGATCCCTTCTCTCGGTGCCAGCGTACGGCGGCGGTCAAGTCTAGGTCGATCAGAGCATCTCCACACAACACCACAAACGTGTCATCAAAAAAGGGGGAAAAGTCTTGGATTTTTCGCATGCCCCCAGCCGAACCTAGCGCCTCACCCACGAGTTCGCCATCGACAATGCGCCCTTCAAAGGAGTATGCAATCTGTACCCCAAACCGCTGACCATCGCGGAAATAGTTTTCAATTACGTCAGCCAGATGGCTGACATTGACCATAATTTCATCAAAGCCATGCTGCCGTAGAAGCTCCAGCAAAAATTCCATCACTGGCTTTTGCAGGATGGGGATCATGGGTTTTGGAATCGTGTAGGTGATGGGACGGACTCGAGTGCCCTTTCCGGCAGCAAGAATCATGGCTTTCATAGACTGGTCTGTCCTCAGCGAATGGAGTTCCGGGAGTTGAGGGAGTGACTTAAACGAAACTTGTAACAGTCTTTCACAATTCTGCGAGTTCACCTGATTTTCAGGACAAAATTTCGCACAATCTACATCTAGATTAGCTTGAGTTGGTGGCCAGCCAGTTTGGGCCTCACTGTGTTGCGTATTAAATTACACAATCGAGCGATCGCAACTTAGGCTGGTTCCACTAAATTTTCCAGACCGCTGATTACCTCAGCAAACTCGATTTTGTCTCCTGCTTTCAACTTGCCTAAAACATCCTTACCTTCGACCACATAACCAAAAACCGCGTAGCGACCATCGAGTAAGTTGGCCCCTGCAGGAGTCAGTTCGGGTTCAAACAGAAAGAAAAAGAACTGTGAAGAAGCATCGTTGGCATTGTCGGCTGAGTGCGCCATAGCCACTGCACCGTAGGCCGAGAAGGGAAGCACAGGCTGCTCTAAAAAGCGGCCCGCATCTTCCAGCGTGATCCCATAGGTAGGAACCTTGTCTCCTTTGACTAGCACCTCTAGGGGAATCGCTCGGTACTGCTTCGTCTTGGGATCGATGAAACCAATTGCCTCACCCGGTGGATCGCCAATTTGCAAGACATAGGAGTCTTCGGCACGAGTAAAGGGGAGGCCGTTGTAGAACCCGCGTTTCACCAGGTCTACAAAGTTTCCAGCAGTGACCGGGGCGCTGTAGCCATCAACAATGATGGTGAGATCCCCCTTATTCGTCTTCACGGCAACCGTGGCTCGTCCCTTCAGCTGAGGCAGGTTGGCATATTCTTCGGGAACTTCGTAGGGAAACTCAGGTACCATCAGTTCCTCTAACCGACCAACTTTTTCTAGCAACCTTGCCCGGTTCGTCCAGAGGGCTTCCTTATCTTCATCTTCAATATTGCTCCGCATTTCATTAATGCCCATCAGCATTTCAGCAATGAGAAAGCCGGCATCAACTCTTTGATCGGGTGGTACGCTGGCGAGTAAGGCGTCCTGTTGATTCGTCAAAATCCGCTCTGCCTGCGTCAGGCTGCTGTTGATGCTGGTCAGGCGTTTGCGCGATCGCAGGGGAGTCGCAATGTCTTCCAACGTTGCTTGCAGCTTTCGTACTGGTGGATTGTCGATGGGTAATGCATAGCGGAGGAGGGCACGACCATCAGTAATGGCATTCCCCTGGGGGAGGCGACTGATGAGAACCTCTGCGATCGCTGAAGAACTGCCCCATCCCGACGAGAGCGCAACAAGCAAACATACCAAGAGTCCAGTCTTTAACCAGCGTTGCAGGGAAGAGTTCAGCGCTTTCATCATGGAAATTTCTCAACGGCACTTCTCGAAAAATCGGCAGGCGTGCTGCTCAACTGTTTATCTTGCCACAGAGTGGGGCGACTGTTGGCCTTCCTGGCAATGCGAGTTGCTAACAGCGCCTGACGGCAGGCGTCGAGGTGGTGATAGCAGTTTGTAGTGTCACGACTCAGCCTGGTTCACCCTTTGAGGGAAACCTCTTCTTCGCCTATGTTCAATAAAACATTTGTGTTCAGTCACGACTCAGCCTGGTTCACCCTTTGAGGGAAACCCCGCTGCGCGGAGTTTCCCTCAAAATGCTTGGTCTTAACGTGAATTCGGGATACGCTAAAACCTTTGATGTTCTGTGCGCGTCGCGCACAGAACATCAAAGGTTTTGTGGCACCGCGCCCGGCGCGGTGCCACAAAACCTGTTTAACCCGAGCTGACGTTGGTCTTAATCGATGCGTGTAGCGCTATTGTTACGAGAATTCGCAGAAAAAAGCTGGAAGTTGTTGGACTTCCAGCTCGGTAGCGCATTGGAGAAAACGAAATTCCTGAGCCTAAACTGATGCTGAATGCCGATCTCAACACCTGCTAGGAACGGCACCTAGCAGGAATGGATTAAGACAGACAGTTCATTGACTAACTGCACCTGCCCCCGACAGGTAGCTCGGAGCAGTCGATCAACGGCGCGTCGCTCTTCTTCAGTTAACGAATCATCCAGAACCGCCGCCATTAGACCATAGCGATCTGCAATGGTTAGGGTTCCAGTGATACTGGCCTGGGCAAACAATTCTGCGATCGCGCCGGGGAGGAGTTGAACTGGAGCAAACATCGTGGATTAGTCTCAGGAGTTCGATACTCCTTAGTATCGGTGGAATGGCAAGCAGGTTGGGTGATTTTGCAGGTGGCGATCGCGTGATAATGACTGAACTTTTGAGTGACGGCCATTCGCTTTTTCGGTGATCCAAGTCACGCCTCACCCGCCCTCTCCTGCGTCCAGAAGCGTTGCTTAATCTGGCATGAATAGCTGCTGGGGTGGGGAGCAGATCCCCTCCGGGCGCACCACGCCCAGAACAGCCAGAATTGTGGGGCACCGCGCACGGCACGGTGCCCCACAACCCGCTAAACCCGAATGAACGTTAATCGCGTGTGGGGAGTGTGCTGTACCCCCACACGCGATTAGTGCCCTGTGGTTAACCTATGGCTGACGACTCGCTTTACAGACGTTCAGAATATGCTGGTCATTACGACTGACATTTTGAATGCGATGAAATCCTGCAAAGCTAACTGGGGCTGTCCCACTGCCAGCCACTGTCCCACGAGATTCCATCGCAATGGAGAAAGGATGCTCAGTTTGTTCGTAGGAATCAATCACATTCACCGCAAGCTGATTGGCTTGCAGTTCTCCATAGAAGCAATCAAAGGAAGAACTGGGCATATAAAATGCACCAATTACCCGGTTTTGAATGACTTCAAACACCATATAGGCAGCACCAATTTGGTTGGCTTGAGGAGACTGACCAAAGAGGTAAATGCCATCACTTAACAGTTGGGCGGTGGGGGACTGGGCCGTGGCGATCGCCGCTTGATGGCTAGCATTGGGCACTTCAACTCCCAGAGCAGAAGCCTGAGGCAAGCCAATGGCAGCAACTCCTAACGTCACAAATAGCGCGGTGAGCGGTTTCTCTAAACGACTCCAGAGAGAACGCAACGGTTGGGGGCGGAAGGTCATTGAAGTAAGCACCGCAGTTTCTCCTCATAACACTAAAATTTATCGTTTGAATAAAGCTAAACTCACTCTACCAAGTAGAACCTTGAGCGTAACTCTATCGGGGGGCGGGGTTAATGATTCTTGAGCTTGACGTTGAGAAACATGTATCAAGACGACTCATCTCAGTGGGTCTACAGTTTCACCGTCCAAGATTCCAGAAAACTTCGTCAGTTTTTTGAAGTTTTCCGAAGCGCTTTCGGGGTGGCTTATTAACTCGATGCCTTACTTATACGGGGAGATTTACGCTCTCTTCATCTACTCTGATCACGAGGCAATGTGATCTCGATCAATCGTGTTTGGGACATGTTTGGGGCTGCCTAGAGTGGGATCACGGAGGGGCATGGAATGTGAATCACTCGGCTCAAGTTGACCTAATTTTGATTTGTTGCAAAGCTTAAATTTTGCCGCTCCAGCAAAGACTGGATTGCGGGCATTTTATAGCGCTATACCCATAGGTTAGGACAAAGCGTTTTGTGGGAACCCCCG
>DVEB01000151.1 GCA_015295905.1 Synechococcales cyanobacterium M55_K2018_004
AGGCAGCGGGTTTTGGTCCCGCCATTCCTAGGTTCGAATCCTAGCGCCCCAGTTTGAGAAGGAAAGCTATCGGCAAAAATATGTACCTTTCTGGTGTGACGGTAAAGTTTCTACCGTGGGGGGGATAGGTTTGCATCATAAGCATACCCCCTTCTTGCTATAGCGCTACACACATAGGCGAGGACGAAGCATGAGCGCGTAGCACCGTATTTTTGTGGCACACGTCAGTTCTGGTTAGGAGGGTTTTGGGGCACCGCGCCGGGCACGGTGCCCCAAAACCCTTGCTGTTCCGTGCGCGTCGCGCACGGAACAGCAAGGGTTTCAGTTTATCCCGAATTCACGTTAGCACCGTATTTTCAATGTGTAAACGTTCCGGATAGGGAGAACAGTGCTTTGAAGGGACAAGGTGGTTCTGAATCTCCAGGACAAAATGCGATGGAGATTGGTTCCAGGCATGTGCAGATGAAAAACCGTCCTACAGATGGGCAATCCACGTTGGTATGGAGCGATAAAGTGGTGCTGCTAAGTCGAATCGTGTTGCCAACAGGCGACACAATTGTGGCGGTCAGGTGAGCATCCCATTAGATAGTCTCTGAGTTACCAATTTTTGCTCCTTTGATTCAGATTTTGATTAAAAATCTATCCTCAGCAATCTGCACCAGCAATCACAGGCGTGTGAACTTTTGCAATTACGGTAGGAACTTCTCAACCATGCTAGCGTCACCTAATCACGGAGTCCCTCAAAGCCAAGCCATGCCAATGAGCGAGTCTTTTACTGCCTCCTGGTCGGCCAATACAGCAGCGGCACCACAGCGATCGCTACCTGTTGATCGGCTCTCGAACTACGACCTCATCCTGCGCTGCCAGACCGCACTGCGCCCAGAGAGGCAGGCATTTGCAGAACTCATTCGCCGTTACAACGCCCATGTTGAAAAGGTGTTGTACCATCTTGCTCCCGATTGGTCTGACCGTGCCGATCTGGTTCAGGAAGTATGGATCCGGGTCTATCGCAATCTCACCCGTTTGCAGGAACCGGAAAAGTTTCGCGGTTGGCTCAGTCGCATTGCGACTAACCTGTTTTACGACGAGTTACGCAAGCGTAAACGGATCGATGCGCCCCTTTCCCTGGATGCCCCTCGCAGTGTGGAGGATGGAGAGATGGATTGGGAGCTGGCATCGGCTGACCCTGGCCCCGCAGAAGACCTGATCACACGAGAATTCTACGACCAGTTGCGCGATGCGATCGCCGACCTGCCAGAAGTATTTCGCACCACAATTGTGCTGCGGGAAATTGAAGGCATGGCCTACGAAGAAATTGCAGAGCTAACGGGTGTTTCTCTGGGAACCGTCAAATCTCGCATTGCCCGTGCCCGCCAGCGGCTGCAATCGCAATTGCAGCCCTATCTTGATGGGTAATCATCAACGGGCTAAAACGGCTGGCATGGCTTTAGGACTCATCCCCATTCTGAATTAAGCATTAAGCGGACTTGCGTGCCAATAAAATCCCCATGATGCGTGACAGCTACTGCCTAACCTAGGCCACGGCGGATCCATGATTGAATTGCAAATCCCTAAGGATGATCGATTTGGCAGCAGAGTTTTGTTGCTTGGGGTGTGGTGAGGATGGACGGAAACTTCGTCAGGCTTGAGTCAAGTTCCTTTATGATTGAAGCTGATCGGCTAAAGTTGATCACAAAGCTGGGGTTGCTTGACCCTCATTGTGAAACCACCCAAACCGGGAAACCCACCTGAATCGGTGAAATCATCCGAATTGCTTTCGTTGATTCCTGAGTCCCTCATTCTTTGTCAAAGATGAAGCCTACGTTTGATGGTGCGGGTTTTACACCAGAACAAATTGCAGCGGCAGCCGAGGCCGAAGGTCAGAAGCGCGATCGCTTCGAGTTACTGAGCGCCTACCTCGATGGTGAAGTCACTCCTGAGGAGCGACGCCAAGTAGACCAGTGGCTAACCTCTGATGCTGATATCCAAACGCTCTATAGCCGGTTGCTCAAACTCCGCCAGGGCATGCGATCGCTCGCTGTTCCTGGGCCTGCCCAACCCACCGAAACCACTGTGCAAACTGTGCTCACGCGGCTAGAGCGCAAGCCCAAACGCATTGCTGCCTGGGGTGGGATGGCGATCGCGGCTCTGTTTGTAGGCGTGCTCACGCCCATGCTGATGCCCCTGCAGCGAGTCTCCGAGCAAGTTGCAGTCACTCCTTCGCCTGATCTTCCCAGCGAAGGACTGATGATTGCCCTCGATCGCCCGGTTGTGGATATTCCTCACCCCAGCTCAGAGGGGTTGTCTCAAAAGAACTTACACAAACTCCATCAAACGACCCGCTGAGGAGATTACGTACCCATACAATCCCCACAGTCTGTGGCGGCTAGCGCCTAATGCCGGCTCCAGCAGGCGTGAACCAAAGGCTTCCTGCTGCGTTGCATTTAAGCGCGATGCACTGATGATGTCAAAAGCGTTGCGTGGGAAACCCGGCTGCTCGGGGTTTCCGACGCAATGCTTTGTCCTAGCCTAGACGTCGATGTTATACGGAATCCGTCTGTAAAGTAGCAGTTTGTCGTGGTGTCAAACGTGCGCTGCGGTGGGGGGTGGGCTGGGGGGTTGGGCAGCCTGCCAAGTGGCGATCGCCTGTTGAGCACTGGCGTAGGCCGGAGTCCCCGCTGGCACTTCCTGAGCGACCTGTATGGCCAGACTCAGATAGCCCTCCTTCGCCCGCGCATTGGCAATATCCAGAATTTTCTGGCTCCACTCTGCGACCAGTTGTTGACTGATCGAGTGGAGAGCAGGGCGGTCGGTCGGCACCATCCGGGCCGCGGCGATCGCAGACCGATAGTTTTTCGCCGCAATCACACTATCCCCATTGTTGCGTTGCTGCGATCGCCCCACTGCCATATCCAGAATGACCTGGCTCCAGCGATCAATAATCTGTTGCGCCTGCAAGTATAGCGGTTGTCCGGGAGGTACCTGCCGCACCTGCCGGATTGCCTCCACAATGTCTGACACCTGGTTGTTCGGTGTTTCCGCCCGGAAGCGGCTCAGACTAGCCATCGCTGCATTAATAATCGCCTGGTCAGAGTTGGACGGTGTCCCCGGACTGGGGGACGGAGCGATTGGCGCTGGGGAAGCTGGTGGGACAAGAGTGCCGACAACGGAGTCGCCCGCCTGACCCCCTGCAGCCCCGCCCGGCACAGGACTCGCCAAACTACCAGGAGAAGGCACTGGTGGGACAGTGAAATCAATGCCCTGATTGCCAGCGTTCCCAGGGGGGAGAGACGTTGGGTCGGCAGGTTTCGTGAAGGAACCCAGGTCTGCGCCAGAGTCAGTCGGTGGCAGTAGGGGGGACGCAGGAGGGGGTAGGCTGCCCACAGGGGACACAACGGTTGGTACCGGTGTTGGCGATATTTCAGCCGCCGGAGTTTGCAGAACTTGCCCGGCATTGCGTGAAATCACCAGCCCAATCAACCCCAGGAGGATCGCGCTGCCCCAACTCACCAACTGTTTCCAGGTCTGCTCACTGGCGGCATCTTCAGGCCCAGGGGTGGGCTGTTCACTGCCTGGGTTTCCCCCAGTCGGAGGTGGAAGAGGCGTAGGCTCTACAGTTGGTGGCGTAGGATCGGTGGGGAGTATACTTCCCGACCCACCGGGGTAGAGACCTGCTCCCGGTTCTTCTCCAGTGCTATTCACCTTGCCTGGCAGGATCAGTTGATAGCGCTTTTGCTCAGGCACAATACTGACCGGATCTTGAGGGGGACGACAGTGATGTTCGCTCAGTTGCGGCAGGCGATCGCCCATAAATTGAGCCAAGTGCTCCAGCGTTAGACACCCATACTGCCCCAACCCCTCCAGCAAAGCCGCCGTGAATAGCCCTAGGCGCAGTCCCAGCGTTTCGTGAGAAAACTGCTCTGGTGGACAGGACAACATGGTAGCAATGCCGTATTCCTTGGCTAGGGCGATGGTTTGTGCCCCCACCCCTGCTGCACCCAGCACACCCTGACTGCGGTTGATATCTAGCAGCAGCAGGATGTTGTCAGTCCGGGCAGCCCGAAAGATGGAGAACAGGGACTCAAGCGGGATGCCAGTTGTCGCCACTTCCGTAGGGTCGCCATCCATCGGCATCAGGTAATCTTTGTCCTGAAACTTGACCCCGTAGCCGCTAAAGAAACACCAAAAAACATCTCCCGGCTGCAAATGATTCTGGCAAATCTGGCCAATGTAGCCCAGGATTGTGTCCCGGTTAGGCGCACCCTCATCTACGTTCAGCACAGGGGATTGATCGGTCAACAATAAGCAGTGTTCGGGTGAGAACCCGGCCTGGACCACAAGAAAATTGTGCAGCGTCTGGGCATCCCGTTCTGCGTAGGAAAGGGACTGGAAATGCTTGTAGTGGTTGATGCCGATCGCGATCGCCCAATAATTTGCCATCGTAAATTACCCCGGTCATTATTTCGTAGGGTGCCCAAAAAATAGCATGGTTAATAATAACCTGTCATAAAAATTGAGAGGGTACTTATAAAGTCTGTCGATGAGTATCGACAGCTACGATTTCCCTAAAGCGTCAACCATGTACGAAGAATATAGCGTTACATGCATAGGTTGAGACAAAGCGTTTTGTGGGAAACCCCGCGTAGTAGAGCTTCCCACAAAACGCTTTTTATATCATGAGCGCATAGCACCATACCTGCAGGTGCCACCCCATCTGGTCTATCACCGGCAGACGCAACGCCTTCGCTATTTTCGATTCATCCATGAGCGCCACCAGGAACAGTCCATCAATGTGTTCTGGTGTAAAACGTTCGCAGCGCCCGTTGAGGCAAGTGGTCACAACCGAGGCGGAGTGACAGGGCAAGAGCGTTGCTCACTGCGTGTTTATCCAACTTGCCCAGTTGGTAGCCGCTTTCTAGCGTATTGCCATGCAACGGTGGGAAGAATTGAGTGAAGCAAGGCATTTTTGAGTTAAGCAATACCAAAATAATTCCCTCCGCCGGGATAATGCATTATCATAGATAGGTTGTGAAAAATTTGTTGCGGTTGTTCGGTCATGGCAGTTCCTAAGAAGAAAACCTCCAAGTCAAAGCGCGACCAGCGCAAAGCCACCTGGAAACGTAAGGCAGAACTCCAGGCACAGAAGGCATTGTCTCTAGGTAAGTCAGTGCTGACAGGTCGTTCTAGCAGCTTTGTCTATCCTCAAGACGAAGAAGAGGATGAGGACGAAGCGTAGAATTTGGGTCACGTCCTTCGCATCCCTCAAGGTCACTCATGCTTGGTAAGTTTTTTCAAAAACCAGATGCAGACCAGCAAAACCGGGTTCCTCCAGGCCAACGTTTGGCAAAAGGCTTCCCCGTTTTGACCTATGGCGATACCCCCAGCGTTACACCGAGTGAGTGGTATCTGAAAATTTCAGGGCTGGCAAAGCCTCAGACCTTTACCTGGGATGACCTGATGGCAATGCCCCAGAGTGAGTTTACTGCTGATTTTCATTGCGTTACCACCTGGTCAAAGCTGGATGTGCAGTGGCGCGGGGTCAAGGTGACTGACTTTATGAAGCATGTGGAGGTTGACCCCAGAGCAATTCATGTGATGCAACACTGCTTTGGCGGCTACACCACCAACATTTCAATGAACGATTTTGTGCGGGAAGAAAACTTCTTCGCCCACACCTTGTTCGGCGAACCCCTGCCTGCGGAGCATGGTGGCCCACTGCGTCTGGTCGTGCCTCATCTCTACGCCTGGAAGAGTGCTAAGTGGCTCAATGGGTTGGAATTTCTCGATCATGAAGAACTCGGCTTCTGGGAACGGAATGGCTACCACCGCCGCGGTGACCCCTGGGCAGAAGAGCGCTATAGCAGCAGTTTCTAGGGGCGATCGCCTCATTGCTCGTGGCTGGACTAGTCTCTGAGGCGAATGCTCGAGCACTCGAAGCTGAAACTTTGGCTAATCTTGCTCAATTAGGCCACGAAATGCTCTCTCAAAGTGCATTTCGTGGCACTTAATTCTTGAACACCAAGGATTTTGAAATCGTAAATGGGGCAGAGCGATCGTTGAAATCGCTGCCTAATCAGGCTACTGTAATCCAAAATCCAAATATAGTATCGTACCGACTCCGTCGGTGATTGAGTCGGTTTGTTGTGGTGTAAAACGTGCGCTGCGCGCACGTTTTACACCACAACAAACTGCTACTTTACAGACGGATTCTGTATCAGTATTTCCGTCGCTTGGGGCAGCCTGGCATGAATGAAGAAAAGACAGCGGAAGTAGACTCACGAACTTGGGTGGACGATTGCCTGGCGGAGATCGATCACATCTCTATTTCCTCGCAGAAGGTAGAAGCCCTGGTTGAATTGGCTTCCCAGTTATTGCCCTCCCCCGCAGATGTTTTCCAAGAAGCCCTTGCCGCTGCTCAAGAGATTGAAGAACCATCTGCCAAAGCGAACGCCTTGATCGAGATTGCTCCTCACCTGCCAGAGTCACAACAACAGCAGGTGCTGCAACAAGCCCTCACCGCGGCTCAGGGGATCGAATGGCCAAATAAAAAAGCTGAAGTCTTAATGAAAATTGCCCCTCACCTGCCAGAATCACAAAAAGAGGTGTTCCAGCAAGCCCTCACCGCTGCTCAGGATATTCAGGATGTAGCCACCAAGGTCAAAGCCTTAAGTGCGATCGCCCCTCACTTACCGGAATCGCAACAACAGGAGGTGTTTCAACAAGCCCTTACTCTTTCTCTGTCCATCGACACACATGGATGGGAAGGATTATTTGGCTCATCCGCCAAAGTTGAGGCTCTCACCGCAATTGTCTCCCATCTGCCCAAATCGGCGACAGACCTTCTCCAAAAAATTCTTACCGCTGTTCTATCTCTTGAGGATGCATCTGACAAGGCCAAAGCCTTAAGGGATATCGCGCCCTACCTACCCGAATCTCAACAGCAGGACGCACTTCAAACAGCCCTCGCTGTCGCTCAATCCATTGAAGACTCAGGCTCTAAAGCCAAAGCCCTAGGGGATATCGTGTCCTACCTGCCCGAATCACAACAGCTTGAGGTGATTTATCAATCTCTTACTGCCGCTCTTTCTATTGAGGATGTATCTGACAGAGTTAAAGCCTTAAGTGTGATCGCGCTTCACCTACCTGAATCACAACACCAGGAGGTACTCCGGCAAACTCTTACTCTGGCTGAATCCCTTGAAGATATAGTCGAGCATGGATTTTATCCCTCTTTCCCCAGAGCTGATACCTTGAGCACGATTGCTCCCTCATTACCTGAATCTGCTCCAGAACTACTGCAAAAATTTCTTTTTTTAGCTCAGTCCCTTGAAAATTCCTATGCTAAAGTCGCTGCCTTAGGTGCAATCTCATCTCACTTATCTCAATTTACCCCAGACCCGCTCCATCAGGTTCTTATTGTGGCTCGATCTTTTAAGGATCCCTCTGACAAAGCCACTATTTTAAGCGCAATCGCGTCCTGCCTGTCTAAATCACAACAGTCTGAAGTACTCCAACGAGCATTGATCTTGGCTCAATCTCTTGAGGATCCATACTCCAAAGCTGTGGCCTTAAGTGAGATTGCCCCCCACCTTTCTAAATTGCAACAACCTGGCATTTTCTATCTAGCTCTTACTACTGCGTTATCAATTCAGAACTCATCCAGCAGAGCTAAAGCTTTAAGCGAGATCGCGCCCCACCTACCAGAATCTGCTACCGATCTGCTGCAACAAGCTCTCAATTCCGCTCAATCACTTGACAACTCACAATACAAAGCCGTCGCCTTGAGCGCGATTGCGTCTTGCTTGCCAGAGTCGCAAAAAGCTGACGTGCTTCAACAAGCTTTAACTGTCGTGGAATCTATTGGCACTAACGTAGCTAACGCATTGCAATTTGCTATGAGGTCATCCGATAGAGCCGCTGCCTTGAGGGCGATCTCGCCTCGCCTGCCCGAATCGGCGACTCACCTTTTCCGCAAAACTCTTAACCTTATTCAAGCTCTCGATGATTCTCACAACAAGGCTACTGCTTTAATCGCAATTGCTCCTCAATTGCCCAAATCTTCGGTAGACCTTCTCGAACAAGCCCGTGCCATCGCGCAAGGCATTGAGGAGTCACTCTACAGGGCAATGGGCTTAGGTGCGATTGCACCCCGTCTACCTGAATCACAACAGCAGGAGTTACTCCAACAAGCACATGGCTTACTTCAACAGGGGCTTACTGCCGTTTCAGCCATGAAGCATTCCTACGATTTAATGGCGATCGCCCCACAACTCGCCCCACAACTTACCCCAGCAACTCTCAAGCTCTTTACAGAGGCCGCTCTGAATCAGGCTGAAGCCGCTATAATTCTAGCTTCTCCTGTCAGCCGCTTCCCGGAAGACTTCCTTTTGCTTTTACCTGCAAACCGGCATCCGGTCGCCCTGGAAATTGTTCAGCACCTGTCTAGCAACGAAGACAAAGTCAAATTCCTCAGCGCTCTCATTCCCCGCCTCTCTTCTGGCCGACTTCCCGCTGTCCTGAAGCTGATTCAAACTCAAATTACAGGCGATCGCTTTCGTGCCGAAACCCTCAGTAATCTGGCTCCCTATCTCCCCTCAGCGCAGTTTGCAGAGGCTATCAGACTGATTGAAACCGCCATCAAAAATCCCCACCACCGAACCTCAGCCCTGGAAGCTCTGACGCCCTATTTAGACAGCCACCCCCTTGATGCAGTGTTGGATCTTGTCAGCACGCTGCCCCTGCCTCAACTGCAAGCGAGAATCCTACAAGCGGTAGCTACTACGTTTGTCACAAGCCTTGCCAACGATGGTTCAATTCCCCTGACTGAACCCCTGACTTCCAGGATCGTCAGGCTGACGATGAGCCTTCAAGCGCCGCAGAGAAGCGACTTTTCCTATGAAAGAGCGGCCTCTGAAATTTTCTGCCAGCTTGCCCCTGGATTAAGCAGCTTACCAGACACGACTCAGGAATCGGCCAACGACTCGTCAAAAATTACCCAGCAAACTGTGTTTGAAGCAGTGCGCCAATTTCAAGATCCGGGATATCAAGCGGCAGTGCTGATAGCCTTGGCTCCTATCTTTCCCAAATTCGTTCAGGGCTGTCTTCCTACATTTCAGGGAGATGACTACCGGACTTTGCTTGCTATCAAAATTCAGCTTGCCTTGCCAGCCGATCCTGACTTGCCTCAAGAAGCCACCATTTCACGCCTCGATGATCAGAAAATTCAAAGTCCTTTTTGCCAGGTCGAGGCTCTTGTCGAAATTGCCTGTCATCCGGCGGGTCAAGCCAGGCAGGCCGAAGCGCTACGTGCCATTCGGGAAATCAGTCACAATTCCTATCTGCAAGCTCAATTCCTGCAACGCCTTATCCCCCATCTTCAGTCTCGACAACGGTTTGAAGCGGTCAACGTCATTGGTGATATTCGCGATCACTACCACCGCGTCAGTGCCCGTGTCGCCCTGGCTCAAACGTTTCCTGAATCGGAAATTTTTAATGCTGCCCTGGCCGATGCGCTGAACCTGGAATCCCGCGTTCACAAAATTGAGCAACTGAGTCAACTGGCGATCGACATGCCAGAGCGACTCCCCGAAATCATCAAACTGGCCGAATCGCTTCACATCGACCAATCCTCTGAAACGACTGAAGACAGCAACAACGAAACAGAAACTTTTGCAATCAAAATAGAGCGTCGTGACATCCTGCTGGCCCTCGCTCCCCACCTGCCCATGCGGATCAACCGCGAAGTTAACCGGGAGTTAGCCCTGGGTCGGTTGATTTCAAGAGAACTGTACGATCGTGCCCTCTTCCTGCTGGCGCGAGGCTACCGCGATGCCCTGCAAGGGGGCACCCTGCGCAATGATGCCGCCCAGGATCGAGACCTGCTTGACCTCAAAGATGAAATCAACGCCCTGTCGGGGTTATTGCTGATGCGCGATCTGGAGCCACCCATGGCCGTCGGCATTCTCGGTGGTTGGGGTGGGGGCAAATCCTACATCATGCACCTGATGCAGGCTCAGATGACCGCGATTCGCAGTCGTCCGGTTCACCCGATCGAAGCCTGGAACGAAAACCCCAACTACGAAAAACTCTCGCCTTACGTGGGTCACATTTACCAGATCAAGTTCGATGCCTGGACGTTTGCTAAGTCTGACCTGTGGGCCAGCTTAATGCAAACCATTTTCTTTGAGCTAGACCGACAACTGACACTGGAGACACAGATTACCGAAGTCCTCCAAACGATCGAAAACGAGACTCAACGCCAACAGATTGAAGGTACGATTTGGCCCGTTCTCTACAAGAGTAACGATGATGAGCAGGCGTGGTTTCTCAGGCAAGTCTTGAAAGATCATACAATCTTAGACCGGCTGCTAGACAAACAGAAGGAAAGCCGGACAGGGATTCTTTGGGAGAAATTTAAGGAGTCTCAAACAACCGCCATTAGCAATCTGGAAGCCACTGAAGCCACCCTTAAGACCAAGAAGCAAGAACTGGAAAATCTAAAAGCCCAGTTGCGACTGCAAATCCGGCAAGAGTTTGAACCGATTTTCAATCTCTCCAAAAACCAAGCCTTTCAGCGCGTTGACGCCCTGCTGGGAACCTCCTTTATCCTTTTGCGACGACGCATCGGTCAAACCGCCTTTAAAGAGCTAAATACAGAAATCTCTAACCAACTCTTCAAATCATCCTCCGTTGCTGGTCAACCATCAAATGGGCTATGGCAGCAGTTAGAAGTAAAGCTCGCAGCCCTGGACAAGGCAAAAACAGAGCTGGAAGCATTAACTAAATCGACTGAAGAATCAGCTTCACCGGACGGGAAATCAACGGAGATTGATAAGAAACAGGAAGAAGTAAACCGCCTACTGAGAGAAATATCAGAAAAGAGATTCGATATCTTTAACGTTGCAACCAATGTCATTGAGAAAAAACAACAGTGGCTCGATTGGCAGCGAAACTGGAGATGGCTAAAGAGCAACTGGGTACTGGTACTACTTTTCATCCTACTTTTCGTTGTGCCTTTAGGTTCCCTGACCTACCTAGGTATTAACCTCTTCACCAATGCCAATCAACAGATTCCAAACTTAACAGCTAAGTTGGCAACCCTGATTGCGCCCCTATTGCCTGGAGCCGTTCTCCTACAAAACCTGCTCCGAAGTGGGCAAAAATGGTTTGAGGAGACTCGCCTTGCCTTACAGGAGTACGAAAAATCGGTAGAGAATCGGAATAAAGAGATTGAAGCAACCTACGAACGAACCGTAAAAGATAGCCTTGAGGCAACCCCCCGCTTGCAGCAATTGGAACAGGAAGTGCAGGCATTGGAAAAGGAATATGAGGAGCAGAAACAGGCCGTTCCCGTAAATCAATACGCTACGTTGTCAGAGTTCATTAGCGATCGACTGGAGCAGAGTACCTACAAAAATCGTCTCGGTCTGATGCAGCAGGTGAAGCAAGACCTGGCTGACCTGAGCAATAAACTCTTGCCACCCAGCCAATACGACGAAAGTTTCCAATCAAAAATTGACTTTCTCAAAAAGGTCTTTCCCAGAGGGCCAGCCCGTGTCGTGGTTTATATCGATGACCTCGATCGCTGTCCCCCCGATCGAGTGGTTCAAGTACTGGAAGCCGTTCAACTTCTGGTCAAAACGTCTCTGTTTATTGCCGTCCTGGCGATCGATGAGCGTTACATCACCCGTGCCCTGGAAAAATTCTACGAAGGGGTGCTGTCTCGCCGGGGTAGCCCCTCCGGTACGGACTATTTAGAAAAGATCATCCAACTTCCCTATCGGGTACGCCCGATCATGGCCAACACCCTGGAAACCTACCTGCGTGCTCAGGTCGTGATTCAAGACGGTGCCAAAGGCGGCGCAAAATTCAGCGAGTTCAGTCGTCAGGAGTTCGATAGGCTGATGGCCTGCTGCCAACAGGTCGATCTGTCTCCCCGCACGATCAAACGCCTCACCAATGTCTATAAGCTGTTCAAGATCGTTTGCCGCACCCGTGGCACCAGGCCCAGTCTACAGGTGCAACAGGCAATCCTGGCGCTGCTGGCGCTTTCAGGCCGCTACCCCAACCTCATGCGCGGTGTGTTTGACGACATCCAGACCTGCTTTGAAGAGCAGCGTACCCGTCAACAGGCCGAGCAAATGTCTTACTTACTCCATTTAGAAAGTCCGCTGCGGGACTTCTTCAGGAGCTACCAACTGCCAGAGGGCGATCGCTATCTGCAACGGGAATTTGAAAAACTGCAACACGATGCCCTGCAAACCGAGATCCTCCCGCGCAACCTGACATTGCAGCACATGAGCCACGAAATCTTCAACCTGATCCGCTCCTTCTCCTTTGTCGGCGAGATTGGCGAAGACCCAGAAGATTATCGCATCAGCGGCCCTGTGGTTCAGGAGAGAGACAGGAAAAATTTCCTCAACACCGAACCCCGAAATAGTTAATGGTTTACTGTTGTTTGAGGGTGTTTGAGGGGTGTTGCACACACTCAACACCCCTCAAGTTTGCCTGGCTACATCCCTTGCCGTGGTTGTAGCGCAGCAGTGCGGACGTTAAGCTGTTGAGTGCGATCGCCCCGTCTCACGGTGACCCGCAGAGTCTGCCCAAGCTGGCTGCGCTCTACCACGTTTTGCAACTGGTCAGCAGAGCTAATGGGCTGTCCATCAATCTGGATAATCACATCGCCTCGACGGATACCTGCCGCCGCCGCTGGTGAGTTAGGCACTACCCCCATCACCAGTGCCCCCGTTACTTCCGGCAGCAGCACCGTTGCGTTCGGGTCGCTGTTATTTTGTTTTGCTAGTTCGGGGGTAAGGTTGGTGATTTGCACTCCCAAGTAGGGGTGCTCTACCCGCTCGCCGCGTGCCAGTCGGTCGGTAATGTCTTTGGCTTTGTTGATCGGGATAGCAAACCCAATTCCCATGGCATTGGCACGGATGGCAGTGTTGATGCCAATCACCTCGCCCCGGTCATTGAGCAGGGGACCACCAGAGTTGCCTGGGTTGATGGCCGCATCGGTCTGGATGAAATCCAACCGCTTACCGGGAATACCCACCGCACTGCTGGAGCGATTTAGGGTGCTAACGATTCCCAGGGTGACGGTGTTGTCTAGGCCTAAGGGGTTGCCCACGGCGATCGCCCAGTCCCCCACCTCCACCATATCGGAGTTGCCGAGGGGAGCCGTCGGCAAGTTAGTGCCGTTGATCTTGACAACCGCAAGGTCAGTCACTTCATCCACCCCGCGCACTTCACCATCGAAGCGGCGACCATCTTTGAGAGTCACTGTCACCGTGTCGGCATTGTCTACCACATGGGCATTGGTCAGAATCGTGCCATTGCTATTGACAATAAAGCCTGACCCTTGCCCCCGTAGACGCTCTTCGTAGGGACCTTGCGGAAAAATGCCGCTATCGCCAAAGAAACGCCGGAAGAAGGGATCGCCCATGAAGGGATCCACCGGATTACGGATGATAGTGCGCTCCGTGTCGATCCGCACCACTGCAGGGCCAACCCGGTTCACCGCAGTGGTGACGAAGCTACTGCTGCGTACCTGAGTCGGACTGGGAACTGGATCGGCCCAAACCGGCAACACCCGCAAGGAGGTCAAGGTTAAAAGAGCGCCCAGGCAAACGATCAGCAGCCGACCGAGCAGTCGTCTGGCGCGGAGTTTTACACGAAAGTTTAGAGGTTCCAACTGCATTGTTCTTCAACCTGTCAGTTTGGTAGACGTGATGCTGCACTTGCGAAGATTGTCCGCAGTCAGCACCACAGGTTCAGCGCAGGACCTAGCGAGTTAGCTCAGGTTTGTCAGCGTGTGACAACTGCCCCGCCGAGTCCTGCCTATCTCTGTTTGGGAAGCAATCAATGGGCTTTGTTTGATTTTAGCGATCGCCCCCCCGCCTCAGTCAGGCCCCTAGGGGTACGGATCCCCCACATGTCTGCGAATTCCATCCTAAATCGATGTGAGCAGTCTATAAAGTGGGGAAGAACAGTACACCTCCCCCACTCCTCCTCCACGTCATTGGTGACTCGCATTACTTCAGGGCCGCTTAAGGCCGCAAGAGAGTGGGCTAAGATAAAGAGACTTCAGGCTTCCCATTTGTTCCTAAATGCTGCCTGGTTGTTGCTGGGCGATCGCCCGCTGCGATTCTTCATTCCTCATGCCAATGACAGCTTCCGAACATCACCCCCTGCCCCCTGCCCACGCCGTTGAGCACAGTCATGCAAGGACCGAAGACCGATTGCCCTGTGCAGACGCTCATCCCCACGTTCACAACGAAGTGGCTGTGCGGCAGATCGTTAATCGGTTGTCGCGCATTGAAGGCCATGTGCGTGGCATCAAAACGATGGTGCAAGAAAACCAGCCCTGTCCCGATGTGCTAGTACAGATTGCCGCCGTGCGTGGCGCGCTTGATAGAGTAGCTCGGATTATTTTTGATGAGCACTTAACGAGTTGCATTGCTCGTGCCGCTCAAGACGGCAACATCGAGCATGAAATTGACGAATTAAAGGCAGCGCTCGACCGCTTTTTGCGATGACCTACACGACTTACAGGCAACATTTCACTTTCGCCCGTGGGTGCGTCCCCCAATCTCTCTCAGCTATCAGCAATTCTCGTTTTGGCCGTCTCCAAACGGGCTAAAACCGCACGAGACGTGGGCTGGTCGCACCCGTGGGGTG
>DVEB01000275.1 GCA_015295905.1 Synechococcales cyanobacterium M55_K2018_004
GCGGGCGTTCTACCAAAAACTAACCGACCCTATAAGCATCGGATTCCGTATTACTTGGCGATCGCCCAAAAGCGAACAGAACCTCGCCCCGTTAACTTGCGATAAATAGAAACTGGTAGAATAATGATCCAAAAAATACTGGCAACGAAGAGAACAATCCAGGACATGAGGTGGGTTTTGGGTGTCTCTCGATCGCGAAGAAAGGCGACTAGATAAAATAAAAAAAGACAAGCGCCAACAGCTAGATAGGTTATAGCAAGCGTCGAAAGAGTGAGCATGGGTTGGACGCTCCGGAAGAAACGGCAGTTTCGGCAAGTCTTTGCCTGCATCAGACAGGGTGCTAAAAACTAGTTTGTTAACTCTAAGACGACGACGAAATATTTAAGCAGAAGTTCCAGAGATAATGAAAAATCCTCAATTGGCTGAACTTGCAGTATTGCTTAATTTGGATATGTGCTCTCGATGAGAACCAGGCTATACCCAGCATAGGTTAAATTGCTAATATCGGAAAACCTCTATAGATTTCAGTTAATTTTTGTCTACATCCGGACCTTTTTGGAGTTAAATCTCGTCTAATCAGCATCAGTTTGGGTGAAAGGGGGTTTGGGGCATGGCGCTACGTGCTCACGAGGTAGAAAGCTTTCTCTCAGAGTCTGTGCGGCACAAGTAGTGAAATTAGTTCAAAGTTTAGGAGTATGGCACCCAGCTAGGAGTATGGCACCCAGGGGCCAAACGGTTGCTCCGGCAAGGTTTCTGTGTGGACTTCTTCTCGGTAGCGCTTAAAGCCACGCGCCTCGTAGTTCTTCAAGGCAAAGGGGCTATCCAAACTGCACGTATGTACCCATACCCGCGTTGCGTCCATCCGCCAGGCTTGCTGCACTCCGACCGTCAGCAAATGCTTGCCGATCCCCTGCCCCAAAAAAGGACGCAGCAGACCAAAATATGCGATCTCCACATCGCCACCTAGTTGTGCTTCCAGTTCCACATAGCCCGCTGGAGTTCCGGCTACGTAGGCTACCCACGTCTGTACCTGGGGGCGATCGAGATAGGTCAGCCAGCGCTCATAACTCCAACTGAGGCGATCGAGCCAGTACCAGTCACCACCAACTGCTGTATAGAGGAAGCGGCTCAATTCTGGGGAGGGCACCTCTGCCTGCACAATGTTCAATCGTGGATGCTCAGAAAAACTAGGCCGCAGCCAGTCTTCTGAGAGCATTTCGAGATACCAAGTAGTCACTGTGGTGAGCATGAAGGAACACTGAGCGATCGCTGCTTCATTTTAACGGCTCCTCTGCCCTCACTGGTTAGCGTTGGTCTTGCCCTGTCAGGACGAGGCGAGTTAGTTCAATTTGCCCCGCGCTGTCATTTAGTTTGGCTGTTAGTTTGGCGGTCGTTTTTCTGGCGGAATTTTTCGACTTAGGTAGGCCACCAGCAGCACAAAAAGGCTGGTGCCGACGATGTATTTGAAAACATTGGGAACGTTGGGGTTGGGGGAGAAAAATCCTTCAATCACCCCAGCGATGACGAGCAGAGGAACCACACCGTACATTAGTTGCGCCGCCTGCTGTCCGTAGAATTTGAGGGCATCGTGGCGACGATATTGGCCAGGAAAGAGGATGGCCTTCGCTAGGAGCAAACCTGCCCCCCCGGCTAGGAAAATTGCTGGGAGTTCTAGTGAGCTGTGGGGAAAGACGAAGGCCCAGAAGGGGTAAGCCAGATTGTTCTGCCCCACCAGTGCCGCGATCGCCCCAATCATCACCCCATTCAAGATCAAGATGTAGGTGGTCAACAGGCCAGCGGTCATTCCCCCCGCGACGGCAGTAAAGGCAACTTGCAGGTTGTTAGTCATGATCTGACTCGAGGCAAAGGGTTCGATGCCCACGATCGACCCTGTCCAGAGTTCTTGGCGATCGCGCACCTGTGCGATCAGGGTGGGGGGAACCACCAGTTCCAGAAAGGAGGGGTCGCGCCACGCCAGCCACCAAGCAACGATTCCCGCCCCCACCAACAGGCCGGTTGCTAGAGCGATCGCCCCGCTACACTGCTGCACCAGCGCCGGCAACCCCCACCTATAGAACGCTGTGACGGCCTGCCACTCCTGCCGACGAGAGCCTTGATAAACCTGGGCATAGCCGCGACTGACCAGCGTTTGCAACTGCTGGGTGAGCAATTGCCCCACCTGCTGGGTGCGCGCCCGTGCCAAATCTGCGCTGACCGTGCGGTAGAGGCTGGCGAGGTGTTGAATTTCTCTTGGTTGGAGCGATCGCAACCCGCGTTTTTCCGCCTTTGCCAGCAGTTGGTCAAACTCCTGCCAATCGGCCTCACGGCGAGCAATCCAGCGTTGAATATCCATACTGCGGCGAAGTCAGAGATGGTTCCAGGGCATGCTTAAGACATCGACTACCATAGCCTCAATGGAAGATGCGGGAAAAGCATTTCCCTCGCCCAGGCCACACTCAAGCCACTGACCGTTGACTGCAATACCCGAGCGGAGATCTTCTCAGGAGCGAGCTATCTTTCCTGGGGACTCTTGACTCGCCTTTGATTTTGTATGGTGGCACTGTCTCTCCCCATCAAAAAATCATATTTGGATTAACGTGAATTCGGGATAAGCTGAAACCCTTGCTGTTCCGGGCGCGACGCGCCC
>DVEB01000278.1 GCA_015295905.1 Synechococcales cyanobacterium M55_K2018_004
TCCGCCTGTTCTACGCTGCTGGGCCGGGTAATATTATCGGCACTTACCGCCACTGGAAGTCTGGAAAGGATGACCCTTCGCAGGTCGCCATCACCTACTCTGGGCAATTTTTCGATCTCTGTCAGGACTTGGGTGCAGTCGGATATGCGATCGCCGCCCACCCCACGCCAGACACCATTCGAGACAAAAACTTTACCATTGAGCATTTGCCAAAGCCAGCGGCAACTGGAAGTCTTGCCTACCACTGGAACCAAGTCTGGCATGGCCTTCAGATCATGGCCGCAATCCTAAAATCAAAGGCAGACGTGGCCATCGTTGCGGATGGCACCACTCACTGGTTTGTCCTGGCTCCCCTCAGTTGGCTGGGGGTGAAAGTAGTTCCCTCAATCCACTGTGTTCTCTGGCGCAAATACCAACCCCTGAAACGTAAGGAACGCTGGCTGCTAGCGCTTGATCGCGTTTTCTTCCGTCACTTCTGCGCGGGGGTGCTGGCCGTCTCGGACGAGATCGCGGAGCAAGTGGAAGATTTGACCGGGACGGAGGTGCCCCCGATCGCCCAATTTCTGCCAATCTATCGGCGTGAGGCATTCGCGGGAGTCGAATCCCCTAGCCAGGAACGATCGCCCTTTCGAGTTGTCTTTGCAGGTCGCATCGAGCGAGAGAAGGGCGTTTTTGATCTGTTGGCGATCGCTCAACAACTTGCACAGGCTGGTCGCACCGACATTACCTTCGACCTCTGTGGCGATGGCACGCAACTAGAGGCCCTGCGTCAGGCTGCACAAGCAGCTGGTTTAGCCGACCGCTTTGTCTGTCATGGACATTGCAACAAAACCCAGATGCGGGCAATGTTCAACCGCGCCCATGCAATTGTCGTCCCCACTCGCACCGATTTTGTGGAAGGGTTTAACAAAGTGGTAGTTGAGGGAATTTTGTCTGGTCGTCCGGTTGTCACTTCGGCAGTCTGTCCCGCCCTCTCCTACCTCAAGGACGCCGTAGTGGAAGTGCCACCAGATCAGCCCACTGCCTATGCTGATGCGCTGGTCAAACTCTGTGATGATCCAGACTTCTATGCGGCAAAGCAGGCTGCTTGCGGAGCATTGCAGGAACAGTTCTACGACGAAACCCAGGGGTGGAGTGCAGCGGTGCGCTCAATTTTGGGAAATCTAGGATTCAGACGGGCAGGCTTCTTTACCAGAGAGGCAGCCGCCCCCCTAGTCAATTCCTAAAAAGCAACTTGCAAAGCCTTGTAATACCGATTCCAAACACTAGGACGACATTAGGACGACAGGGGAGCAGGGAGGGCTTGCCTCCTGGGAGAAGGCCTTCTCCCTCCCGTCTCACTCCATCAGATTGGTCGTGATACAGAATCCGTCGTTATTGAGTCGGTTTGTCGTGGTGTAAACCGACTCAGTAACAGACGGAGACAGTGCCAACAATGAAGCTCTGGTAAAGATTCGGAGCTCCATCAGGTGTGCCATTGCCCTTGCTGAGGAGCAACATATTATTCTGTAAGCGAGGATCCGCTAGACCCAATTCTGGAACGACCATGCTTCATATCGGAAGACTGTTCGTTCACCCAGTCCCTTACCTAACCTGACCTATGCAAGCCCAATCCCAGCCCCCTGTGTCGTTACTGGTAGTGATTCTTAACTACCGAACCGCCGGACTGACGATTGACTGTTTGCGATCGCTCGTCCCCGAAATCCCTACCGTCCTTGGCTGCAAAGTCGTTGTGGTTGATAACGACTCTCAGGATGGTTCTGCTGAAAAAATTCAAACGGCGATCGCCGCCTCTGACTGGGGAGACTGGGCTTCCCTGATGCCCCTGCCCCACAATGGCGGCTTTGCCGCTGGCAACAATGCCCCAATTCGAGAAATCCTCAAGACAGAAACCCCTCCTCCCTACGTCCTGCTGCTCAACCCCGATACGGTCGTGCGACCGGGGGCCATCCGGGCCTTGGTAGACTTCATGGAGGCAAACCCCAAGGTTGGCATTGCAGGCAGTCGCCTAGAGGAGCCTGATGGCACTCCCCAACGGTCGGCGTTCCGTTTCCCATCCATCTTCTCAGAACTGGAAGACAGCCTGCGTCTGGGATTTGTCAGTCGCTTGCTGAGTCGTTGGGTCGTGGCCCCTCCAGTACCTGAAGCAGATTGTCCAACAGACTGGGTGGCAGGAGCCAGTATGATCATCCGACGTGAGGTGTTTGATGCCATAGGTCTGATGGATGAGCAATACTTCCTCTATTTTGAGGAGGTCGATTTTTGTCTACAAGCAAACCGGGCGGGCTGGCCCTGCTGGTATGTGCCAGAGAGTCGTGTTGTGCATTTTGTGGGACAGAGTTCTGGGATCACCAATACAAACCGCAAACCGAAGCGGCGGCCTCAGTACTGGTTTGACTCACGGCGCCGTTATTTCGTCAAGAACCACGGTCAGGTCTACGCAGCAATTGCAGATATTACTCGCATCATTGGCTTCTCACTGTGGCACGTCCGCCGTACCCTGCAGCGCCGACCTGATATTGATCCACCCAAAATGCTGATCGATCTGATCAGCAACAGTGTCTTTTTGAAAGGGAGTCAGGTATGAATTCTGCAACACCTGTCCAGGAAATGCCTCCCGAACCAGAATATACGCTGACCTTCGGGGAAATGCTTCGCCTGATCAAAGAAGACTGGATTGCCCACAAGCGGGATTGGACACGCACTGGGTTTCGGGCGGTCGCTGTCCACCGCTTCGGCAACTGGCGGATGACGGTTAAGCCCAAAATTCTGCGGGCACCCTTGAGTATGCTCTACCGGGCACTCTACCGCAAAGTTCGCAACCACTATGGGATTGACCTACCCTACACGGTGCGCCTAGGGCGACGGGTGGTGTTTGAACATGCTGGTGGGGTGATCATTCACGGATTCGCCACCATCGGCGATGAGTGCATCATTCGGCAGGGGGTGACGTTGGGCAACCGCTACCTAGACCGTCCCTACGATGCGCCAGTGCTGGGCGATCGCGTCAATGTAGGAGCAGGCGCAAAGTTGCTCGGCAAAATTCACCTAGGAAACGATGTCAATGTGGGCGCAAATGCCGTTGTCCTCTGTGATGTTCCCGCTGGCAAAAATGCTGTTGGGATTCCTGCAAAGGTGATTGACTCGAAGCGCCAAGCTGTGTCGTTGGAAGTCCCAGAGGCTTTAGTTGCCTCCTTATCTGCCGAAAATCACTAAATAATGTGAATTCGGGATAAGCTGAAACTCTTACTTTTCTGTGCGCGACGCGCACAGAAAAGTAAGAGTTTTGGGTCACCGCGCCGGGCGCGGTGACCCAAAACCCTCTTAACCAGAACTGACGTTAAATAACGTGAATTCCGGATAAGCTAAAGTCCTTGATTTTCCGTGCGCGACGCGCACGGAAAATCAAGGACTTTAGGGCACCGCACACTATGCAGTGCCCCGAAGCCCTCCTAACCCGAACTGGCGTCAAGTAGTCCAAACTCCTCAAAACACTCTGCTCTCACCGTGTTGTGGTGTTAGGCGTTGTGGCGATCGCCCACGATCGGTCTTCCAAAACACTCTACAACACTGGTCGTCCTAGGTACGGTTGCAACACTTCGGGAACCTGCACCGTTCCATCTGGCTGCTGATAGTTCTCCAAAATGGCCGCCATCGTGCGCCCGATCGCTAGCCCAGAGCCATTGAGCGTATGTAGGTACTGAGTTCCCTTCTTGCCTGGTTCTTTGAAGCGGAGGTTAGCCCGACGCGCCTGGAAGTCCGTACAGTTTGAGCAACTGGAAATTTCCCGATACTTCCCCTGGCTGGGCAGCCACACCTCCAAGTCATAGGTCTTCACCGACGCAAAGCCAAGGTCGCCAGTACAAAGGGCCATCACTCGGTAGGGTAATTTCAGTGCCTGCAGGACACGCTCTGCTTGCTGAGTTAGGCTTTCCAGTTCATCAAACGAGGTGTCGGGGTGGACGAATTTGAATAGTTCTACTTTATTAAACTGATGTAGGCGGATCAGGCCGCGAGTGTCGCGTCCATAGCTGCCAGCCTCGCGGCGAAAACAAGGCGTGTAGGCACAGTGATAAATCGGGAGTTGTTCAGCAGACAGGATCTCATCGCGGTAGTAGCTGGTGATGGGAACTTCTGCCGTCGGAGTCAGCCACAGATCATCGCGATCGCACTTAAAGCTTTCGTCGGCAAACTTGGGCAGTTGCCCAGAAGCCGTCAGGGAAGCGCTGTTGATCAAAATCGGTGGCAACATTTCAAGAAAACCTGCTTGGGTGTGCAGATCCAGCATGAACTGGATCAGCGCTCGCTCCAGCGCTGCCCCTGCGCCAATGAGCGTCACAAAGCGGCTCTGGGCAATTTTGACCGATCGCTCAAAGTTAAGGATGCCTAATTTTTCACCAATCTCGTAGTGGGGCAGGATATTTGGGTTAGTCGGCAGGTACTCCTCTCCCCATCGGCGCACCTCAACGTTCTCGTCTTCGGTTTTCCCCACAGGCGTGGTGGGACTAGGCGGATTGGGGAGCGTCAGTAGGATCGTCTCAATCTTGGCTTTGATTTCCCGTTCTTGCGGCTCCAGGTCTGCCAGTTGCGTCTTGATCCGGTTACCTTCATCCTTGAGGGCAAGGATTTCCGGATCATCGGGCTTGGCTCCCGCTTTCATCTTTTGACCGACCAGTTTGCCGATCTCATTGCTACGGGCCTGGAGTTGCGATCGCCCCACTTCTAGTTCTCGTTGTTGCTTGTCAAGTGCGAGAATGGGCTGCAAATCATAGCCATCGCCTCGCAGGTTGAGCTGGGCTTGGACCTGCTCTGGATTTTCACGAATCTGCTTGAGGTCAATCACGACGGGTTTCCTGTCTTGCGTTCCGGATCGTTAGTTGCGACGGAGTCCTGAAGGAGTAGGGCAGTGCGATCGGGTTCAGTCGCCAGCCCTCACTCTACAAGCCTCGCCTCCTGGCCTTACACAGGATACCGAGAATTGGGTTCTCCTTGCATCTGTCTTCTTGCCGTTGGTGGGGTGGTTGAACTGATACCCTTTGGGGCTTTGGGTTTTGGATTGTGAATTTACAGCACAAGTCAGCCGCGGATACCAATTGCAAAACCTAGGCAACAGACGGAGGACAAAGGTTTTTGTGGGCAACCCCGCGGCGCGGGGTTGCCCACAAAAACCTTTTTACATCATGAGCGCATAGCGCCGTAGCGCAAGATTCTGTTGGTTAAAGCGTTGAGTGGTGTAGTCTGTAACTACACCCCTGCAACTAGACACCTACTTGGCATCATTCCTCGAGAAGTTGCGTTGGTAAGACTGGTAGCGTGATTTTTTGCGAAATGCATCCAGCTTCCGTTGCCGCAGTTGAAGTTGAAGGTCTTCGATACTTTCCAGTTCTAAAGCGACTTCTGGCATAGACAACGCATAGTCGCTCATTACATCGTGAAGAGTGTTGAGCACCTGACCAGCACCAGCCAAGTCTCCTGCGTCTAGCCGTCGCACTACCTCCTGTTTGGCACGAGCTGCCTGCAACAACATCACCTGTTCTTCAACAATCGGGCTGGTCAGCATCTGCTCGAACTGCGTGGCAGTCACCACGGGCAGTTGCAGCGAGACGCGGTAGGTTTGGCGAGGTTCGCCTTGGGGAGGGTTCCAGGCCAAGCGGAAATTACACAGCAGTTTAGAACGATTGGCTGCCGGTACTTTTAACCGCACAACCACATTAATCGGATTATCTATCACCAGGTTGGGTAGATAAAATCGCCCGTATTGATTGACCGTCAGTTCGTTTAGGACTTCCACCAGTTCCACACCGTTTTGTGGCTCGACACCAAGGCTCACCTTCGTTCCCACTGTCGCCACCAAACCGTTTAACTCTCTAGCAAAGATCTGGGGCAGTTGGCTGGGCGACTCGATGTAGTAGTAGTTGCCGTCCCCACTCCTGGCGATCGCCTCCATGAGGTCTTCGTTATAGTCGTTGCCGACGCCCAAGGTGCTAGTGCTGACTCCACGCTTTGACAGGCCATGGACGTGACTGGCAATCACATCCGGATCGGTTTCTCCCACATTCGCCAGCCCATCGGAGAGTAGGATCACACGGTTCAGCCCCTCTAACAGGTGTTGGCTAACTTGCATCCCCCCCTCCAGCCAACCCTGGTGCAGCGCCGTGCCCCTTCGGGGGTGGACTTGCTTCACCTGGTTGATGATCGTGGCCTTGTGGGTGGCTGGCGTGCTGGCTACCAGAACCTCTACCTCATCATCAAAGATGGTCACGCTGAGGCGATCGCTCGGCAACAGTTGCTCAATCGCGTAGCACACCGCCTGACGGGCGTATTCAATTTTGCAGAACTCCTGCATTGACCCAGAGCGATCGATCACAAACCCCAGGTTCAGTCGCGGACGTTCAGCAGAAACTTTGACCGTGGGCGGCGTGATGCGCACCAGAACATCCAACGTTGTGGGTTGGTCGCTACAGACGGCGGCTCGCAGGGGAATCAGTTCGATTTGAGGACAGGGTTGTGAGGTGTGAGATGAATTCATGGTGTGGAACTCCGGTTGAAAAAGAGCAAAGCTTACGGGTATCCTAGGCAGTCAACCCTGCAAAAAAGCTTCATGGTCCAGAACTCCGGCTGAAAAAGGACAACAGAAGCTGGCGGATGCGTTCCCACAGGTCGTGTTGCTCTTGGGGGCTAGAGGGAAAGGCGAAATCCTGCCGGATATGGATTTCCAGACCAGGCAAAATTTCTAGACGAATCCAGGGGACGGGGGCAGCAGGAGGCAGGTCATCAACAAGAGCAGGCGAGATGCAGGACTGCTCAAAAGCCGAGCCTGGAGACATCGTCGGCCTGACTGAGCTAGCAGCAGGGGCAGTAGAAGGGCTACTTTGGCGATCGCCCTTCTGCGCACCAGCCGATGGCGACAGTGCTGGCCTAGCCGCCTGCTGGATCTGTTGCAGGTATGCCAGCGCAGAGTTGACCGGCGCAGAGTTGACCGGCGCAATGGTGAGTTGCATCTCACCCTGCAAGAGTGCTTCCAGTTCGTCGTTGGTGCGTGCGATCGCCAGCCCCCCGATGGCACTGGCTCCATACCCTTCTGCCAGCAATCGCCTGATCAACAAAAGCTGCAACAGGTGACGGTAGGTATAGCGGGCTTCGCGCCCTTCCTTCAATGGTTCGTCTAGCATGCCCAGGCTAGTGTAGTGCCGCACCAACCGGGGCGTGACCGCCTCCCGCACTCTGGTATGGGCTTTCTCTTTTGGCGAAACCTCCGGCAACCGCTGATTGGCAATGTCCACGAGTTCTTCCAGCGTCCAACTGGAGTGGTCTTGATCGGACTGCCTAGAATGTTTCATGATTCTATCCTAACTTTGTCAACTGCAATTGTCAATGTCAACTAGAACTGAAAATGTTTTGAGGTTGGGTAGAGTTTCACAATCCTAATTTGGGATTTTGCCTTTTGGCGGCGCTGCGAGGCCGTCAGTGTTGGGTGCCTGCATCAGCAAACAACGATAGAATCAAGGCGATCGCACGCGCAGGCAATACCTATGCAAATCGCTCAATACCTCCACGCTGCAGTTCTAGTGTCTGATCTAGAAAAGGCAGAACACTTTTATGGAACAGTTTTGGGTCTGTCGAAGATCGACCGTCAACTGAAATTCCCGGGTGCCTGGTATCAAATCGGCGATGTGCAGGTTCACCTGATTGTGGATGAGGGCATTGCTGGAAAACACCAGAACCCAGAAAAATGGGGGCGCGATCGCCACCTTGCCTTCGCCGTCCACGATTTATCTGCAGCCAAAGCACACCTGCTGGCCCACGGCTGTGACATTCAGATGAGTGCCTCTGGTCGAGCCGCATTGTTCACCCGCGACCCCGACGGCAATGTGATCGAACTGAGTGAAATGGGCTAACGTTTCAAGGCAAGCGTTAAGCCATCAGCGATCGGCAGCAGGCTAAGGCTGATGCGCTCGTCTTGGTACAGCGTTTCGTTAAAGCGGCGGATGGCTGTTGTGGCATCATCCTGCACAGAGGGGTCAGCTACCCGGCCCGACCAGAGGACATTATCTACAGCAATCAGTCCACCCGGGCGAATCAGTTGTAAGCAGCGCTCATAGTAATTCAGATAGTTCCCTTTGTCAGCATCAATCAAGGCGAAGTCAAAACAGCCCGCCTGCCCTTCGCTCAGTAGCTGGTCTAGCGTTTCCAGGGCGGGGGCGAGGCGGAGGTCAATCTTGTGGGCAACTCCGGCCTGCTGCCAATAGCGACGAGCGATCGCCGTATATTCCTCACTAACATCACAGGCAATCATCTGCCCGTCCTCTGGCAAAGCCAGCGCCACCGCCAGCGAACTGTAGCCCGTAAAGACGCCTATTTCCAAGGTCCGCCTCGCCTGCATCAACTGAACGAGGAATCCTAGTAACTGCGCCTCATCCGGCGTCACCTGCATAACAGCATTGGGAAGCTGGCTTGTCTCCTGCCGCAGGTGTTGCAGCACTTCTGGTTCCCGCAACGAAACCGACAGCAGATAATCGTAGAGGCGATCGCCCAAACCAAGTGTTTTCATAGTATTGAGGAGTTTCGAGAGGGCAACCCAGAGCGATAGACTGAGAAAACCACTCCCAGTGTACCTTTCCCCCTCACTCTCTCCACCTACTCCACTCACCCCACCCATGCCCCTCCTCCGCATTCTCCTCGCCTTCCTACTGGCGATCGCCCTCAACGCTTGCTCCACCCCCGGCCCCCTCACCGCCGCTGCCGAACAAGCGATCGCCCTCCAGGTTGAGCAGACCCAAGCCGTCCTGCGCCAGCAGTTGTTCCGCCGCACCGCACCGGAGCCGCCTGCTGTTGCCATCAGCCATGTGCGGATTACCCAGCAGGAAGGGGTGAAAATTCAGGGACAAAAGGGATACCACATCCGAGGAACCTACGACGTTGAGTTTGATTTTGGCGATCGCCGGGTGACTCAACGCGAGAATCCGTTTGACCTGTATCTCCAGCGCGATGCGGAGAGCGATCGCTGGAGCTGGGCAAAACCAACAGCCGGCAATGGCGCTACCCAATGGACCCTACAAACGCTGCCCCAAAATCGTTAGGCATGTATCGTCCCATCCGGCATAATTGCTCCGGTCAGGTTTGCCCCAGTCAACTTCACCATTAATTTATCTTTCACACCGATGCGGGCACCGCTCAGGTCGGCCCCACTCAAGTCGGCCCCACTCAGGTCAGCACCAATCAAGTTGGCCTCGCGCAGATTGGCTTTATGGAGGTTAGCCTGTAACAGGTTGGCTCGAAACAAGTTGGCCTGATGCAGGTTGGCACCACTGAGATTGATTCGGTGCAAGAACGAGTCACTCAAGTTTGCATTACTCAAGTTTGCATTACTCAAGTTTCGCCCCGAAAGATCCTTTTCCTTCAGGTTTTGCCCACTCAAGTCAGCCCCGCTCAAGTCAGGATTTTGCTGACGACCCGCTGCACTGGCCTGAGAAGAGGCGGCCTGGGAATAGGAAGATTGGGTATTGGAGGCACCAGACCCAGAGTAGCCCGGAGGGTTATAACCAGGGGGGGGATAGGAGGACTGTTGATACGTGCTGCTGTAGTAGCCGTAGGGGTTCTGGTAAGCCGATTGACCGGAATGACTACCATTAGCGGAGTGAGGACCAGCACTATGACTGTTTGAGGCATTTGAGGTCGAATCCGCATGGGTGGATCCGGAGTAGTTCTGCCCAGAACCCGTCTGTCCTGAACTCTGACCAGAGGACTGGTAGCGGGTTTGATAGTAGTAGTGGGGACGTGGAGGAGGTTGGTAGTAGGACTGTCGAGGAGCCTGCCGCTGATTTCCGGTAGACGAGCCACTCGAGGATGCACTCCCAGACGATTGGTAGTTAGACGACGAGTGAGAGTGATTCGAGGAGTAGGACGATCGCCTAGAGGAGTCGTAGTTGGAGGAGTTACCGGACGATTTTCCGTTCGATGATTGGCCGTTGGTTTGACGATAGGTCTGATGGTAATAGGGGTCGTAGGAACGACGATAGGCCTGATTGTGCGATTGGTTGCTCTTGGAGCTAGCGCTTGATGACGCGGAGGCAGAGCTAGAGGTGGAACTACTGCCCGAAGATTGCCCTTTGGCACGGTGGGAACGCAACAGATCGCGGGCCTCGTTGAGTTCTTTAATTTTTTCCTGCGCTTTTTCTTGCAAGCGAGGATTATCTGCCGGGATGCGATCCGGGTGCCAGATAAACACCAAGTCACGGTAGGCCTGGTTCACCTCCTCCTGAGATGCGCCAGGCTCAAGCCCCAATACTCGATAGTAGTGATCCAGATCGTTCATCTAAACCAAGATATCACTTCCCAGGCGGGCGATGAGTGGGGATCAGGGAGTTATAAGCATTCGTTGCAGGAACTCATTGCTGAACGCATCACACTGGCGGGAACGCCTGCTGCGCGGCAGCTTAGTCCTACTTCCTTCTAAGCATACCGAAAGTCTCTGGTGTTGTGCGATCGCCCCCTTACTTTGTGCTGCTACAGCATCGGCAGTGCGCGACGCGCAGGGAACATCAAGGGGTCCAGCTGATCTGGAATTCACGTTAACATCTATGCAGGACCGCGCAGATGCCATGCCTTTGGCTGGGTAAAGGTTTGAATTCCGTAGGTTGAGAGAGTCAGGCCGATACCAGAGTGCCCCCGACCTGACCACGGGAGGCGGGGGCTAACCCGGTCGCAACAGTTCCAGTAGACCGTGCCGGTGTTCATTTGCTTCAGGATGCGGATGGCGCGATCGCGGTCAGCAGTGTAGACGCTGGCGGTCAGTCCATAGGGGGTGTCGGCCATGAGGGCGATCGCCTCCTCATCACTGCTCACCTTCTGGATGCCGATGATGGGACCAAAGCTCTCCTCCATCATGACGCTCATGGTGTGGTTGACATCCGTCAGGACAGTGGGCGCAAAAAAGTAGCCTGGACGGTCGAGGGGGGTGCCGCCCGTTAGCAGAGTGGCTCCTTTAGCGATCGCCTCTTCTACCTGTTGCTGCAACACATCGAGTTGAGGCCGCCGAGCAAGAGGGCCGATGTAGGTGGTCTCCTGCATGGGGTCACCCACCACAAAGGAACGAACAGTTGCCAGGAAGGTTTCGACAAAGGCGTCGTAGACTCGTGCATGGACGTAAATTCGCTCGACCGCACAGCAGCTCTGGCCAGTGTTGTAGAAGGCGCCATCGGCAACGGCGGGGACAACCGTGGCAATATCCACATCTTCAGTAATATAGACTGGGTCTTTGCCGCCTAGTTCAAGCTGCACCTTCATCAGGTGTTTGGCTGCCATGGCAGCAATCTTGCACCCTGTGGCATAGGAGCCAGTGAAGAACACACCATTCAACGGATGATCCAGTAAGGCGGCCCCGGCCTGTCCCGTACCCACAACCGTCTGGAAGATGTCGGTGGGAATCCCGGCCTGCTGCATCAGTTGGGCGATCGCCCTGCCCGTCAAGCTAGCAAACTCTGAAGGTTTGTACAGCACGGCGTTACCAGCCAGCAATGCTGGAATGAAGACGTTAGAACCAACGAAGTAGGGATAGTTCCAAGCGGAGATATTAGCGATGATGCCCAGGGGTTCGTGGCTAATCTGCTCCTGGAGGCCAGGTGTTGCTAATACTGTTTCAGTCGCCAAGGTGGAGTCGGCCTGTTCCAGGAAAAACCCAATCCGGCTCACGGTTGTTTTGACTTCGGCGCGAGCCTGCTGGATGGGTTTGCCCATTTCGCAGGTGAGCAGTTCTGCGAGGGGGTCAGCTTGGTTGGCCAGCAATTCACCAAATCGCTGAATGAGTTGCTTCCGTTCCGCCAGAGTGCGGTCTGCCCAGGCAGGTTGGGCAGCGCGGGCAGCAGCAACTTTTTGGGCGATCGCCGCTGCATCATCAGACGGTAACTCTTCAATCACTGCTTCTGTGGCCGGGTTGACAACGGTAAGCATGCTAAAGTTCCTTCTTAACGACTAGAGCGCTACACACATAGGTTAGGACGAAGTTTTTTTTGGGCAACCCCGCACCGTGCGGTTTCCCAAAAAAAATTTTTTACATCACGAGCGCGTAGCACCATATTCTGTATGAGTCATGCTGGGATCCATGCAAGCTCTAGGAGAATTGCTGGAACACGCGTTCACTTGGGTCACATTCGCGGGTGTTGCTTAAAAAAGGAAGAGGGAGACTGCTTGCCTCCAGATGCAGACTCAGGGACAATCTTGAGGGAGGAGCATAGATGCCTATCCGCACTCCTTCCTGATCGCGTCGTTCACCTGCGCAACCCTTACCACCGTGCGTAACTTCCTTCGTAATCTCTCAAAAAGCCTCACCAGTACCAGCAGCGACGAGAGCTTCCTCAAATTTTTGAAGAAGATCGAGACCTTGGTCTCGAAGCTGCTGTCGCTGGCGATGATCGTCGTTATCTTTGTTTCGGTTGTGGATTTATGTCTGATGTTAGCAAGAGAGCTGCTCACACCGCCGATTGCCTTCTTTAACACTAGCTTGATTGCCATTTTCGGCCTATTCCTCAACGTTTTGATTGCGCTGGAAGTCCTGGAAAATATTACTGCTTACTTGAAGAAGCATGTGGTTCAGTTAGAACTCGTGATCATTACCTCGTTAACGGCGGTCGCCCGAAAGATTATTATTTTCGACTCGAAGGGAGCCAGCGGCTTTGAGCTCATTGGTCTAGGTACTGCTATTTTTGCCCTAGCCATTAGTTATTGGATTGTGCGACGCAGCAATCATTATTATTCAAATGATGAGGCAGATGATGAGGACCCCTAGGACAGCAGCTTGGTGAGAGTGTGGTAAATTCGTTCAAAGTCTCATTATGATCAAAGTCTCATTATAAAAGATCAGCAATCGCCTCCACCAGTCGCTTGACTTGTTTCTCCCAGGTCCACTCTTGCATCAACAGAACTGCTTGTTTACTGCGTTGCTGAGCTTCATCACGATTCTGATAAATTATCTCTAAAGTCTCCACAATTTCATCAACTGCCGATTCTCCCCATCCTTCAGTCCCCCGAAACTGGGGTGTGCTGGCAACTTTGCCCTGCTGGCGGAGAGGATAGCAGCAATCGTCACGAATTAAATCCAGATGTCCTGTATTGGCAGAGAGGATAGTGGGAATGCCACAGGCGAGACACTCCATTGCCACCAAGTTTGTCCCGCCTTCAGCGCGGTTGGGAAAGAGGGCGACATCGGCTTCTCGCAAAATTTGAGCCGATTGGTCGTTGGCGATCGCCCCTACATCCACCACGGCATCACCGGGAATGCCATTCTGCATCAGCCATGCTTTGATCTGCAACCGCCCACTAGAAGTCGCTGTGGGTACGCCTGAGACATATCCCCCCCGTTCAATTTCCGCCATCGTTTGTGGCCACTGGTTGTGCCAACTGGTCAGCAGCAAGGCTTCAGGATGGCGGCTGTGGAATGCTTTGAAGGCCGCAACAACAATATCCTGCCCTTTGCGATACTCCAGCTTGCCACCCGAAAAGATGACAAAGCGATCGCCAAACAACCCACTGCGGGGAGCCGGATGAAAGAGGCTGGGGTCAATCCCTTGCAAGACGGTCTGCACTTTGGAAATGCCCACACTTCTGAGGACTGCTGCATTCCAGCTAGAGCCTGCCAGGATGCGGTCAAAGCGATGGGCGATCGCCAGGCCTTGGGCATCCCACTGCGTATCTTCGGAGAAAATCATGGCGACGTTGTGTCGTCCCACAAGTCGCTGCATCTGCGGTGCAATCATGCCCCGGTTGCCCATGCCCTTGAGGATAAGGAAGTTGCAGGTCGCCACCTGATCCGGGTGTTGTTGCAACTGCCGCCAGAGCCGTTGCTGATGGGTCATCGAAGGCTGGAGCAATTCCCGCTGCAGTGGGTTCAACGTCTCTGGCTGGCCCAGCGGCAGCAGCGGCACTGGCTCGATGTCAGGTCGCTTGAGCAGCTGCAGTGTCAAATTCAGGCCAAACACTCGCCAGCCCGTGTTGTTGCCGATCTCCCAACCAATACCGAGGGGGGTAGGTGCGGAGGAGACCGGAGGGGCAGGCGATGGGGGGGGCAGGGGGGTGACCGCGGAAACGTGGCCCTTTAGGGAGGTGATGACCTGGTGGATGGGGGTTTTCCAGTCGCCGGGGCTGGGTTGGCGGAAGAGGCGAGCCGTGGGATACCAAGGGCTATCGGTGCGGTGCAGTAACCAGCGCCAGTCAGGGGCATAGGAAAGCAGCACCCAGACGGGTTTGCCAAGCCCCCCTGCGAGGTGGGCGACGGAGGTATCGACGGTGATAACAAGATCGAGTTGGGCAATCAGGGTAGCAGTGTCGGCAAAGTCGTGCA
The DNA here is from genome assembly GCA_015295905.1 of Synechococcales cyanobacterium M55_K2018_004. Taxonomy (GTDB): domain Bacteria; phylum Cyanobacteriota; class Cyanobacteriia; order Elainellales; family Elainellaceae; genus DVEB01. The sequence continues at coordinate 14,336 of DVEB01000278.1, forward strand.
GGCGATCGCTCCAGTCTTCCACTAGGCCCTGTTCGACTAGGGGGCGGATCTCCTCAGCGCGGGGGCCAATCTGCAAGCTGTGAAAGCGGATGTAGGGGAGTTGCAGTAGGGGCAGAAATTCGTGGAGGGGGCAGGAGCGGCGGCGGTCGTTTTGGTGGGTAGGACTACCAGACCAGACGATGCCGATATGGCGGGGGGCAGAGGAGCGCGTGAGCAGCGCAGGGGCAGCAGGTGGAAAGAGGTAGGGGATCTGACTAGGGACAGTGGCGAGGGTGGTGTGAAGCAGATGGGGGAGGCTAAG